>CAVFUK010000159.1:0-7562 GCA_963625535.1 Anaerovoracaceae bacterium | reverse complement strand
TGCATCTTGCGCACCAGGTTGTTGGTGGCGAGCATGCGGCGCATGTTCAGCGCCAAACTCAGCGTGACGCTCATCGGTAGTCCTTCGGGCACGGTGACCACCACCAGTGTGACAGCCAACATGAAGTATTTCAGCACTATCTGTATCACTTGCATGTATTGGTGCCAACTCGTGAGCTCGTTGGCCTGGAAGTAGAGGTAGAGCTCGCGTGAGACGAAGCCCACGAAGGTGAGTCCTGCCACGATGAAGCCTATTTTGCCTATCAGATTTGCCAGGTGTGTCAGCTGTATGTTCAGCGGAGTCTCCTCCTCGGTCTTCTCGGTTGCTTGCCGTGCCACCTTGCCAATCTCGGTAGCGTCGCCCACCAACTTCACCTCCATGATGCCGTGGCCGTCGACAACGGTGGTTCCGCGCATTACGTGGTTCGATGGGTAGGTGGCTTCCTTGTCGAACAGACTCTCGTCGGTGGTCTTCTCCACCATAGGCTCTCCCGTGAGCGACGACTCGTTTATCTGCATCGACACCGCCTCTAGCAACACACCGTCGGCTGGAATCTCCTCGCCGTTCTCCAACATCACGATGTCACCTACTACCACCTCTTTGCGCGGAATCTCACGCACAGAGCCGTCGCGAATCACCCGCACGGGCGTCTCCTCGTTGGAGGCGTTCAGCAGGTCGAACTTCTTGCCGGCGTCGTACTCGAAGTAGAAGCCGATGCCTGTGGCCATGAAGATGGCGAAGATGATGCCTATCGTCTCGGCGTACTCGTTCTCGATGATGGAGATGACGAGCGAGAGGAAGGCTGCGAAGAGCAGAATCTTGATGATGGGGTCCTTGAACTTTTCGAGATAGAGTTTCCACACCGACTCCTTCTTGGGTGGTGTGAGGAGGTTGGAGCCGTGCTGCTCACGACTCTCGTTGACTTGTTGTTCGTTCAATCCTTGGTACTTGAAGTCTTGTGTCGACATAAAATGTTATTCTAAATGTTCTTTATTTAATAGTTCCCAGTTTCTCTTATCTGTCTTCCTCGGTCCGAAGAACCTTTTCTAACGTTCCCTATACCTATTATATATATAGTACATTGGTTCGTTTCTACGTTCCGTCGTTTTATTTCTAGTGTTCGAAGGTTCGTTTTCAACCTTCCCTATACCTTATATATAGTATAAAGTTTCGTTCTTACGTCCACCTGCGGCGGCCTCCTCAGTACCCCATCGTCTCGCGGTAGAAGTCGAGCATCTCGAAAATCTCCTCCCGTGTGGCGGTCTGGTTGATGCGGATGTCGCCTATCTCACCCAAGAGGGTGAAGTTGATGATGCCGGACTCGTTCTTCTTGTCGTGCGTCATGAATTCGTAGAGGCGGTCGTACTGTTTGCAGTCGAAGAGGAACGTGCCGTAGTTGTCCTTGATGAACTGCACCGTCTGCCGAAGCTTGTCCTTCGGGAATCCCATCTTCACACACGAGAAGTAGAGCTCGCACACCAGTCCCCATGCCACGGCGTAGCCATGGAGCCGCGGATGGCCCTGCTCCAGTGCGAGGCTCTCGAAGGCGTGGCCTACGGTATGGCCCAGGTTCAGTGCCTTGCGGATGCCTTTCTCACGCGGGTCTTGCTCCACAATGTGCTCCTTTATCTGTACCGATTGTCCTATCATGTGCTGCAGGGCGGGGTAGTCTGGTCGGGTGAGGTCGAAGTTGACCAGTTCAGCCCAATGTTCCACTGTGCTGATGAGGCCGTGTTTCAGCATCTCGGCGTAGCCCGAACAGAGGTTCTCGCTGTCCAGCGACCGGAGAAACTCCGCGTCGATGATGACACTGTCGGCCGGTGCGAAGGCTCCCACCTCGTTCTTCAGTCCGTCGAAGTTGATGCCCGTCTTGCCGCCCACGGCAGCGTCCACCATTGCCAACAGCGTGGTGGGTATGTTGATGAAAGGGATGCCCCGCTTGAAGGTGGCGGCAGCGAATCCGCCCAGGTCTGTCACCATGCCGCCGCCTAGGTTGATGAGCAGCGAGTGGCGTGTGGCCCCGTGTTCGCTCAGCTCTTTCCATACGCAGGTCAAGGTGTCGACGGTCTTGCTGACGTCGCCTGCCCCGATGACGATGGTGCGTGCGCCCTTCAGTGCATCGTAGTTAGCCACGAGCGGGAGGCAGAGTTGCCGCGTGTGTTCGTCCGTCAGCACAAACACCTTGTCGAACTCCACCCGTTGCATAGCCGTGCCGAGGCTTTGCTCCAGACTTTCCGATAGGATGATCTCCTGTTTCTCCATAATGCGTCAGTTTGGGCGCAAAGGTATAACAAATAATCCAAATCATGGCTCCGGCTTATACCATATTAACTACCTGTGCCGTGAAAATCCTTCCGTCCGTGTTCTCGCTTCTCCGCGTCGCAATTCCGCATTCGTCTATAAGATTCTCCAGTTTATCGATTTTTAGCCTTTTTAGACAACTCTTCATTTAAACTATCCGTCCCTACCTTGGTCAAAAAAGCATTGAAACCAATAACTCTTACCAAAAAGACATGAAAAAAGTAGTTTTGTCTCTATTGATGACCTTTGTCGGTCTGGCTTCGCTGCAGGCGCAGTCGGGAAAGGTCACGGTGTCTGGTACCGTGTGGGACGCCGAAGAGAACAGCCCTATTGAACAGGCTACCGTGCAGATACTGTCCATGCCGGACAGTGCCTACGTCAACGGTCACGTGAGCCTGAAGGGAGGCCGGTTCACCCTGCCTGCCGTCAAACCCGGTAAATACCTGCTCAAAGTTTCCTATGTGGGATATACCTCGCAATGGAAAGACCTGAAGCTGACGGCTTCCAAACCGACCGTCAACTTAGGTCGCATCTCGCTCTACAACGACGGCATCGTGATGAAAGAGGCCGTGGTGACGGCTGAGGCCCCGCAAGTGCAGGTGGTGGAAGATACCTTAGTATATAACAGCTCCGCCTATCGCGTGCCCGCAGGCTCCGCACTGGAAGAGTTGGTGAAGAAGCTCCCTGGCGCCGAGGTGGACTCCGAAGGCAACATCACTGTGAACGGAAAGACAATCAGTAAGATATTGGTCGACGGAAAGGAGTTCTTTGGCAACAAGAAAGAGATGGCCATGAAGAACCTGCCCGTGGAGATGGTGGACAAGCTGAAGGCCTACGACAAGAAGTCCGACTTGGCCCGCATCACCGGCATCGACGATGGTGAAGAGGAGACTGTGCTCGACCTTACCGTGAAGAAAGGCATGAAGCAAGGATGGTTCGGCAACGCCGACGTGGCTGGCGGTACCGAGGACCGCTACTCAGGCAAGTTGATGGTGAACCGATTCACCGACACCCAACAGGCAACCATCATGGGTTCCATGAACAACACCGGCGAGGCAGGCTTCGGTCGACGTGGCGGTGGCTTCGGCGGCAACAACGGACTCTCCACCAAGAAAGAGGCCGGATTCAACTTCGCCCTCACCACCAACAAGCTGGAGTTCGGCGGCAACTTGAGCTACGACTATAACTACAACGACCGACGCAACAAGACGGCGTCAGAGACCTTCCTCGAAACAGGCAACTCATTCAGCAACTCGCTCGGCGTGAACCTATCGCGCCAGACAAACTTCCGTGGAGACTTCCGCTTGGAGTGGAAACCGGACACGATGACCAACATCATCTTCCGCCCCAACTTCACCATTGGCGACAGCTGGAGCAGCAGCGATTCCAAGTCGGCCACCTTCAATGCCGACCCTTACACGGATGGTGTGACGGACCCCATCAACCAACTGGACGATACGGCGCTCTCCTCCATACGCGTGAACTCGCAGACCAACCAGTCTGTGAGCGACGGCAAGTCACAATCCTTCAACGGAGAGTTGCAACTCAACCGCAAACTCAGCAGCACAGGCCGCAACATCACCTTGCGCGGAACGGCAGGCTACACTAACAACGAGAACGAGCAAATCTCGCAGTCGCGCATCGATTACTACATGTTGGGCGATTCGGTGAAGTATACCAACCGCTTCGTCACCACCCCAACGAAGAACTATAACTATTCGGCACAGGTGACCTACAGCGAACCCCTGTGGCGTGCTACCTTCTTGCAACTGAGCTATAAGTATAACTACAAATACTCCAAGAGCGACCGCTCCACTTACGACATTGGCGATTTCACGTTCCCCACGCTGCCTACCGGCTACGACGACCCGAGCAACTACAACGCCGACCAGAGCAAGTTCGCCGAGTATAAGAACTATATCCACGAAATCTCCGCCAGCTTGCGCTTCATCCGCGAGAAGTACCAGTTGAACCTTGGTGTCACCTTGATGCCGCAGACCTCCAAGATGAGCTACATCAAGGGTAAGGTGGACACCGTCGTCAACCGCTCGGTGACCAACTTCACCCCGACGGTGCGCTTCCGCTACCGCTTCGACAAGCAGACACGCCTGCGCATCACCTACCGCGGATCCACGAGTCAGCCCTCCATGTCCGACCTGTTGGATGTGACCGACGACTCCAACCCGCTGAACATCTCCCGTGGTAACCCAGGACTGAAACCTTCGTTCAACAACAACTTGGGCGTGGAGTTCAACACCTACAACCAAGACCGTCAGCAAGGCATCAACCTCAATCTGCGGTTCTCCAACACACTGAACAGCATCAGCAACAAGGTGACCTACGATAGCAGTACCGGTGGACGCATCACCCAGCCCGAGAACATCAACGGCAACTGGAACACCAACATGTTCTTCGCCTTCTCGTCAGCCCTGCCGCGGAACAAGAAGTTCTCCTATAACTCCTTCACCATGGCCAGCTACAACAACATGGTGGGATTCTTGAGCCAGAACAAGGCGGACGCGCTGAAGAACACCACACGCAACATGACGCTGAGCGAGCGACTCAGCGGAGGTTACCGCAACGATTGGTTCGACTTCAACATCAACGGATCCATCAGTCACAGCCGGGTGCGCAGCTCCTTGCAGAAGAGCAGCAACATGAACACCTACGACTTCTCCTACGGAGCCGAGTCGAACATCCAGTTCCCATGGAACATGACCCTCTCCACGAGCATCTCCAACAGCTGCCGCCGTGGATATAGCTCAGCGGACATGAACCGCGACGAACTCGTGTGGAACGCCCAACTCTCGCAGAGCTTCCTGAAGGGCAACGCTGCCACGCTCTCGCTGCAGGTGTTCGACATCCTTCACAACCAGAGCAACATCAGCCGTAGCATCACCGCTTCTCAGCGCCGCGATACGGAGTACAACAGCATCAACAGCTACTGTATGCTCCACTTCATCTACCGTCTGAACATCTTCGGCAGCAAGGAAGCCCGCAAGCACATGCGTGAGATGCGAGGCCGTGGCGGCGACTTCGACGGTCCCGGCGGCGGTCCCGGCGGTTTCGGCGGACCTCCTCCCGGAGGCTTCGGTGGCGGTCCCGGTGGCCGTGGCCCTATGTAATCCCTATGGGATTTGTCGAGCACAACTTCCTGATGGAACGTCACTCTTAAACAGAGTCTCGCGGCTTTCATCGCAAAAGGAGTCTTGTCGGCGCAAAGATATTAGCCCAAAGAAAGAGCCTTATCGTCAACTAAGTACGGTAAGGCTTTTTCGGTTGGGGACGCTCTTTCTGATAGGTCAGTGTGAATCTGCCTCAAACGTCAGTGACACCTGAGGTACATCAGTCGGGTTCTTATGACCACCGCATGACCTTGCTTTTTCCAAATTAAGTTCGTATGTTTGCAGAAAATTGGTTTTGAGTAATGTAGAATAATAGAATATGGCACATTGTCCCTTCTTTCATTTCTTCAATGAGATAGGTGAGTCCCTCTTGAGAACTAGAAATAATGCTTATCGTTCTCATTATAACATCGGTTTTGTTGAGGAAGACATCCATGACGTGTTGAAGGCTCGCAGGCTGGAGATTAAGTGGATGAAGCATCCTTATAAAAAACGTTGGTTCGCCGACCCGCAACTCTTATCGGTTAACGACCGAGAGATAGAGGTGTTGGTTGAGGAGTTCAGTTACGACACGAGCATCGGGCGCATCGCCAAGTTGGTTGTCCGACGAAGTGATTATTCCTTGCAAGATATGAAGATAATCCTTGACTTGCCGACCCATCTCTCTTTCCCGTTCATTTTCCGTAAAGATGGCGATGTGTATTTGATGCCCGAGAACAGTCAGGCAGAAACTACCTCGATGTATAGGTACAACATCCAGACAGATGAGTTGACCAAATATAGCGATGTGACCCGCTTGCCGCTCACCGATGCCATTATCACGGAGATGGTTGACGGAAAGGGGTACGTGCTTAGCACCAAAGAACCGGATGCTAACAAGAATGAGTTGCAGATATATGCCTTCGACAGTAACGCTTTGACTATCGATGACCAACCGGTGCAGACGATTCGTTTCGATAGCAATATTGCCCGCAATGCTGGAGAGGTTTTCGAAGTGGATGGTGTCAAATACCGGCCCGCACAAGATTGTAACAAGTGCTATGGCAATGGCATTGTGTTGCAACGTCTCGAGTATACCGATGGCAAGTTCTCTCTGACCGATGTCAATATGTTCCACTCAGATTACTTCCACATGGACTTGGGTTATCATACATTTAATATTATGAACGGCCTTATTGTCGTCGACGGCCATGGTCACAACAATATGTGGATGTACAAGACTGTACGTTTGTTCGGAAAATTGAAACGTTTGGTGCGCGGATAAATACCAATGACCCTATAAGAAGTAATGATGATATTGTAAATGATACTGTAAATATCGTGTGAGGGGAGTAATAAGAACGTCCATGGGTAGTACGAAACAAATAACTTAGCTATAATAAATCTATGAAGTATTCCATCATAACCATCAATTATAACAACCGCGAGGGGCTGAAAAAGACCATCGAGAGTGTGGTGAACCAGACCTATACGGATTTTGAGTACATCGTGATTGACGGCGGCAGTTCCGACGGTAGTGTGGATGTAATCCAACAATACGCCAACCGGATAGACTTTTGGGTGTCCGAGCGGGACAAGGGTATCTACAATGCCATGAACAAAGGCATCTCATATGCCCATGGTGAGTATCTGAACTTCATGAACTCGGGTGACTGTCTCCATAATGTGAATGTGTTGAATGACCTGCTTCCATGGTTGACAGCCGATGTCGTATTCGGTAGGGCATATTATCCGCAGATAGACAGCTACTATAAGCCGCACAATCCGATGACGCTGTTTTACTGTTGCCTAGGACTGGAACATCAGTCGGAGTTCTACCGAAAGTCCCTGTTTGACAAATGTGGCTACGACGAGCATTTCCGTTTCGTGGCCGATTGGAAGTTCACGGTGGAGAATGTGGTGAAGGAAGGATGCTCCTACTGCTGTGCCGATATTGTGGTGGCTGATTATGATTTGTCCGGTTTCAGTAGTGTCAATGAGCAGGCCGTGTTGAAGGAACGGTATGACGCACTGAGCACTCTTTTCCCTTCGAGACTTGTGACGGATTACATGTTCTTCTCAAAGTTGAGGACTCCCTTGCTGGAAGAAATACCCTCGTGGGTGAAGCATCCTATGCTCCACAAAGCAATTGTATAT
>CAVFUK010000158.1:0-8091 GCA_963625535.1 Anaerovoracaceae bacterium | reverse complement strand
ATATAATATAGATATTATTAGAAGAGAGAGGAATGCAACCACTAAAAAACCTACTGATATACTGATATGCTTACCAGAGGACTTGAGCTATCAGTGTGCTTAACTCTCTATAAAGCAATAAGTTGCATTCGTGCATCAGCACAAGTGCAACAGCTACGTGGTCACAGCAAAGGCAAATATCGCCTTTATTGGACCTACAAAAAGGCTCGAAAAGCAGGAAAAGCTAGTGTTTGAACATGCGGTCCATCTCGCGACGGTCGTCTTTCTCCTTCAGGGACTCACGCTTGTCGTACTGCTTTTTACCCTTTGCCAAGGCGATAACTACCTTCGCAAGGCCCTTCTCGTTGATGAAAAGGCGTGTGGGGACGATGGTGAAGCCGTTCTCCTTCGTTCCGCGCTGCAGTTTTTCCAGCTCCTTCTTGTTGAGCAGCAGCTTGCGGTCGCGCCGGGCGGCGTGATTGTTGTAGGAGCCGTAGAAATACTCGGCGATGTGCATGTTCTTCACCCACAACTCGCCGTTGGAGAAGAAGCAGAAGGTGTCCACCAGGCTCGCCTTGCCCAGGCGGATGGACTTTATCTCCGTACCCGTGAGCACGATGCCCGCCGTGTAGGTGTCAATAAACTCGTAATCGAACGACGCACGCTTGTTCTTTATGTTGATTTGTGCTGCAGTTTTCATCTTTTACCTCCTTCTCTTTAGCCCATCGTAGTCGACAGGAAATTAAAAATCTTTTGTATAAGCACCGGCACCAGCACCAGTATCAGCGATACGAGGATGGTGTAGAGCATCATTTTCTTTTCGGGAACCTCCATCAGACGGCTCGCTCCCTCCCACACTATATATATAATGTAGAACTGCAGCAACCAATAGATGATGAAGAACCCGGGAAACAGACCCAACACGATATTGAGCACCATGATGACCGACAAGCCGTAGCCCGACAGCAACTGGCTCCGCAACAGCAGGGTGTCGTGGTCGAGCGCCGACATCGGGACGCTGCTGACCAGATAGGCTATCAAAAAATAGCCGAGGAACAGGGATATGATCTTGGCGCTCACCTTCGTGAGTATCGCATGCAGCGACCCCATCTCGAACCCGAAGGAGAGGCTGCCCAGGAACACCGCCAGGCCGCACAGCCCTATCAAGGGATAGACGAAACCGCCCAACACGGTCCGGTTATCCTCCTCAAGACGAATTTCCTCCCATGCTTTCGCAGGGGAGGAAATCAATAACAACAACCTATTTATCCGTTCCTTGTAATTCAATGTTCTTGACCAATAGGAATTAGTAGTAAATCTTCTTCAGGACGGAGAGCGTGAAGTAGTTCAAGCCGTTGTACATTCCCGTCAGAGCATAGCCGTCGGAGCAAACCTCTTTGGCCTCACCCTTCTCGGAGTCGTTGGTGACGTAGGCCACCGACAACGAGATTTGGTCGTCGTCCGACAGACCGGCTTCGGCCAGCGTGTAGTAGAGGTTCACCAGGTTGAACGACAAAGGTAAGGTACTGTTCGACACCTTGGTGTAACCGTCCAACAGCTTGCCGTCGGCGTCCACACACTGCGACTCGCCGTTGTCATACACCAGCACCAGCTCCAGTTTCTTGTTGACAGGGTCCACCGTCTTCGCAATCATGGAGAACTCTACGGGCACCAGATTGTTGGAGTTTCCGGAACTGTACACGTAATAGTCGCATGTGACCGTCATGTTCAGGTAGCCGTTGCCGAACGAGCCGTAGCTGCACCAATCCAAGTCGGAGATGGCCGACGAGGTGTGGTTCTCCAGCTCAGACTCGTAGTCGCTCAGTGGAGTGTAGACACCTTCCTCGGTCTCGAACACACCGCCCGAGTAGATTTCCTGCAGGGTGACGATGCCCTGTCCGCCGGACTGGAGCTTCGCCACGGCAGCCTCGTAGGCGTCGCCGTCGACCGTACCGTAGATGTACACACGGTCGTCGTAGGAGAGGCCTGTGAGATTTTCCGACTGCAGATACAAACCGTTGTCCAACCGAATGGTGCTAGTGGACACCACAGTGCCCACGCCGGAAACGTATTGCGTGTTTTCGCTTTCGCCCAAGCAAGATGTCAGCATTGTGGCCACAAGGGCGAGCAATGCCAACACCGATAATTTCAGATTCTTAATCATATTCTTACGTGTTAATAATGTTTTGTGAATAAACCGATGCAAATGTATAAAAACTATCTGTACAGCCTCTGTGCGTTTTGCTTTTTCATCATTTTTTAAACATTTGCCCGCTTATCCACGGCATACATTAAAATATATGTACACGCGGCCTACGCCACGGTGATGAAGTCGGCGAGATGCTCGTCCACATAGACCGCCAGGCGCGAGGTAAGCTCCTCCTCATTCTCGATGAAGGCCTCCTCGAGGTCGTCGAACTCGGCATACTGCTCATACATGGCCATGAACTCGTCGTCCGACCGCTCCTTCACCAGGTCCGCCTTGTGGGCCGCGTAGACGTCGTGCGCCCGGTAGATGAGCTTCGACAGTTCGTGCAGACCATAGACTTTCATCGCCCGCGCAAAGGGATTCTCGAAGATGTAAGGCCCGTAGCCGTTCTGTATCAGCTGCACGAAGCCACCGTCCATCAGCTCGCGCCGCAGGATGTGGTAGCCCAGCAGCGTGTGTTGGTTGCCGTTGAGCAACGGCATGGTGCCGGCCGTCAGCTGGCCGTGTATGGCCGCAAGGTATTTGTCGACAATGGCCTGCAGGAAGGCGTCCATGCCCTCGGACGCGGCCTGCCGGAGCTCCGCGTCGGTAATGGTTATCTGAGTATTGTTCGTCATAACATTCTGTTTAGTGCGCAAAAGTACAGATAATGCGACTATTTTTGAAGTATTGTGATAAAAAAAGAGAAAGGATTTCCCCTCAGTTTGCATAGGCGAAACAAAAGATGTATTTTTGCGGACGAAACCGAGGGGAGATAATAGGTGTACCTTCGGCGGATGAATATGATTTAACTAATTTATTATCAAAAACAATTAGAATATGACTTATTCTCACGAAGTAGAAAACATGTGCTGTGTAGCCAAAGGTCCCAATCACGGACCGGCTCCCATTCCTGAAGAAGGCAAATGGGTACAGGCAAAGGAAATCAAAGACATTTCAGGTTTAACTCACGGAATCGGTTGGTGCGCTCCCCAGCAGGGTGCCTGCAAGCTGACGCTGAACGTGAAGGAAGGTGTAATCGAGGAGTGTCTGGTCGAGACAATCGGTTGCTCAGGTATGACCCACTCCGCCGCTATGGCATCGGAGATTCTGCCGGGCAAGACAATCTTGGAAGCTATGAACACCGACTTGGTTTGTGACGCTATCAACACAGCCATGCGTGAGCTGTTCCTTCAAATCATCTATGGCCGTACACAGTCAGCTTTCTCCGAAGGCGGTCTGATTATCGGTGCCGGACTGGAAGACCTCGGTAAGGGTCTCGTGAGCCAGATGGGTACACTGTACGGAACGAAACTGAAAGGTACACGTTACCTGCAGTTGACCGAGGGCTACATCACCAAGATGTTCCTCGACAAGGACGACCAGGTTTGCGGATACGAGTTCGTCCACATGGGCAAATTCATGGACGCCATCAAGAAGGGCGTTCCCGCTGACGAGGCTTTGAAGAGCGTAACCGGAACTTACGGACGTACGAAACCAGAGCAAGGTATTGTTAAATCTATTGACCCACGTAAAGAATAAGGAGGACCGGAATTATGATTAGAGAAGTAAAATTTGAAAGTCAAGATCGTCGTATGAAGCAGATTCTCGCTGCCTTGAACGAGAATGGTATCAAAGACATCGAAGAGGCTAACGCCATTTGCGACGCTGCCGGCCTGGATCCTTACAAGACTTGCGAGGACACACAGATGATCTGCTTCGAGAATGCAAAGTGGGCTTACGTGGTAGGTACCGCCATCGCTCTGAAGAAAGGTTGCAAAAACGCCGCCGACGCTGCCGAGGCTATCGGTATCGGTCTGCAGGCATTCTGCATCCCCGGTTCTGTGGCCGACGACCGTAAGGTAGGCCTTGGACACGGTAACCTGGCCGCACGTCTGCTCCGCGAGGAGACACAGTGCTTCGCTTTCCTCGCCGGTCACGAGTCGTTCGCTGCCGCCGAGGGAGCCATCAAGATCGCCGAGATGGCCAACAAGGTTCGTAAGAACCCGTTGCGCTGCATCCTCAATGGTCTGGGCAAGGACGCCGCTATGATTATCTCACGTATCAACGGTTTCACCTACGTGCAGACGAAGTTCGACTACTTCACCGGCGAGCTGAACATCGTGAAGGAGACTCCGTACTCCGACGGTCCCCGCGCTAAGGTGAAATGCTACGGCGCTGACGACGTACGCGAGGGCGTGGCCATCATGTGGCACGAGAACGTAGACGTGTCCATCACGGGTAACTCTACCAACCCGACACGTTTCCAACACCCGGTAGCAGGTACTTACAAGAAGGAGCGCATCCTGGCAGGTAAGGCTTATTTCTCTGTTGCCTCAGGTGGTGGCACGGGCCGTACGTTGCATCCGGACAACATGGCAGCCGGTCCTGCTTCCTATGGTATGACCGACACAATGGGCCGTATGCACTCCGACGCACAGTTCGCAGGTTCATCATCCGTTCCCGCTCACGTGGAGATGATGGGCTTCCTGGGCATCGGCAACAACCCGATGGTAGGTTGCACCGTAGCTTGCGCCGTGAACGTAGCTTTGGCTTTGAGCAAATAAAATTCGTCCATAGTATTTTTCTGGTCCCCGCCAATCTGGTCTTCAGGTTGCGGGGACTTTTTATTTCATTTTCCCAAAGGGGGGCGACAGATTGTGGCGACCCACTAAGTGGAGAGAACATCTTCCGGCTGATGGAAGTCCCTCGTGACGGAGAAAGTATACTTGCCGAAAGGATTGGATTGCGTATGGAATCACTCTAGGAAGAGAAGCCACAGAGCGATGAAAGTCTCAGTCGAGCCGTGGGACTCTATTTACCCGAATGGAGGAGATTACTTCCGTAATCTCCTTAGATGGGAAGAGAAGAATTATCAGGAATAGGGAGTTCTATTTGTCGGATGGAGGAAGTTTCTCCTATAATCTCCCTAGGCAGAGAAAAATATATTCCCAGTTAGGGAAAAATATTTCTCTGACTGGGAATATATATTTACAAAGAGAATCGGATTACTTCTTGGTGGCTCCGCTCTGGCCGTCCACCTTTTGGGCTTTCTTCTCGCCCTGCTTACAGCAGGAGGATTTGCTGTCTTTGGCCTTGTCCTTGCAACAAGAGGCCTTGCCATCCTTCGTCTTGTCCTTGCAGCAAGCGCCTTGCTTCTTGGCGGCGCAGCAAGAGTCGGACTTGCACTCGCCCTGCTTCTCCTTGCAGCAGTTGGCCTTATCGCAAGCCTTGCCGGTGGCTACGGTAGCCGTGTACTTGATTTTGGCGAAACCGGCAATCAAGTTGTCCACGGTAGTCTTGTCGGCATCGTAGGTGATGGTCACCTCTTTGGTCGTCAGGTTGGTGACGATTTCCTTCACTCCCTTCTCGAAGCGCAAGTTGCTCTTTATCTTGTTCTCGCAGTTGGCACATTGCATCTCGGGAGAGGTCTTGAACACGACGGTCTTGATGTCCTTTGCGTTCACCGCCAAGGCCATGCAGAGGGCGGCGAACAGCATCCATACTTTTGATTTCATACGTTCATTCATTGTTTGGTTAAACTATCTGTTTCAATTTCATTTGTTCCAGTTGAAGCGGAGGCCGATGTAGAACATCGCTCCGTGCACAGGTCCCCACACCATGGTGGAGTCGAACGTGTCGCCCCAGGGGTCGGCAGCGGACACGATAGGGTTCTTCTGCTTGAACGAGGTGAGGTTCTCGCCTCCCACATAGACCGACCAATGACGGAACCAGCGGGTAATCTGTGCGCTCACCTGCTCGAAGGCTCCGTAACGGCGTTGCCACGAAAAGCTGCCGTCCGCCAGCTCATACGGTGTCGGCATTCGTCCACCACCATTCAGCTGCAGGGTGACATCGAACTGCCACAGGGCCAAGGGTGTCTCGTACGAGGCGGTGACCAGGCCTTTGTAGCGACTCGTCAACGGACGTTCCATCCGGACACCTCCGTAGGTGGACTTCACGTCCGTCAGTCGGTAAGCTCCCGTCAGTGTGAAGCCTTTGAAGAGCGGATAGGTGGCGTCCACCTGCAAGGTGTGCGAGTAGGACCGCCCATCCAAATTGCTGAAGTGAACGGCATGCGGGTCGGTGTCCATGTCCACCACCAGTTGGTTTTGGAAGTCGGTATAATAATATTCGGCGTTCAGATTGAGCGTCTTGTCCCACAGGGGAATGTAGAATGCGGCACTCAGGCCGAAGTTCCACGCCTCCTCTTGCTTCAAGTCGCTGTCTATGTGGATGGTGCGTGCGCTTGCCAACAGGTAGTTGTTCTCCGCCAACACGTGGTTGGTGCGGTAACCCTTGCCTGCCGACAGTCGAATGTTCACCACCTCGTTGGGAGCGAAACGGATGTGGGCACGCGGGGTCACGAAGTTACCGAACAGGCTGCTGTGGTCCGCCCGCAAGCCTCCCATCAGCACCAGCTTGTCGTCGAGGTTGTAGGTGTACTGTGCGTAGGCTCCCGTCACGGTCTCCTTCTCTATGGCAGTTTTCACAGTAGCGTCCGACACATTCTGTAGATTATAGTCCTGATGGTAGTAGTCGTAGTTGAGACTCAGTCCGGCGGAGAGGCTGTTGCGCTTGTCGAAGTTGGTCTCGAACATCAGCGAAGCGTAGGCGTTCTTCTGGTTCACGTCGTAGCTCTTGAATCCATAGTCCGCCTCCTGGCGGTGCATGCTGCCGGCAAGGATGAGGGCGACGTTGGTGCTCTTCTCCTTATTAAATATGTATGCGTTCTTGGTGAAGGCCTCATAGCGTTCGGTCTCGATGCCGATGCGGTAGAGTCCGTGCGTGGACGAAGCAGTCGTTCCCGTGTGCGAATGGGCAGTCTGTCCGCTGTTGCGCTCCTCCTTCAGCGCCTTCACCGCGGCTTGGAACACGTAGTGGTCGCCCATCCACGCCCAACGGTTCTGCAAGGTGTACTGCCGCACCTTCGGAGTGTCCATAAAGCCGTCGTCGTTCCCGTCGTGCGAGGAGTTGAGGTCCTCGTAATGTCCGAGCAGAGCCGTGCTGAGCCGTTTGTTCAGATGCACGTTGGCGTCGAAGTTGGCTTCCAGCTTATTCATCGTGTTGGCGAAGAGGTTGGCGTTGACGACCTCCTCCGCCTGTGGTTTCTTGAATTCGATATTGATTTGTCCGGTGATGGACTCGTAGCCGTTCTTCACGGACGAGGCTCCTTTGGACACTTGTATGCTCTGCATCCACGGTCCGGGCACATAGCCCAAGGCAAAAGGTTCAGCGGCACCGCGGTAGTTGGGTATGTTCTCGGTGAGCATCTGCACGTAGGTGCCCGAGAGTCCCAGCAACTTGATTTGTTTGGCTCCCGTGGCAGCGTCGGCGTAGCTCACGTCCACCGAGGGGTTGGTGGTGAAGCTCTCGCCTAAGTTACAGCAGGCCGCCCGCGCCAGTTCGGCAGTGGAGATCATGTCCTCGTTGAGCACACTGCTGCGGGTCTTCATCGTCCCCATTCGTCGGGCGGTCACCTGCACATCGTCCATCTGTATGCTTCCGCTCATCACCACGTTCACCTCCTGGTTCTTGTCCGTCACCAGGACGGTGTCGTTGTCGAACCCGACGTAGGCGAACACCAGGTACTTGGCGTTGCGAGGCTTGCGGATGCTGTAGTGTCCATCCATGTCCGTGGTCGTTCCCTCCGAACTGTTAGCCCATGCCACGGTAGCGCTGAGGATGGGTTCTCCCGTGTCGTCCTTCACCGTGCCGTGCACCTGTGCCTTCACCAGCGCCACACAAGCCATCATACCTATTATAATAGTCAGTCGTTTCATTCGTCTTCAGCTAATCGCGGGCGAAGGTAGTAAAAAAGTGTTCTTTCCTTGGCTATTTCGAAGAAAAAGCGCACCTTTGACGACGTTAAACTAGAATCGGAGGACGAATATGGCAAGCTACATACGATTTGACTGGGCAAT
>CAVFUK010000157.1:0-8338 GCA_963625535.1 Anaerovoracaceae bacterium | reverse complement strand
CGTTCATCGACGCTGGCGAGAAGTCCCCGCGCGTCTCCACCGTGCTGATGGGCGAAGGCTCCTCGCCGGTCAGGAGCCACCGGGCATCAACACCCAGCTTCGTTACGATTTTAGTCACCATGTCCACAGACGGTTTGCTTCGGCGTTTGGTGCCGAGGTAACTCGACATCATTGTCGGCGACATATCAATTGCTTTAGCGAAAGCAGCCTTATTGCCGCCAAACTTCTGATTTACAAGCATTTCCATACGGTCGTTAATGGTATCCATACGCAATCGTTTGTTAAATAATCTTAATTGCATAAATTAAATTATGCAAAGGCTTTGTTAGTATTAAGCAATTGCTTATCTTTGCACTCGGGTTAAGTTAAAGCCGCAAGGCAGAGGCGACACCCGACAGGAGGCTTGGCAACCGAAGGGCGGCGTATCTAAAGTTTAGTCGCTACAAATATACCGCTTTTTTTGCCTACCTCCAAATTTTAAGCGTTAAAAATCAAAGAAAGAAAATGAAAAGAGTGACAAAGGCCGACATTCTTGGCATCAGACCGGGAGAAACTAAGACATTCTTCCTCGACTCCGCAAAGGCAGTGGTGTCTGCTCGTCAGTACGCCTATTTCCTTTCACGTGTCGAGCCTCGTGAGGGCGTTGCCAAATACAGCGTGTCGGCTGACTTCGTCAATCATTCCGTTGCCATCACTGCAAAGCCGTAAGCTATGCCACGAAAGAAGACGATTGTAGAGCCGGTTGAAAAGATTTGGCTCTCCACGAAGGAAGCTGCATCATATATTGGTATGAGCACAGGCTTCATCCACGACCTCCGCAAAGCAGGCTCGCTTCCGCACTGTATGATAGGCAACACAGCCTTCTTCCTAAAGAGAGACATCGATGCTCTTCTGGAGCACAACAGGGTGTTCTGACGCTAACTAAATCATTGAGAGTTCTTTGCTTATTGTGAAAAGATGGCTTGTAAAAAAGTAGTGGCGAGCGGCCTCATCGCTGCCATGACCCATGAAAAGGACGCATGACCATCGGAAGACCTCCCTAACGCACGAGTAGGAATAATCGACGCCTAACTACCACGGACACGAATTGCCGTGGCAAGAGAAGAGTAACCGAATAATGCAGGAGGCTGCCAGTCGGCTCTCACCGACAGGCAAAGACGATAAGCAAAGAACGTCTTCATAAACCATTTACTTGCAGGAAACCAAGTGGCAGGTAGTGTCAACAGATGCACGCGCATGGCGGATAGATGAGGGTAAGCCGCGTAGCGAGGTGGGGTTCCGAAACCTCCCTGTCACCACACAAAGAAACGAATAGAAAACGGATGAAAATAAAGAGAAGTATCAGAGTTTGGAGCGGCAACAAAGACAAGCTCCTCGAGCTCGGTTGTCTTGAGTTCGTTAGAGAAGATGAGAAGGACAAGAAACAGATAACGTGTCGTTTCAAGAATGGCATGACCCAAGGCTCTCCTGTTGCCCATACAGGCGACTATCTCGTACAATACGAGAGCGGAAAATGGCAGAGGATTGGAGCGAATGTGATTGACTCGATTGTCTTCAACCCAGGTTCTCATACCAATGGAGCACGGATATGGTAAGAGTAATACAACATAAGTATATAGCAGACGGAGTCGAGTATGATAGCCGTGAGGAATACTTATATCATCGGATACTTCTCGCCAGTAGCAACGTAAGCTGCATACATAGACAGGTTAAGCTATCTATCTTCCCGTCAATCTATATGAGCGTACCGAAGCAACTGAAAACGAAAATAAGGTATGACAGGCGGCTGATGATAAGCGGCCACGGATACAAGCCCGATTTTATCTTTTGGGAGAATGGGAAAATCGTCGTCTGTGACGTCAAGAGCAGTTACACACATAAGCTGCGCGAGTTCCGCATCACCGCCAAAGGTGTCATCGCAAAGATTGTCGAGCACAACCGCAAGCGGCACCATCACAATGCGGTCATAGTGTTCCGCGAGGCTATCCATATCAGAAAAGGCGAGTGGAAGATTATCGACTATCCCCCAGAGGGCTGTTTGATTGTATGATTATACCATGCACCTTAGGCGGCTGCGGCATGGCGCACAGGCCGACGCACCTTCTTCTTCCTGATTGACATGCCATTATAACGAAAATAACGGAAGGGGCGAAGGTCTGTAAGCCGCCTGCTAAGAACATCTTCATAGTTAATAATATAATATATAGAACAAAAGAGTTTAGTTATTGGTATTTCCGCCGTGAGGCGCTTTGCGCTTGTGTGTTAAGACTATCTTGCTTGAAGCTGCCGTGAGGCAGTAGAGCATGACGTATAAAGGTTTACCGAATTTCTTTTCTTGGGGCGACAGCGGTCGCCCCGTTTTTACTTCCCGGTGATGCCATCGGAATGGCACGATACCCCCCCATAATGATTATAAGCGGGTTCGACTCCCGCCGCCGGGGCTATAACAATTAAAACTCTACACGTTATGACAATCTTAATCCTTTCTTGCGCCACAACTTTCGTGTGCGCTATCGTCGGTGCATCGCTCGGCGATTGTGTTGCTCGCTTCTTCGGACTTGTTAATGATGAGGAAGATGAGAAGGTATAGCACTGACGGACTGGCCACACATGACAAGGCTCTTGTAGACATGGCTTATAGCCCAGCCTGCTATAGAGACGCCGGACAAGTTCATCGCCTCATGGGAAAGGCGGAGACAGACAGAGGGCGCAACATCCTGCACCTCATCGCCAGTGACTACTATCACGCAGACGAGTGTGACTGTGGGCTTCTTTAGAACAACTAAAAAAAACAGAGAAACATGGAACATTTGAAATCACACACAGGTAAGTTCTTTGAGGTGTCTGCCAAGATGGGCAACACCCAGGAGGACGGGACGATCAAGACGGCAAAACACACCGTTGTCGTTGAAGCGGAGACCTTCGCCGACGCAGAGATGAAAGCCCTTGGAGAGTTCATGGGAACAGACGTTGACGTGGTGGCCGTCGGCATCGCACCGTACAAGGAGGTGTTCACGTCCGCCGACGCAGAGAAGTTCTTCCGGGCAAAGCTGGCCTTCATCACCGTTGACGAGAAGTCCGGCAAGGAGAAGCGCACCACAACACTCTACCTCGTACAGGCCGACTCCCTTGCCGGCGCAGTGAGAAACGTCGACAGCATCATGCGCGACACGATGATTGACTACGACAGCATCAGCGTCACCGCATCGCCAGTCGAACAAGCCTTATGCCAATGAACACCTTTGACAACACCCCAAAATTAGAGTGCGAGAGTAGCATCGCTTACATGCGACGCGTGCATGCTTGCGTCATGAAGCTCCCGCCCGACAAGGCCAAACAGGTAGCAGAGCTCGCCCTTGCACTCAACTATCGTGACGGCATGAACAGACGCATCAACAGGCCGTCACTCACCTTCAGTTACAGAACCAAACTAAACAAATCATAACACTATGCCAATACTTAAGAAAACAGACGTGCGCCCTGAGCGCCCAGTAATCGTGATGCTTTATGGTGTGCCCGGATGCGGCAAGACATCCATCGCCACCACTGCCAACAACCCTGTAATCATTGACACCGACCGCGGTGCAGATCGCGCAGTGCAGGTCATCGACACCCTGTCTGCTCAGCGCTGGCAGGACATCCTGGAGGTAGCCGAAGACCTAAAGGAGTACAAGACCATCATCGTAGACACAGCCAAGACCATGCTCGACGAGTTCCTATCGGTGTATGTGTGCGAGCAGAACTACAAGCTGCGCACCAACAGCCTGAAGCGCTTCGGCGAGATGGCCAGCGAGTTCTCCGCTTTCGTCAGCCGCCTGCAGACGTTCGGCACAGACCTCATCTTCATCTGCCACGACAAGGAAAGCCAGGAGGGTGACATCATCAAGCACTCGCCCGATTGCACAGGTTCGTCAAAGAACTTCCTGCAGCAGAAGGCCGACCAGATTGGTTACGTGTCGTCGGTCAACGGCCACCGCACCATTTCGTTCCAGCCCAAGGACAACTTCGTGGGCAAGGACGTGGCAGGCATCGGCTCCGTGCAGATTCCCGACTATGGTTCAGAAGAGTTCGGCACGTTCATGGCCGACATCATTGGCCGTGTCAAGAAGAGCATACAGAGCAAGTCAGAGGCACAGCGCAAGGCTTCCGAGCTGGTTGCCTCGCTCCGCGAACAGCTTGCAGCCGTGGCCGACGATGACGCAGCAGCAGCGTTGCTCGTTGCCTGCAAGGAGCTTCCTGCCGTGATGAAGGCTCCGTTCTTCACGGAGATTAAGAAGACGCTTGCCGAGAAGGGATTCACCTATGCCGACGGCAAGTTCACCATCACCACAACGGCTGAATGATGAGCACAGATAAGCCTCTTGTCAGGGTCACGCAGATAGAGTCGTTCCGGCGTTACATCGAACAGTCCGAATACGACAACTACGAGATTACAGAGCAGTCGGTCATCGACTCTATCTCCGGCTCCTTTCAAGGGAACACCAAGACACGCATCGGCACCGCTTTCCACTCAATCGTGGAAACGGGGAAGCCGGTGTGCAGGAAAGCAGAACCAGGACAGCGCACATACATTGCCTACGGCAAGGAGAAGACGGAGGCGCTGCCCGCAGGCCGCATCTTCGACATCGAAGGCCATGAGGTGACGCTTGACGTTGCACAGTGCAAGGTGGCTCTCGACTACCGCAACGAGCACCCGGACGCCTTCCATGAGTACCGTACCTATAAGGACTATGGACCTGCTGTGGTCACCGGACAGGCCGACATGATTGACTGCCTGGAGATACGCGACATCAAGACAAAGTATTCGTCGGTCAACCCCGACGACTATGTCCGTTCTTGCCAATGGCGGTTCTATCTGGATATGTTCGGGGCGGACACGTTCCACTTCGACCTGTTCTGCTTCCATGGATACAATGAAGAGCACCACGGATATGATGTCCGCGGCCTCGAGCTCACCCGTTACACGCCGCAGATCACGTGCCGACGCTACGA
Source organism: Anaerovoracaceae bacterium (assembly GCA_963625535.1). Lineage (GTDB taxonomy): Bacteria > Bacteroidota > Bacteroidia > Bacteroidales > Bacteroidaceae > Phocaeicola_A. Next base: position 3,346 of record CAVFUK010000157.1, on the reverse strand, counting down.
CGGCATGGAACGCGACACACGTAACCTTCTCGACCAGTTCCTCAACTGGTGCCAGTTTCGTAATCTAACGCAATATCTTTATAAAACAAAAATCTAAATGCAGATACAAGGAACAGTTATCACGGTGTGCGAGAAGCGCACAGGCGTAGCAAAGAACTCAGGCAATCAGTTTGCCTCGCTCGACTTCGTGATTCAGATACCAGGCCAGTACACGCGCCGTGTATGCCTCAACATCTTCGGTGAAGACAAGATACAGGAGATGAACCCGCAAGTGGGCGAGGTCGTACTGGTTGACTTCGACATCGACGCCCATGAGTGGCAGGGCAAGTGGTTCAATAGTCTGAAGGTCTGGCGGCTCACCAAGACAGGTGGCGTCACCCAGCAACAGCAACAGAACGTGTTCCAGCAGCCGGCCTATCAGTCACCGCTACAGAGCGCAGCCTACCCCATGAACACCGCCCAGTTTCCCCCAGCACCACCACAGGGAAACACCCAAACCCTGCCCTTCTAAGGAAGCGCTAAGGGGATTACAATTAATCATCAACGCCTTCCATGCTCATGTGGTACAACCTTGGAAACCCATTCGAGGTGCAGACACTACGCACCAGGATGGATAAGATGATACAGGATAAGGCCATGGTAGAGGTTGTGGAGAAGAGGCCGAGGTCACTGAAGGCCAACGCCTATCTCCACGCTATCATGGCTTATTTCGGCCTGCAGACCGGTAACACCGCCGAAGAGGTGAAACGGGAGTATTACAAGCGTGCGGCCAACTACGACATCTTCGTCCGCGTCAAGCACGACCCGTTGCTTGGCATCAACCGCGAATACCTTCGCTCCGTTGCCGACCTTACACAGGATGAGCTGTCGGTGTCGATAGACCGCTTCCGTACATGGTGCAGTGGCATAGCCGGCATCTACATACCTTCTTCTGACGAACATATCGCCCTGCTCCACATGCAACACGACATCGAACAAGCTAAACGCTTCCTATGACAGTTCCAGACAAACTCTTCACGCACCCCTGGCTCGACATCAACGTCTATATGTTCGTCAAACGCAACACCAAGGACGGTGTGCTCGGCGTGAGCCAGCAGCGTATCGCCGACGAGTTCGGAACGACACGCGGAAAGGTGCGATATATTCTTGACAAACTTTACGACGAAGGATTGCTTTTTCACCCAACTTTCACCCAACTTTCGCCCAGTATTTCTTCTACTGCTCAACAAGTTACGACCACCTTTCACCCACCTTTCGCCCAGTCTTCGCACAAAACAGAGAGTTTGGAGGATAGGAAAAAACTTTTCATTTCAAGGCTTCAGCCTTATCTTGATAAGTACGGCAGGGACATGCTCAACGACTTCTACCAGTACTGGACGCAGGTAAACAACAGTGGTAAGAAGATGCTATGGGAGATGCAGAGAGCCTTTGAGATACCTAACCGCCTGGCTACATGGTACAGCAAGAACAAACAAAGATACAATACCAGTTATGAACGCAAACAACAAGAACAACAGCAACGACTCGAGACCTACGCCGACGTTGCAGCAGCTTTCCGCCGACAACAGCAGGACGCATGCCTTGGCAGTGGCGGAGGCCAAGGCTGAAATACTCAGAACCTACAGCGTGAAGAGAGCCATGGAGGTGTCTGCCGACAAGGACAAATGTCTGTTCGGCAACGCTCCGGTCTTATGGGACATCAACAGGCAGATAGGTCGCGGCACGTCAGAGGAATGGCTTGTCTATCACCTTGCCGACCTGTGCGAATATGCCGGTGCAAGGGAGAAGATGACGGGCAACCAGATTAAGCAGGTCGCAGAGCTTGTCGCCGCCGACTTTGGGTTCCTGAAGGTGACGGAGCTGATGCTCTTCTTCCGGCGCATGAAGACAGGATGTTATGGTACGTTCTACGGCACGGTAGACCCGTTCATCATCATGAGCGCACTGCGCAAGTTCGTCGACGAGCGCAACGACGCTATCGCACGGCGAGAGGAAGAACGCCTCAAACAGGAAATAGAGGCTGACAAGGCCGGCGCTGTCAGTTACGAAGAATATCTAAAGACTAAAAACACTTAGAATATATATATATATCTATGGCAGACTTGAACAGACACGCCGAGGAATGGGCTCGCGCTCATCCGTCGGCATCGACAAAGGAGGCTTTCCTTGCAGGCTATTGGACTTCAACGGAAAACTGGTGCCAACAAAAGAGATAATCCGAAAAAACAATCACTATGAAACAGACAACAACAATCGACTTCACGCAGAACGTCACGACATCCGAGGCGTTCAAGTACATCCTACGGTTCACGGCGGTTATCGCACGCAACATCATCAAGGCCATTGACAAGGCCGCACACCGCTTCCCGTGGGCGTTCATCATCGCAGTGCTTCTTGCATCGACGGTCATTTCCTTTGCGCTCATCGGCCAGGCACGTGCCGAACGTGACAGTTACAACAAGGAGAATTACCAGCTCACACAGGAACTGAGCAAGTACAAGGCTGCTTTAGGCGTGAAAGGAGGCGAGTGATGAACGAGGAGAATACAAACAACGAGAAGAAAGTCATTGTGCGGCGCATCACGTCATGGAGCGAGGTGCTGAATGCCGCACGCTTCACTCAGCGGAAGCCGATGTCCGACAAGGAGCCTTCCGACCGTTTCAAGTGGAACATCATCAAGGCCGAGCACTCTCCGCTCCGTGCTCTGATGTTCACGATTGATTTCTACGACATCCCTTATTACGCCAGCGTCCACCTCTGTCGTCACGTCCACGCCCAGCCCTTCGTGAGCACGGCACGATGAAGCCACGCGATGAGCAGAAGAAGAGCGACCCCGTCAACATGCGTCTGTTGCTCAATGCGCAGGAGATAATCAATATCAGCCGTGCCCGTCTCTGCATGCGTGCCGAGGCCACCACGAGAAAACTGTGGCAACAGGCCGTGATGGAGTTGCAAGCGATAGAGCCTATATTCGCCAGGGCATGTGTCCCCAACTGCGTCTACCGTGGCTTCTGCCCAGAAATCAAATGCTGTGGTTATATCTATGGTGACAGCTTCCGTGTCGAGAGGTGTGTTTGCACTTTGTCATCGGTGTCAACAGAAGACAATAACAATTCAAAATAGAGTATTATGAAAGAGATAGACTGGGAACAGCGTAGATATGAGATTGCGAAGGATGTGCTTTGCAGCTACGCGCTAAAGTACGACAGTGGCAAAAAATTGATGGCACAATGCGCCGTAGAGTGTGCCGACGCCCTCATTGAAGAACTTAAAGAGACGAGTAAATAAAGGAGAAAACGACCGAGAGTGATAACTATACAGATAAAACAATTCAAGCCGACAGACG
>CAVFUK010000156.1:0-8342 GCA_963625535.1 Anaerovoracaceae bacterium | reverse complement strand
GGCTATTCCCAAGGGAGCGTTCTGGAAGAACACTACTTTGGAATCGGTTATCTGCAAGGGTAAAATCTCTTCGATCGGAGTACAGTCCTTTGCGGATTGTGGCACCTTGACGTTGGACCTGACGGCTAACGACGACGTACCCACCATAAATGAAACGTCGTTTTCTTCCGCCAAGAAAGTCACGGTGATAGTGAAGGACGATGCTACCAAGAAGAAGTTCGAAGCTGCCACTGGCTCGTGGCAAAGCTATCTTAAAAATAATGTGACCATACAAGCCTATCCATACGCCGACGCTGCTACCCATACCGTCTACACCAATGCCGTAGGCCAACTCACAGGACATGCGGATGTGGTTACCGCAGCTCTGGGCAGCGAAACGGCATTGACGATTAACGGACCCCTTAATGCGGATGATTGGGGGGTAGTTTGTTCGCTAGGCTTTGGCTACGATTGGCCGATCACATCCGTTAACTTGTACGACGTTACTATGGCTGAAGACTTAAAGAGTGGGTTAAAGTTTGAGTCGAATAACTTTACGGGTAACTTAGTGTCGGTGACACTGCCTAAAGGCATGACAGCCGTTCCGAATTATTGCTTCTCTGGTTGTACTAAGTTGACAACCTTGACCCTGCCGAGCCATATCACCTCCGTAGGAAAACAATCGTTCATGGGGTGTACTGGGTTGACCTCCGTCACGTTTAAAGGTAGCAATATCGCAATCGGTGAACAGGCTTTCTCTGGCTGCACAAGTCTGGCAACCATTACTGTCGAGGGCAATCTAAGCTCAATAGGTGGATATGCTTTCGCAAGTTGTTCTTCACTTAAGACCATAGATTTAAGCGCTTACGAATATAAAAATTCAGATGAGGTGCCGACTTTGGACACGAAATTTTGGTATGGCTATAGTCTCGATGATTATGGCAAAATTACTGTAAAGGTAGCGAACACCACCATCGAGGGCCTGTTCGAGCAATCCTGGTCAATTGAAGCTTTTGAGTACTTGACCTTACAAGCCGCCAACTAAGCAAGTGATGTCTATTCTATTAGAATAGCTCCCATTCGCCCCTCTCATGAGGCTCGCGATAATAAACAGAAAGAAGCTCCCTCCACCGCGAGGGGAGCTTCTTTCCGTTATTCAGCGGGTGAGGACAGGCCTGTTGTCAAAGGAAAGGCGGCGAACAACTCAAGTGCAGAGGCCGTCTCGTCAATGAGCTTGCTTTTGACAAAGGTCTTTGTTTTTGCATCGTTAAGAACCTCTCCAAGTCCTTGCATCAACAACTTTGGACTTGCCTCGCGCACACGCTCTGCGCACCAAGAGGCATATTCACTTACGCTTTTATCGGTTCTTAGCCTAACGATCTCCTCATTTATCTCCGTATGATTCTGCAAGAAAAAACAAACGTCGAAGATGTCACGTGGCGAGAGACGTTCGCCCATCGCACATAATTTATGGGCAAACATGTCGGGCATAGTCATCACGCGAATGTCTGTACCGGCCAATGAACGCATTTCATAATGGTTCGGATATTGTCGAGTGGATATTTCTACCTTCAGCATTCGTTCGCCTTTGCCGTAGTTCAGTACAAGCACCGGACCATAAAGTTTCTTCGCTTCATCGTCAATCGTTCCGAATCGCGTCAGAATGGTTCTTACTTTATCGTACACCAAGTCAAGCATCTCCGGGTTGAGGAGGTTGAAATCCAAATCCGTAGAGAACCGGTTGAGATTATGAAAGAACATCAGTGAAGTTCCTCCCTTGAATGCTAGAACCTTACAGAGATCCTTGTCTTTGAATATCAGACCGAGAATCTGAGCCATATAGAGCTTGTGTCTGTTCTTGTCCATTATTGTTTATATTAAGCAGTTCGGAGACTCTCTCCGACAATATGTTTGACCGATAGAGAGGCAAAAGCCGCTTGACCGATGACTTGTCGAGAGGGTGCAGGTTGTCGAAGTAACAGTTGCCGGCGCTGAGGTACACCATATCGAGAAATGCGCGTTCAGGCGTGGCTGTCAGCATGTTGTCATGTTGTTCTATGCCATCCATGCCAATCCATAACTCTGGCTTGATGATACGGAACTGATAGGTCTTCCCGTCAACCTCTACGGTTCGGTTCAGGTAGCTTACACAGGTGATGGTGTCGTCATATTGAAACACCACACCACATCGCTGAAGCACATACTCCAACGAAATGTAACTCGGGCGGAAAATGGCGCAAGCCATCTCCCGCTCATCGTACGTGGTTTTCGTGTAGATGCCCCTTCGAGGATTGCGTATCTTGCCCTCTTTGATGTAATAGTGGAGCGACTTGGTCAGCTTTTGGCTGTCCTCACATTCCGTCAGCATCCTCAATGATTGCACATTGAAGACAGAACGAGGACTGTTTAATATAGCCTCAAGCACATTCTTTTGCGAACTCATAATCCAAATTATTCGTATTATTGGTTTGCAAATGTAGCGACAATAAACTGATATAACAAGAGGTAACCGCTTAATTTCACTGAGGTTACTGCTTTCTTATGCGTAAGTCAGCGTGGGTGGTTACCTTCGTCCAACCATTGGCTGGACCATTTGGAGAGTTGCTGAAGGCGCGCTACTCCAGCTCCAGCAGCCGGTAGGTGGCGTTCTGCATGCGCTCGATGTCCTGCATGGGTTTTCCGTAGTGGACGGACTGGATGACACGGTTCATCAGACCGTGACCCACGGCCAACACACACTCTCCAGGGTAGGTCGTGCGCACGTAGTCCAGGAAGCGCGAGGCACGCTCCGCCATGGCCTCCACACTCTCCACGTCGGCAGGGAAGGGGACGCCCTTTATCGACGGGATGGACTTGCCCGTGAAGCCGCCCCAGTCGCGCTCGCGCAGCAGAGGGGTGACCGTCATGGGCAGACGCAGTCGCTCGTTCAGGATGTTTGCCGAGTGGATGCAACGCTGCAGGTCGCTACACACCATCACGTCGAAATGCATCGCGCTCAGCTCTTCGCCCAGGGCGCGCACCTGCTCCATGCCCAACGGGGAGAGGTGGCCAGGCAGGTGTCCCTGCAGGATGTGCGAGGAGTTCTCCTCCGTCTCGCCATGTCGCACCAGATATAGTTTTGTCATAGACATATCGTATGAAATCACTTTTTGTGGCGCAAAAGTAGAAACTATTTGCGTTATGTGGAAATTTAGTCGTAATTTTGCTCGTAGATATTAGACATAAAACAATGAACCCTATGAACAACCCTAAGACAATGATCATGACCCTGGCGATGCTCGCAACCATCACATCCCAGGCGCAAAACTACCAACTGACATCCCCCGACGGACATATCCGTCTCGATGTCTCCAATCAGGAAAAGCTTCACTACAGTGTCTCGCTCGACGGCAAGACCCTTGTGGCTCCTTCGCTCATGGGCTTCCAACTGAAAGGGGAGAAGGACATGGCCGGCAATTTCCAAGTAGTGAACGATGCCAAGGCCGTGGATGGCGTGGAGGCATGGACTCCCGTGGTGCGTAACAAACATGCCCAGTGTAGTGTTCCCTATCGGGAGCTGACGCTGCAGTTGAAGGAGAAAGAGGGCGACTACCGCCGTATGGATGTCACCTTCCGTGTGATGAACGATGGTGTAGCCTTCCGCTACACGCTCTTCGGCACACCTGTGTTGGGCAACCGACAGATTACCAGTGAGCTGACAGCATACAGAGTTCCTGACACTTCACACCTTTGGATACCCAAGTTTGCCTACGAACAAAGAGGCAAGAGTTACAAATCTTCCCAAGAGGGTGAGTTCGTGGAAACTTCTGTGACAGAGATAAGCAAAGATATCCATGCAGGTCTGCCCGGACTCATCCGTGTGGACCAGGACAACTGGATGGCATTGCTCGAGGCCAATCTCGACAATTTCCCCGCTTTCTATCTGGGCAGAAACACCGATGCTGCCGACGGTTATCAGCAACTCTCCACCAAACTCACCCCGATATGGGGCGAGGAAGAGGACGGCGTGAAGGCCCGCTTCTCGGAGCGCTGCACCACCTCGTGGCGCGTCATCATGGCAGGTCACAATCCCGGCAAGTTCATCGAAAGCGAGATACTTCGCTCACTCAATCCCGACTGTGCCCTCGAGGATACATCGTGGATCAAGCCCGGAATGTCCGCGTGGGACCACTGGTGGAGTGGGGAAGTGAAGATGGAGCAACCGGTCATCAAACAGTATATCGACCTAGCCGCCAAGGAAGGATGGCCCTACATGCTCATTGACTGGACCTGGTACGGCCCCTACTGCACTCCGTCGGCAGACATCACCCAGCCTGCCTCGCAACTCGACATGCCGGAAATCATTCGCTATGCGCGCTCCAAGAACGTGGACATCTGGCTTTGGCTGCGGTGCGAGGATGCCAACCACAACGACCAGTACAAGGAGGCTTTCCCTCTCTACCACCAGTGGGGCGTGAAGGGTGTGAAGATCGACTTCATGGACCGCGACGACCAGGACATGGTCAACTGGTACAGGCGCATCATCAAAGCTACCGCCGATAACCAGCTGATGCTCGACTTCCACGGAGCCTACAAGCCCGACGGCATAGAGCGTACCTACCCCCATCTGCTCACCCGCGAAGGTGTGATGGGCGGTGAATACTATAAGTTTAGCAACCGTGTTACCCCCGAGCATAACGTCACGCTGGCCTACACCCGTCTGTTGGCAGGCCAGATGGACTACACACCCGGTGGTTTCCTGAATGTGACTCCACAGCAGTTCCGGCAGCAGAGTCCCACCTTGGTGGCCAATACCCGTGCCGCAGAGTTGGCCAAGTTTGTGGTCTACGAGAGTCCGTTCATGTGCTTCTGCGAACATCCCGACCACGTCTATGGCCAGGTGGGCGAGGAGTTTGTGCGCGATGTGCCCACCACGTGGGACGACATCCGTTTCCTCGGCGGCGACCCCAACTCCTATGTCGCCATCGCCAAGCAGAGTGGCGACGAGTGGTACGTGGGCGTCATCAACAACAGTCAGGCTCGCAGCGTGCAGTTGCCGCTCTCGTTCCTCCCGCAGGGTACTTACCAACTGGAGTACTGGAAGGACGGACGCAAGGCGGACCGGGATGCCACCGACTGCGAGCACAAGACCGTGCGCGTCTCCACCTCCAAACCGCTGACGGTGAAGATGGCTGGTGCCGGTGGCTATGTAGCAGTAATCAAGAAAATCTAAACAATATGAAACGTATTTACAGTCCGATTATCCGCAGCGCCTGTGCGCTCGTCGTTGGCGTTTTGCTCGTGGTGTGGCCCGAAGCCGCCATGCTCTATCTGGTCATCACCATTGGAGTCCTCTTCCTCATTCCGGGAGTCTTCTCGCTGGTCAGTTACTTCATCCATCAGAAGGATGAGGCGGCACCCTCGTTCCCCGTTGCCGCCGTGGGCAGCATGCTGTTCGGCATGTGGCTGATGATCATACCGGCGTTCTTCGTGAGCATCCTCATGTATGTGTTGGGTGCCCTGCTGGTGTTGGCCGGCATCCAACTGCTGGTCACCCTGATAGGCACGCGCCAGCTGATGCCTGTGGCCTTCGGGTTCTATGTGATTCCTGTGCTCATCCTGCTGGCAGGCTTGCTGGTGCTGGTCAATCCGTTCGCCACAGCCTCCATACCTTTCATCATATTGGGTGCCAGCTGCATCTGCTATGCCCTGTCCGACCTGCTCAACTACTTCCGCTTCCGCCGGAAAGGACCGAAGACGGTGGAGGATGCCGTCGTGCTGGACGAGACTCCCTTGGTGGACCAAACCGTGCAAGCGGACACCACATCCGCCGAGACGGCCGAATCGACCGAAACCCCTAAAGCCGAGTGACGATGGAGTTCAACGACGAATCGATGAAGTGGACAGTGCTCTCGCAGGAGTACTTGATAGAGCGCCCGTGGCTGACCGCCCGGCGCGACCGTGTGCAGCTGCCCGACGGCCGTGTGATGGACGAATATTACGTGTTGCACTATCCCACTTGGATCAATGTGATAGCGGAGACGGAGGACGGCCGACTGATACTCGAGCGACAGTATCGCCACGCCATCGGTCGCGTCTCCACGGAGATTTGTGCCGGGGTGGTGGAGCAAGGCGAGGAACCTCTGCAGGCCGCCAAGCGTGAGTTGCAAGAGGAGACTGGCTACGCCGGCGGCGAGTGGACGCAGCTGATGAAGGTCAGCCCCAACTCCAGCACGATGGACAACTACTGCCATTGCTTCTATGCCAAGGGCGTGACGAAGGTCTCTGGCCAGCACCTCGATGCCACGGAGGACATCCACGTCTTCCTCTGTCCCAAGGAGGAGGTACTGCGCATGTTGCGCCAGGGCGAGTTCCTGCAAGCCATGATGATAGCCCCGTTGTGGCGCTACTTCACGGAGTACACCGACCTGTTGCAGCGTCGGTAGTTCCCCATCGGGTCCATCGGATTTAGGTATCGAAGGATAGGTAATTTACCATTGAACCTGTACGATAACTCTGTTCAGTGACTCTGTACAGAGATGTCGTACGGACTCGTGAACTGTTTCGTATGCTCTCGATGACAGTAGACCTTGTTAGTCGAACAAATCGTCCATGGTCAAGCAAACCTGTGCTACCGATGAATGGGCGTTGGGGCGAATGCCGAAGGTGGTGATCATGGTCGTCAGTATGCCATGGCGCACTCCGGTCTCCTCCACGAAATCCGCCACTCTGTTGCGGATGCGCATTTCCTCGTCTTGCGTGATGGAGTAGGGCTGTTGGGAGTATTTTATCTCGCAGAGGTTAATCAGATTGTCCGCCCGCTCTATCAACAGATCTATCTGTGCGGCCGGTGTCGATGTCTTGCTCCGCCACGCGTAGTACTCGGTGTGTATCATGTCTATGCCCAGGCGGCGCTTTATCTGCGGTATGTGCAGCATGCAGACGCGCTCAAACGACAGACCATACCAAGTGTTCTGCTGCGGTTTCCCCATTAGGTGAGTCCAAAAGGCCGTGTCCGTGGTGCCGCTGTGGCAGAACGACATGTAGAACAGCGTGTAGAGGTCGATGAGCTGAAAGACCTGGTCCTTGCTCTTTATCTTCCGTTCGCGGGTGTTGTAGCCACGCACGAAATCGCAGTTTTGCAACTCTCGCAAGGCGGATGTCAGGCTACCGCCGGAGGGTATCTTCAGGCGGTCGGCAATCTCCTTGCGTGTCAGCCCCTCCTTGCACGAGGCCAGCGCTTCGATGATCCGCATGTAGATGTCGGCGTTCTTGAAGAGCGACGAATAGAGTCGGCTATATTCACGCTTCAGCTCTCCATGGTCGGAGAAGAACAGCCGGTCCACGTTGGCCTCCACTCCCAGACTCTTGTCCAGCAGCCCGATGTAATAAGGTATGCCTCCCATGATGCTATAGATTTGCAGGATGGAGAGTCTCGACCAGACGAATCCGTTGGTTTGCAGATAGGCTTCCGTCTCGCCCAGTGTGAAGGGAGCCAGGTACATCTCGTGGGTGATGCGGTTGTGGAGTCCGCCGTGACAGTCGATGAGGTTGGACACCATCCACGAGGTGGCGCTGCCACAGACTACGAGCATAATCTCCGGTTGGTTGGCTGCCCAGCTGTTCCAGAAGTGCTCGAACGCCTGCTTGAAGCCGGACTTTGGGGTGTCGAGGCAGGGCATCTCGTCGATGAACACCAGTTGCCGTTCACCTTCCTTCCGGGCGCTCTTCAGCAGAGCCTTCAGCGACAGGAACGCCTCTGTCCAGTTCGTTGGCATGGGGATGCCGCTGCCGCCATACTCTTGAAGCGCATTGCCGAAGTTGGCCAGCTGGGCGGAGGTGGGGGAGTCTATAGACCCCGACATCTCGAACGCGAATTTGTCGCGGAACAGGTTGTGTACCAGATAGGTCTTACCTATTCTTCGTCTGCCATACACCGCTATGAACTCCGCTCTGCCGGAGTTGTAGTATTCGGTCAGCCTCTTTATTTCGTCCTTTCGTCCAACGATAGTATTCATAGTCGCTTACTTGTTATGTGGGTCATCAATCCCCCTGCAAAGATAAGTATTCTCCCTAGAATGTCCGCCTATTCTTTAGCCAAATCGAGAGTTTTTTGCCCGATTTGGCTCCTCTATCGCCCATACTCTAGCCAAATCGATGAGATTTCCCTCGATTTGGCTATGGTATAGTCCGGCCCAAGACAACCGATTGTTTTGCCCGATACAACCGATTGTTTTGCCCGATACAACCGATTGTTTTGCCCGATACAACCGGTTGTTTTGCCCAAGACAACCGGTTGTCTTTGCCCTTGCGAGGCATTGTCTTTGTACGGATGGTTTCACCCCTTTTGTGTCGTTAAGTGCGTCATATGACACTTGCGTCAC
>CAVFUK010000155.1:6551-8355 GCA_963625535.1 Anaerovoracaceae bacterium | reverse complement strand
GCGGCGAGACGGTGAAACTGAAAAAGAACCTTGTGGAGAATTGGTTAAAGAAACGTGGCACGCAGAAAGAGACCTACACAGGCATCACCATAGAGTGCTACTTCAACGAGGTGCCTTGCACGACACGCGAATACAACGCCAAGGTAGCAGAGCTATGCAGCGAGGAGGTATTCAAGCTCATCACCAACCCGCTCTTCTTCACTTCGCAGAAAAGAGACGCACAGCGTGCCTTCCTCATCCGTATGGCCGGAAATGTGACCGATGAAGAGGTTGCCAACGGCAACGAAGGCTTTGCCGGGCTGGTGGCCCAACTCAGCGGAAAGACCATAGAGGAGTTGCGGCGTGAGGTGCAGAGCAAGAAGCGGAAAATCAAGGAACAGGTTGAAGGCATACCTGCCCGCATCGACGAGCGCAAACGGGACATTCCGGAAGCGAAGGACTGGGCGCAGATTGAAGCGAAAATTGCCGAACTGAAGCACAATATCGGAGTAATGGACGACGAAATTGGTGGTATAGTGGAGGCAAGCGAGGAAGCCATTGCCAGCAAGCGCAAGGCCATGGGCGAGGTGACAGACCTGCAGATGAAGGTGGCAAGTCGGGAAAGTGAGCTGAAGGCCGCCGCCCTGCAAGGTTATTATGAGCAGAAACGGGCATACGATAACGCCAGGATAAAGATACAGATGCTCAGAAGCGAGCGCGCGCAGCGGAAAAACGACGTGGCCAGGATAGAGGCCGAAGGCCAGGCGCTGAACAAACGTCGCGAAGAATTGCTTAACGAATGGCGAGCCATCAAATCAGAGGTCTTCGAGGATCCTGACCGTGACAACTTCATCTGTCCGACCTGCAAGCGACCACTTGAGGCCGATGACATCGATGCGCGGATAGAAGAGATGCGCCGGGCGTTCAATGCGAACAAGGCTTGCAAACTCGAAAGCAACAAGCGTAAAGGTGTCGAGGTGAAGCAAGCAATCGAGGCGAAAGCCGGGGAACTCCAAGCGGTGCGAAAGAGACAATTCGACACCTCGAACGAATTGACCGAGTTGGAGACAGCGGTAGCTGGAGACAGCGAGCCGACTGAGCCGGACATCACGCCGATACTGAAGGAGGACAGCGAACTGATGAAATTGAACGAGAAACTGCGCAAGACGCGGGAGTTTTGCGACGGCATCAAAGCAGAGTTGCCGAACACCGCGGCGCTGAAAGAATGCAAGAGGGAGACGCAGCAACGCATTGACGCATTGACGAACCAGCTGCGTGACCGAGAAATCATAGAGGCAACGAAGAAGCGCATCGGTGAGCTGGAGAGCGAATACGCCATCGCACAGGCGGAACTTGCACGCCTCGAAGGCGTGGAATATAACATCGCCCAGTTCGGCAAGGCGAAGATGAACATGCTGGAAGGCCGCATCAACGGAATGTTCCGCGTGGTGAAGTGGAAGATGTACAACACCCTCATCAATGGAGGTGAGGAGGAGACCTGCGAGGCCATGGTCGGCGGTGTGCCGTTCGGCAGCCTGAATAGCGCCATGCAGATAAACGCTGGAATGGACATAATCAACACCATCTGCCAAGCGGAAGGAGTGAGCGCACCCGTCTTCATCGACAACCGTGAGAGCGTGACAGACCTGCTGCCCGTTCGCACCCAGCTCATCAACCTCATAGTGGATGCGAATTGCGAAACGCTTAAAATCGGATAAATCAAGTTTTTAACATTAAAATCTGTCAAATATGGATAATAAAACAGCTAATCATTTTGATACATGGTCTCTTTCGTGGCTTTCGAGCACAAGCCGAAAGCCATTAC
>CAVFUK010000155.1:0-6541 GCA_963625535.1 Anaerovoracaceae bacterium | reverse complement strand
GCAAATTGCATTATGCGGACTGCAAAAACGGCAAGGTGAAAAAATCTTATTACTCGATTGTGATAAACAGTAAGGATTCGAATAACATTTACAGCGCCGGCATGAAGTATTTGAGGTGCTGCGTAAACGAGCTTACAGGCGAACGCTTTTTCGTTTTTGAAAAGACTGCAAATGAGCAATCGTTACGCGTTAGTTTTGTACTCAACAACAAAAGGGCAAACCGTTGCAATTGCAATGCCTCTGTCAGCAGTCGCGCGCTCGTCGAGTGGTTGATGGCATATTATAATCAATCTGCGACCAATGGCGATGTTTCCAGATTGTTCAAGCTGAGCGACAATCTGTCAACGCGCGACGACGCGATTGTTTTCAAACTTTTAAAATAAATATTAACTCAAAAAACATAACAAAATGACTACACAAACAAACGGAAACGGCACCGCAGCAAAAGCCGTCCAGAAGTACGAGAACATCAGCGAGCAGGTGATGGCACGGATAGACGCCCTCACAGCAGACGGCAGCATGACACTGCCGAGCAGCTACTCAGTGGAAAACCATCTCCGCAGTGCATGGCTGATACTGCAATCGACGGTGACGAGAGAGGGCAAGCCCGCCCTTCAGGTATGCACAAAGGACAGCATCGCCACCGCCATGTTCGACATGGTCCTTCAAGGACTCTCGGTCAGCAAGAAGCAGGGGTATTTCATCGTGTACGGCAACGAGCTGACCTTTCAGCGTAGCTATTTCGGCACCATAGCCCTGGCCAAGCGTGCCGGAGGCATCAAGGGCGAACCCGTGGCGAACGTCATCTACGAGGGTGACGAGTTTATCTACGAGATTGACCCGAAGACGGCACGAATCAACATTGTGAAGCACTCTCAGAAGATTGAGAACATCGACAACACGAAAATCAAGGGAGCCTACGCACTTGTGACCCTGCCGGACGGCAGTACGCAGGTGACTATCATGAGTTGGTCCCAGATTCAGAAGGCGTGGGGACAGGGTGCGACGAAGGGCAACAGCCCTGCGCACAAGAATTTTGCCGAGGAGATGGCCAAGAAGACGGTCATCGGCCGTGCTTGCAAGGCCATCATCAACAGCAGCGACGATGCGTGGCTCTACGATGGGAAAAACGACGATACCGAGGTGGACACCGCTGCACGCCAACGGGAGGCAATAGTTAACGAGGCGAAGACCAACGTGGTGGATGTGACATATGAGGAAGTCGCAACGGCAAGCGGTAACAATAGTGGAGCGAGTTCGAGTGCTCAACAAGCACAGGCGGAGACTCCGAAAAATGCCGACAATGGTGATAGTGACGAAGAACCCGGATATTGATAACGCAAACAGATAGGAGAACTATGGCAATGAACCTACACATCATAGGTAGCGGCAGCTCTGGCAACTGCTACGTGTTGGAAGCCGAAGGTGAGGCCCTGCTGATAGAGGCAGGCGAACGCTATGCGGACGTCAAGAAGGCCCTCCGTTGGAACGTGGGCAAACTGGTAGGCTGCATAGTGAGCCACCGCCACGGCGACCATGCGAAGTATGTGCCTGAACTGCTGTCTTCCGGCGTGAAGGTCCTTGCCGCTGCGGACGTGTTCGAAGCGTGGAACGTGGCAGACAATCCGTTCGGCAAGGTGATAGCGAGCGGCCACGGTTACAGACTTGGCGGATTCAAGGTGTTGGCACTGGAGGCCAAGCATGACGTGCCGTGTCTGTCCTTCGTGGTGAGCCATCCGGAGATGGGCAAACTGCTCTTCGTGACGGACAGCGTGTCGTTTAACTATCGGATTGATGGCCTGAACACCATCATGATAGAGGCGAACTATGCCGATGACATACTGGAACAGAACATGGCGAAAGGCACGCTCCCCGTGTCGATGCGGAGCCGTCTGCTGACCTCCCACATGGAGTTATCGCAGACCATCCGCACGCTGACCGGACTGAACCTCGACGAGGTGGGCAGGATTATCCTGCTGCACCTCAGCGACGGGAACAGCGACGAGGCGCGGTTTGTGCGCGAAGTGGAGGAGGCGATAGGGGTGAAGACCTTCGCCGCCGATGGTGGAATGAAGTTGGATATTAGCGTGGAGCCGTTTTGACATGGAAGGGTGGATAAAACTTTACCGTAATATCGTGGACGATGAGCTCTATTTCAGCGAAAGGTTCGACAAAACTCACGCCTGGATAGACCTACTCCTTCTGGCTGGATGGGGTAACCGCTCATTCGTCAAAAGAGGAATCGTGGTCGAGGTCGGGCCGGGGGATGTCGCCATCTCCCTACGCGACTTGGCCGATAGATGGCAGTGGAGCGTGAACACGGTTCGCGCATTCTTAGACCTCTTAGTGTTGATACACAGAATCGAAATACGTAAGTCCAATATTATCAATGTGATAACGATTCTGAATTGGTCAAAATATCAGCCCGTTGATACACAAACTGATACACAAGTTGATACACAGACTGATATCCAAACTGATACACACTTAAAGAAGAATATAAGAAGAAAAGAAATAAAGAAAGAAGATAATAATAAATTATTATCTAAGAAAGAAAGTCTCGTTTCGATGATGTCTTCATCCAAAAACACCGAATACATAGCCTTCGGTGGATGGCTCATCAGGAACGCTCCCAACTGCCTGCAAGGCTGTTACCCTATCAAGCCTCTCACCGAAGAGCAGTACACCATCCTTCGGGACGACAAAGGCAAATACGCCCTCGGCAAGCAAGAGCTCTGTGACTACATCCTCTCCATTGAGAACAACGTCACCTACCTCACGAAATACAAGTCCATGTATCTGACCATAGCCAACTGGTCGAAACGGGACGGCAAACTCAAATCCGACTGACCTATGGAAGAAAGCACACTACTACACGACACCGAATGCGAGAAGATAGTCCTCGGAACTATCCTCACTTACCGCAACGTATTCGACGACTGGAAGGAATACCTCAACATACATTCCTTCTACGACTTCAACAACCAAGAGGTCTACAAGGCTTGCTGCCGCATCAACGAACGTGCCGAGGAGATTAGCATCGTCTCCGTACTTCCAGAAATGATGAAGGCAGGCATCAAGGCCGACGGCATCGCATACTATGTGGCCACCCTGCCCGACTACGCAAGCACATCACAGAGCGACCAGTATCCGGCCCGGCTCTCCGACCTGGAGAAGCGCCGCCGGATGTGGGCCGTCGGACAGAAACTAGTCCGTGCCGGCATCTCCGAAGCCGACGACCTCTATGATGTCTACAAGGAGGTCACCGATGAACTCTCCAAGTTCTTCGTGGACGACTCCACAAACGTACTCAACCTTCACGACACAATCACACAGGTCTACGACCAAATCCGAGCGAACCTTTCCAACTCAGCCATCACCACGGGAACACCGACTGGTTTCCCACGGCTCGACGAGAAGGGAGGATTCCACGGCTCAGACCTCATCATCGTAGGTGGTGAGTCTAGTAACGGCAAGACATCTTTTGCCCAGTCCGTTGTCGCCAACGCCATCAGCGCGGGCTCGTCCGTGGCGTTCTACTCCATGGAGATGACCGCCATGCAACTTACCGTCAGGATGCTCTCTATGCAAAGCGGAATATCCTCTAGCACCATCCTCTACGGCAGACCCGACGAAATCGAACTCGCCACCATAGACAAGGCCGTCGGTCAGCTGGCTGGGAAGATGCTCTTCTTCGACGAACGCTCCACGTCCAACATCGACACCATCATCAACTCCATCCGAATGATGAAGAAGCGGTTCGGCATCTGCGGTGCGGTGGTCGACTATCTGCAAATCCTCTCCGTCAACTCACGGATGTACAACAAGGAGCAACAGATGGGTGAGGCGGCACGTAGGTTGAAGAACCTGGCCAAGGAACTCAACATCTGGGTGGTGGCCCTCTCCCAACTCAACCGGGACAAGGACAACCCAGAACCGAACATCAACCGAATGCGTGACTCAGGACAGATAGCCGAAGCCGCCGATGTGGTCATCCTCGTCTACCGCCCAGAAAAGTACGGCAAGCGATACAGCGGAAACTTCTCTGCCGTTGAAACGAAGGACACGGCCCTCATCGACGTGGCCAAGGGACGAAACATCGGCACCTTCAAGTTCATCTGCGGCTTCAACGCCCCTTGCACCAAGTTCTATCCACTGGATGATGAGCTCCCGATAGCGACCCCAATAGAGGAGGACGCTCCCTTCTAAAGAGACTGACGCATTTTAAGGCGATTTGAGCGACTTTTCTTGGTCGAAGTAAGTAAGTCACCGCAAGGCGGACGAAAGTCCGTCAGTGGTCACGAAAATAGCCTCAAACGAGACGATAACGTATAACCAACGATATTCACAATGACAAAAACACGAAAGTCCAACGAACTGGTCTTCTGCCGAAACTGCCGAAAGGCATCCGCTTTCCTCGGCAACGGCAACCACTGCGCCGCCAAAGGCAGACGTGTCTGCTCAGGCAACCGCTACGGCAAGTTCTGCGACGACTATGAACGTAAAAACTGAACTTTGAACTATGAGCGAACTAAGAAAAAATCAACGTGGCCATCTCACCAAGGAGGCCGCTCTGGAAATGGACAACTGGCTGCGTGAGCACTACCACGAGTATACAAGCGATATCACCATCGCCGGCATCCTCGGTGTCACGCCGAAGACGGTGACAAAACATGCCCGGAAACTAGGGCTCCAACGCTCCAGGGCAGACCGTTACAAACGGCTCGGCGAGACCACACACCGAAGGTGGAAAGAGTGGAAGACATCCTGCGATCCTGCGGTCATGGATAGGTACAATCTTTTCCGCCAGCGGATGTCATCCAGTCTGAGAACAACCCGCAGACTTGAATGTATGCGCGAGAAATACGGACTGCCACGCCGCACGAAATTGGTTGTGACCCGGCAGAACAGCAGAGTGAAGAAAGTCAAAGAGAGACTGAGGCAGCGCGGCTACATCCTAGACGAAGCGAGGATGGTGGCCTACTACACCGACCAGACCCGGCGCTCCTCGCTGTCCGAACGCCGTGTGCACTACATCAAGTTCATGCCCTATGGAGCGGAGCCCGAGGCCAAGAAGGTCTACGTCCGCCCAGCCTTCGATGGCAACATCAATTTCAATTAACCAATAAAACTTTCAAACATTATGAAACTCAGCGAAATCGAAACGTTTATGAAAGACCTCAACAAAGGTCTGCGCGAACAATCCGTGTCCGAAACTCTGATTATCAACCCCACAGCCGCCGCCCACTACACGCTGGCCTACTTCAGCGGATTGTGGCGCACCACCAAAACGAGGCTGGACTTCGGGAGAGACCTCACCGTCTTCTGCGTGAACCCACCGGAGGATGGCAGCGGATTCGCCACCCTCCACATCTTCCACGCCAATCAGAGCAACGTCAGCGAGACGGAACTGGCGTGGAACGAGGTTGCCTTCAACTTCCCCCACGCGCGTTGGTGCTACCTTGAGCAACTCGTGCCGATGAATATCCACATCAGCGCCTTCGAGCAGTTTGGCATCTGCGAAGGCGAAAACCCCTCTCAGTCATGCTGAAGCGGAAGTTACTGCAAATCCTCTGCTGCGACTCCTGTCGCGCGAGGTTCGAGCTCCGGCTTGCCTATGGCGAGCCGAGAGCCGACAACACAACCCGCCGCCGGGCCGAGCGAGCCGGATGGCATTGCACCCTATGGGGCGACTACTGCCCCAAGTGCTACGAGGAAAAATTCCAAACAGATGAATCATTAAATTGAATTAACTATGAATGCGAAAGAAACCATTCAGAAATATCTGGACGAACGTGCGAAGACTGACGAGCTCTTCGCCAAGTCCTACAGCAAGGCCGAAAAGAACATTGACGAATGCCTCAGGTACATCATCACCGAAGCGCGAAGGCGAGCCGATGGCGAAACCACTTGCATGAGCGACGACGAGGTGTTCTCCTTGGCCGTCCACTACTACGACGAGGACCACATCGAGGTTGACCAGAAGGTGGATGCGTCGAAGGTGAAAGTCGTCAATGCCGCCGCAGAAATCGAACTGACCGATGAGGAAAAGGCGCAAGCCAGAGAGCGTGCCATCCGAGCCTACCAAGAGAAGTGCATCGAAGAAGAGAAGGCCAAGGCCGCAGCCCGTGCCAAGGCGAAGAAGAAAGCGAAGGAGGAAGCCAAGACCACCTATCGTCAAACGTCATTTTTCGACATGATGCCATGAAAGCCCGCAACGAGATAGAACGAACCGCCGAACGTCTGAGCACAAGACTGCCGGCAATCTCCGAGAAGCAGAGACAGTGGGCAGAAGACCATTGCTTCAAGCCAGTCGGCTACTGCTCTCGTGGCGAGATATGGTGCACGAAATGCGGAAAAGTCCACAAGAAAGCCACATCGTCACTTGGCGTGGCTGTTACCGAGGCGAAGGTCATCTGCCCACATTGCGGCGCGACTCTGTCTTTGGTGAATAGCACGAAGAGAAAACTCGAAGGACGTTGGTATTTTACCATTCTGACCACCTTCAAAGGCTTCCAAGTCATCCGCCATTTCATCATAG
>CAVFUK010000154.1:0-8366 GCA_963625535.1 Anaerovoracaceae bacterium | reverse complement strand
ACGTGAGCGGTGTGGACGTGACCGTGACGAGTGTGCAGACGTTGAACTACACCGCGAGCACATCACTCGCAGCCGGCGGAGCGTCGAAGAACATCCCGATGTACAAGTTTGCCAACAACGCGAGCGACAAGGGTATCAAGGTGATAACCGAGATACTGCTTGACGGCGAGTGGCAGACGCTGGGCACGAGCGTGGTGACCGACACCTATAGCCATTCCATCAGCATAGACCCGAAGAACTGCCTGGGCAAGGTGCTGAGCCATGATGCCTATTCCCTGCGCATCCACGGTGAGGACGTGGGCAGTGGCGTGGTGGGCAACTACCTGCACACAGCAGTGATGGTGATAGAGGAAGGCAACAGCACGCCGATAGTGGCATCCAGATGGTATACAGACAGCGCCAACGGCGTGAAGAAACTCTACGAGACCATAGAGATAGACTATGCCGTGTACGTGTCGACCACAGACGAGCCCCAGGTGGAGATATACTACGACGGCGAAAAGGAGAGCAGCGCAATAAGCTACCGCACGAAGACCGGCACCTACACCAAGCAAGTGCTGGAGAGCGTGCATGACGGCACGAAGAGCGTAGTGGTGAAGTTTGAGTGCGACGGAATCAGTTCGCAGGAGAGCCCCTTTGTCATCAACGGTTCGCTGGTGGACGTGGAAGAGGTGACCGACCAGCGCGAGTTCAACATCACCATGGACTCGCGAAACAACACCGAGACCGACCACAGCATAGAGGACAGCGGCGTGAAGATAACGACCAGCGGCTGCAACTGGAGTACCACCGGCTTCGTGAAGGACAGCTACGGCACATCCACCTACGGTACAGACCAGGACAACGGCCGCATGGCACTGCGCATAGCAGAGGACATGACCGCCGAGTGCAGTTACCAGCCGTTTGCCTCGAGCAGTATAGAGCAGAACGGTATGGCGTTGTCGTTCACCGTGAGAGTGAAGAACGTGGAAGACCGCACGGCGAAGCTCATAGACTGCCTGTTGGACA
The DNA here is from genome assembly GCA_963625535.1 of Anaerovoracaceae bacterium. Lineage (GTDB taxonomy): Bacteria > Bacteroidota > Bacteroidia > Bacteroidales > Bacteroidaceae > Phocaeicola_A. The sequence goes on along the minus strand of CAVFUK010000154.1, from coordinate 7,358 downwards.
ACAAGATGGGCTTCTACCTTACCGGCGAGAAACTCGTGTTCACCTGTGACGGCGGAAGCGCTGCCGACCCCGACGACTTGGGCGCCCAGCAGACCGCCATAGCACTGTACCGCACCGACCGGGAGACGCGTTTCGACATCGTGATGGAGCCGTCGAGCATCGCCCCTTATTCAGGTATCGGAAGCATCAAGATATACGTGAACGGTGACGAGGCAGCCGCGACCCACTACACGGCAGGCCGCCTGGACCCGAGCAAGGCCACCATAAAGTTTGACGGCACGAAGGCCGACCTCTACCTCTACCGCATCACCGGCTGGGCAACGTACTACAACTTCCGCCAGGCGTTCAACAACTACCTTGTGGGACTGAAGGACACCAGCGAGATGCTGAGCGAGTATGAGAAGAACAACGTGATGGCCTCGCAGACAGCAGAAGGCACTACCAAGGACAGGCCTACCCTAAGCGCCTGCATGGAAGCCGGACTGTGCACCGTGACCCTGCTGAAGACCACCGACAGCGAGGACATCGAGCAGAGCTACCCCGGCTATCTTGACACCTTGGACGGCGACAAGAAGACCAAGGCCTATTTCGACGTGGTGGTGCGCTTCCCCGACAGGCCATGGCAGGACTTCAAGGCATACAACGTGACCATAACGAACCAGGGTACAACATCAAGCATGCGTCCCATCAAGAACAAGAAGCTGAAGTTGAAGGGATGCACCATCGAGTTGTTGCACACCGAGGACGACTACAAGGACAATGCCGAGCAGTTGGCGAAGTTCAAGGCATGCGAGAAGAACGCCAAGAAGAGCAAGATACAGGTAGTGGACGGCGGACTGTGGGTGAAGACCATCTGCGTGAAGGTGGACTACAGCGACTCGACCGGCGCCAACAACGGCGCGACCATGGAGCTGATGAACAAGATGCAGCGCTCACTGGGCAGCGAGTACATGACCCCTGCCCAGGTGTTCTACAACGGTGAAGGAACGATGAACACCAGCATCGACAGCGTAAGCGCCGCCCTGTTCCGCACCGACAAGCAGAGCGTGGACGCGACGAACGAGACCTATGCCTACTTCCATGCGAAGGCCAACTTCAATGTGGACAAGGGCAACCCCGACTTCTTCGGATTCGAGAAGGTGAGCGGTTATACCGACGTGTGCGTGAACTACGGCGACTTCAAGGAGCTTGTTGCGGCGAAGGGGCAGAGCCTTGCCGACTACAAGACCGAGGTGCTGAAGGACACCAGCGCATTGGTGGCGAGCGAGATGTACATGCTCAGTGAGTACTGCGGACCTGGCTACGTGTTCCTGGAGAACGACGGCAGCGGCTATATGAGCGAGACCACCGCCGTGGCCGATGCCACCGCCGTGGAGAAGACCCTGGCAGAGGTGCTGGCAGACAGTGTGGGCAACTACGACTGGGGCACCGTGTACGTGACCACCGACGGCAAGTATGCCAAGTACGTGGGCGGAACATGGCAGGACACCACCGGTGAGTTCGTGTATGACGCGAGCACGAAGAAGTGGACCGCCACCGGGCGCGCGCTGAACCCGACCGAGTGCTTCGAGTATCTGAAGTACGACAGCTTCTGCTGGTTGCAGGGTGTGAACAGCATCGACGACATGATGACCCTGGACGGCGACGGCAAGCCAATCTGGCTACAGTACTACGAGAGCCGTTACCCCGACGATGACGACCTGACCGCACTGTACGAGGAAGGCAAGAAAGCCCCGTACAACCTCTACCGCTGGCTGGCATGGGCACAGCAGTGCAGCCACATGCTCGACGAGAGCGCCGGCAACATCACCCTGCACGGCGAGACCGTGGAAGGCACGAAGGCGAACCGTCTGAAGAAGTGGAGCGAGGAGCTGTGGGAGTATGCCAACGTGAGGAGCACCGGCTGCTACGTCATCGCGAGCGACTACATATTGGCAGTGGACCAGCGAAGCAAGAACATGATGGTGGCGTTCTACCTTGACACCACCGGGAAGAAGAGAGCCTACTTCAACCACTGGTATGACGGCGACTGCACATGGCTGGCGGACAACGACTGCGGTCTGACCGTGCCATGGGACTTGGACGCAGTGGAAGACCCGAAGCACTACTACCAAGGGTGGAACAGTGTCATGTTCAAGCAGAGCTACGCCGTGGACAAGTTCTGGACCAGTGCGAACGGTGCAACCACCGTGACCCTGCACGACATTGCAGGCGACATGCGCGGAGCCGAGGCCGACGGCATCAAGATATTCAGTGCCGACGGTTGCGAGAAGCTGTGGATTACCGACCGCATCTCGAAGTATGCGAAGGTGATAAGTTCGTTTGACGGCGAGCGCAAGTATATAGAGAACTCCAAGGAGGGAAGCAACTACTACTACGCCGTGCACGGACTGCGCCAGGAAGACCTGCCCGAGACCTTCGAGAAGCGTTTTGCCTACAGAGACGGCTACTACCAGGTGGGCGACCTGTACAACAACCCGTTCAAGATGCGTGCCGTGGGGACCGACATCAGCATCAAGATTACCGCCGCACAGGACGGTTTCTTCGGACTGGGCGTGGACCGTGCAGACACCTGCACCGACTCCTGCTACCTGAAGGCCGGCGAGAGCTACACCCTGAAGAGCGGTGTGACGGCAGACGGCAGCGGAACGATGCTCTACGTGTTCGGTGCGTCGAAGTTGGCGAGCCTCGACCTGAGCGGCTGCACGCCGAAGGCAGAAGGCTGGGACATCTCGACCTGCACCCTTCTGCAGGAGCTCATCCTCGGAGGCGAGGACTACACCCCGGTGGAGGGGAGCGGCCCTATCACCCAGTTGAACTTGGGCAACAAGAGTTTCCTGAAGAAGATAGACATCAGGAACACCAAGATAACGAGCGTGACAGCCACCTACTGTCCGCGACTGAAGGAAGTGTATGCCACCGGTTCGGCGCTGACGAGCATCGACATTGCCGAGACTGCGCCCATCACCACCCTGCAGTTGCCGGGAACGATGACCACCATCTGGCTGAAGAACCTGCCGAACCTGACCTACCCCGGCGGACTGACACTGGAGAGCACCGAGAAGGTGACGAAGCTCTTCCTGGACAGTTGCCCGAACGTGGACACCATGCAGTTGCTGCAGGCCGTGACCGAGGCGTCAGCGCTGAAGAGCATCCGCATACCCGACGTGAAGACGACAGCCACCGTGGAGATGCTCCGCGCCATAAAGAACTGCGGAACGATAGGCATCGACGCCAACGGCACCGTGTATGAGGAGAGCGGACAGTGCTCCGGCATCATAGGCCGCTGGATAATGAAGGAGCTCATAGAGGACAGCGAGCTGGCAGAGCTGAACACCTACTTCCCCAAACTGGAGGTGATAAACTCGCAGTTCAGCGTCGTCATGTTCGACGACACCGTCAACAGCCAGCAGAACGTGACCAACCTGGACAACAACACCACCGGCGACAGCTACGAGGCCAGCGGACATGTGGTGCGCATCAGGAAGCGCCTGGTGCCGGTGAAGGGCAAGTTGAACACGAGCACCGGCGTGTGGGAGGGCGAGCGCATCAGCAACGCCAACTACCACAACCTCGTGGACGGCACCGAATTCGACTACAAGGACTCCACCGGCGAGGGCTTCGACCTGATGATGAGGATACCCCACTGCTGGTACAAGGGCGTGAACGACTACAAGAACCAGCGGAAGTACACCTGCTGGTCGAGCCTTGACACAGAGCCATTGAGCACTGCCAACAACATCAACCGCCAGACGCTGAAGAACATCGTGTACGAAGAGAACGTGGCAGTGATGGTGTCGAGTGTGGTTACAGGCGAGAGCACCCTGGCAACAGAGGGCGTGATAGTGACGACAGCCAACTACAACGCCTACAAGATAGACGTGACCGGCATGAAGCAGGTGCGCTGGCCGGGCGTGAACCACTCGCAGATAGGCGGTGTGTTCGTGGACGCGAGCGGAGTGATCATCTCCACCTACAACATGGCAGTGAGCAACGCATTGTTTGACTTTGTGGAAGGCGACTACATCTTCACCGACGTGCCCGACGGCGCTGTGGCGTTTGTGTTCGGCAGTGCCGTGAAGAACAACGCTCTGGAGGCCATAGCCGTGGATTCGGCAGAGATAGAGGCCATAGAACCCGACTGGGTGGAGAACACCCCATGCCTGGGCGGTGTGTACCAGGCGAGCGTGGACAGCCTGACGCAGTTGCGAAGCATCAGCGGAGGCACGGTGAGAACAGGCGACGGCACGTCGACCACCTCCACCGAGTGGACCTACGACGCCGAGGGCAACCCGACGAACACCCCTGTGGGCACGTTGCACTACACCTACAAGGACTTCATGAACCTGGCTCCGAGGCGCGGAGCCGGCTACCAGCTGTTCGACTACGAGATGTCGAAGCTCATGGCGCAGCTCTACTACTCGCTGACCGGCATCAGAGACGCCCAGTTGCAGTGCGGCTACGGCCGCGGCGCAGGCGGCACATGCGGATACAGTGACACCATAGGCAACAGCGACAGCGTGAGGGGCCAGCTTGACGGCAACAAGTGCCTGGGCTTCGAGAGCTTCTTCGGCTGCACATGGGAGGTGATGGACAACGTGGGCGTGAACATCAGCAGTTTCGCATCGTGGAAGAAGGACAAGATGTCGGCATCGAACAACAACGACCCGATAGACGCGAAGTGGCACATCTACGACCCGGTGAACAAGACCGAGCGCGTGGTGCAGGGCATCACCTCATCGGGAGTGTGCATAGCCAGAGTGAAGCACGGACGGCACTGCGACGTGATAGCCAGCAAGTGCAGCACCGACAGCACCTTATGGGCACAGAACTACTGCGACGGGCAATACTATTCAGCCTCCCGCGGCCGTGTCGTTGGTCGGTCGTTCAGCAGCTCGATTGCGGGTGGCGGTCTCGTCGGTGCGTCCGCGAACTTTGCGTCTTCGCATTCGGTCTCGGACCGCGGGTCTCGGCTTGCCTTCAGAGGCAAGATAAGCGTTGAGAACGACGTAGCGTAAAAAACGTAAAGCGTGTCGCCCTGCAAGGGCGACCAAAACCCAAAACGAGATGAAGAGATATACAATGAATATGCAAAAGATACGCGCTCCAGCGTGAGCGCTGACGGCAGAGGGCTTCAACGGCCGTGTCGTTGGTCGGTCGAACAACAACTCGAATGCGAATGGCGGTCTCGTCTATGCGAACGCGAACAATGCGTCTTCGAATGCGAACACGAACTACGGGGCGCGGCTTGCAAACAGAACGAAACACCTTTAGGAAATCGCCCCTACGGCATACCGCCACGCGCTGGCGGAGAGCCGAGAGCGAGAAGCCCGAACCGCAGCAGAAGCGCGGGGCAACCTGCGGAAAGCTGGAAAACGACATTGAGAGAGTAGAGGTTGGTAGGCCGTAAGGTTCGAAGGCCTTGGGCTCGCAAGACTGAAGGGACAGAGAGAATCAATTTATTTACATTACTCAATCTTATGCGTCGGGACGGACACATCATCGAAGAGATAACCGCCCAGGAGAACCTGGAGCAGGCCTTTGACACTGTTGTGCGAGGCACCTTCCGGAAGAGCATCCGCGAAGGGCGCTGGCTGACGAAGTACCGCGAGACGTTCCTTGCGAAGCTGAAGAAGCAGATAGAGGACGCCACCCTGGACGTGCGCCACTTCCACCCGAAGGTGGTGCTGGAGGGAGGCAAGGTGCGTAACATACAGGTGTTTCCCATGAGCGAGCGCATCGCCGTGAACGCCGTGATGACACCCATAGACAAGCACCTGCGGAGGCGCTTCATGCGCACCACATCCGCCAGCATCAAGGGACGAGGCATGCACGAGCTGAAGGACTACATCATGCGTGACATGAGAGAAGACCCCGAAGGCACCCGGTACTGCTACAAGTTCGACATCCGCAAGTTCTACGAGACTGTGGAACAGGACTTCATCATGTACTGTCTGCGGAGAACGTTCAAGGACGAGCGCATGATAACCATCGTGGAGCGCTTCGTGAGGCTGTTGCCCAAGGGCATGAGCATGGGACTGCGTGCATCGCAAGGGCTGTGCAACCTGTTGCTGTCGACATTCCTCGACCACTACCTGAAGGACCGCTACCAGGTGAAGCACTACTACCGCTACTGCGACGACGGTGTGGTGCTGGCAGGCAACAAGGCAGTGCTGTGGGAGATACGCGACATCGTGCATGAGCAGGTGGACGCCATAGGGCAGACGATAAAGCCCAACGAGCGAGTGTTCCCCGTGACCGAAGGCATCGACTTCCTGGGCTATGTGATGTATCCAGACGGACATGTGAGACTGAGAAAAAGGGTAAAGCAGCAGTTCGCCCGCAAACTGAAACGCGTGAAGAGCAGGAAGAGGCGCGAGGCGCTGACCGGCTCACTGTGGGGAATGGGCAAGCACTGCCAAGGCTACCGCCTGATGCAGACGCTTCTATACCCGAAGGAATACAACAAAATAAAGAGAAAGGCAATCAAGGAACGCATGAAAGACTTTTCGCAACTCGGAGTGAGCTATACTCCAAAAGACGGCAAGAAACGGTTTGCCAGCGGAACGACGCAGCTGCGCCAACTGGTGAACGTTCGCATCGAGGTGTTGGACTTCGAGCGTGACGTGAAGACCAAGTACGGTGAGCGTTGGCTGGTGCAGTTCCGCGATACGCGCAACGGTCAGCTGAGCAAGTTCTTCACCGACTGCGACGAGATGAAGAGCAACCTCGAGACCCTGGGCAAAATGGGCGAGATACCCTTTGCCACGACGATAGAGGCGGAGTATTTCGGTGACAACAAAGTAAAGTACAAATTCACTTAAAAGAAAAGACCATTATGGCAAAGACAGACTTTTTCAAGTGCTACGGCGCAGAAAAGCGCCAGGACAGTCTCGTAGAGTTGGGCAAGGACAGCTGGCTCCTCATCTACGGTTACGGCACAGACGGCGAGCAGGGCTACAACCTGCGCAAGTACTACGACCACAAGCCCACGCTGGACGAGGTGAAGCATGACGTGCGCGAAGCCATCGACACGGAGACCAAGCAGAAGATCCTCGAGGGTTTCGAGTTTAACGGCATCAAGGTGTGGCTCAGTGACGAGAACCAGCGCAACTACGCATCGATAGAGCGCAACGACAGCGTGACCTACCCGCTGACATTGAAGTTGAACGAGGAGAGCGACGGCACGCCAGTGTACTGCACGTTCCCGACTGCCGAGGACTTTGAGAAGTTCAGCAAGGAGGCGTCCCTCTACATCCTCAACACCGTGATGGCCGGCTGGCAGGAGAAGGACGGTGTGGAGTGGAGCGTCTTTGGGCTGTAACGCCACAACAGATAAAAAGATTTGGTAGCGGTGA
>CAVFUK010000153.1:0-8577 GCA_963625535.1 Anaerovoracaceae bacterium | reverse complement strand
ACGTGAGCGGTGTGGACGTGACCGTGACGAGTGTGCAGACGTTGAACTACACCGCCACCACTGTGCTGAAGGAGGGCGGCAAGTCGCAGAACATCCAGATGTACATGTTTGCGAACAACGCCTCTGACAAGGGTATCAAGGCCATCACCGAGATACAGCTGAACGGCGAGTGGCAGACGCTGGGCACGGCGACCGTCTTCGACCCCTATTCCAAGTCGATATCCATTGACCCACAGAACTGCCTGGGCGAAGTGCTCAAACACGGGGCGTATGCACTGAGGATTCACGGCGAAGACATCGCGAGCGGTGTGGTCGGCAACTACCTGTACACATCTGTCATGGTGATTAACACCGATGAGAGCTCGGCCGACTATTCCAAGCCTATCGTTGTCGCACGGTGGAGCGATGACAGCAACGGAGAAAAGAAGCTCTTCGAGGATATCACGATGGATTTTGCCTGCTACCAGCAGGATGCGACCAGTACGATTGTCAAGATAACGTGCGAGAACACGACGAGCGGCGTGACCGGCACGCTGACCGAGATGGAGATGTACGCAAACAAGACGTACTCGCTGACCAAGCGTATTGTCGAGTACAACGACGGAGACGCCCTTGTCTTTGATGCGACATGCGGAACGTCATCCCTTTCCGACAAGCGTGAGGTAGCCGTGCGTGGTTCTCTCCTGGACATCGAGGAGACCAGCGGTGCGTTGTACAAGTTTGACATGGAGGGCCGCAGCAACACCGACATCGACAAGACCATCAAGGAGACAGCCACGGACGATACCGTCAAGGAGATTGTGGTGACGGGCGCCAACTGGTCGACGAACGGATTTGTGGAGGACACCTTCGGCACGAGCAATAGCGGCGGCCGCATGTCGTTGCGTATTGCCGAGAACGTGACGGCAGAGTGTACCGACCAGCCGTTCACCGGTCAGAGCATCAACCAGAATGGTGTGGCCTTGTCCCTTTCCTTCAAGGTAAAGAACATCGCGAACCGCAACGCCCGCATCATCAAGTGTACGAGCGACAAGTTAGGTTTTGTGCTGACGGGCGAGAAGTTCATCGTGACAACGGCAGGAGACAGCGACGAGGCTCTTGCTGCCATTGCGACGACCGCCGCCACGTCCTACCTGGACGATACCGTCTACCGCTTCGACATTGTGATAGAACCCGAGAGCCAGTCACCTTATTCCGGCATCCAGCTCTGCAAGGTATACCAGAATGGCGATATGGCTGCGTGCGTACCTATCGACACGACATCCGGCTTTCCGAGCTTCGCCGACACCATCCATTTTGACGGCACGGATGCAGACCTGTATCTGTACGGCATGACGCGGTGGAACACCTACTATGACTTCATGCAAGCCTTCAACAACTACATTGTCAATCTTACCGACACGTCGGCCATGCTCACGGAGTATGAGCAGAACCAGGTGATGAAGAGCGTGACGGCGGAGGGCACGACCAAGATGCGTCCTGACATGCAGTCGTTGCTTGACCGCGGCGTGATGGTCGTAGTGGAGACGCGCACGTCAAATGCCAACATCGACGGATACGAGAGCGATGCCGCGACCTTCTATCCCGACTATATCGAGGATTTGAAGGACAAGAGTACCAATGTACTTATGGACTTGTATCTGTACTTCCCCGACCGTCCGTGGGCGAACTGCAAGGTGGAGGCTGTACCTGGCACGAACCAGGGTACATCGACGTTGGCCTACCCGATCAAGAACAAGAAGTTCAAGTTCAAGAAGTCCGTTGGCATCACGCTGCTCAACACGCGTGACAAGATATCCGAGATGTATGCTGGCGACGCGGCTATCCTTGCCAAGTACGACGATGCGCTGAAACTTGCGAAGAAGAAGAAAATCCGCGTGAAGGAAGGCAGCACCCCTATTAACACCATCACCATCAAGGTGGACTATTCGGACTCAGCCGGTGCCAACAACTGCGCCCTTATGGAGCTGATGAACGACACTCAGATTAAACTTGGGTCGAACTACATGACCCCAGCTCAGAACTTCAACACCGACACGACGGAAGAGCTGCATACCAGTATAGATGGCGTGACGTGCGCCTTGTACCGCACCGACTGGGAGCAGGGTCAAAAGTACGGAGTGGACTACGCTACCAGCCCGAGCAACGCGTATTTCCATAGCAAGGGTAACTTCAATGCCGACAAGGGCAACCCGCACTTCTTCGGTTTCGAGGACGTGAAGGGCTACAACGACGGGTGCGTCAACTACGGCGACTTCACGGAGATTGTAACGCCGCGGAGCACGTCCATCGACGATTATGTCACCACCGTGCTGAGCAATACGGCCACGCTGACCCCCGGCACGCTATATATGATAAGCGAGTTCTGCGGCCCGGAGACGCGGTTCATCGAGAACGACGGCACCGGCAGCATGACCGAGACCACGGCAGTGGCCGCTTACGAGACGATAGACAAGACTGGCGCAGAGATTGCCGCGGACAGCGTAGCCAACTACGACTGGGGCACGGTGTACCTCAGCTCAGACGGCAAGTACTATCAGTACACTGGCGGCAAGTGGAAGAACACCACGGGCACCATGACATATGATGCCGGCACGAAGCAGTGGAAGATTGTAGGCAGGGTACTGAACCCCGTAGAGTGCTACGAGTACAGGCAGTACCAGGAGTTCTGCTGGCAGCAGGGTGTCAATTCTGTAGACGACATGCTTGTGATGAGCGGCGACAAACCGATATGGACATCCTACTACGAGAGCCGTTACCCCGACGACGACGACCTCAACGCCTTGTACGAGAGCGGCAAGAAAGTGCCTTATCAGTTGTATCGCGAGCTGGCCTTCTGTCAGCAGTGTAACCAGAACCTCACCGACAAGGCAGATGAGAATGGAGCGAAGAACGAGGACGGCACGGAGAAGATATTCAACGGAGCGGGCGCAAGCACGACAATCGAGCTGGACGGCACGTCAGTGGACGGCACGAAGGAGAACCGACTGCTGAAGTGGCAGCACGAGATGCACAAGTACTTCTCTCCCTATTCGACCAACTGCTATATCGTAGCGTCGGACTACAAGGCGACGGTAGACCAGCGTGCAAAGAATATGATGATAGCCGTGTACAAGGAGACCGACGGCAACATGCGTTATTACTTCAATCACTGGTATGACGGTGACAGCGTTGACGAGGCCGACAACGACTGCTTCCTCACCATTCCGTGGGATATGGACGGCGCGACGAGCCACAAGTACCAGGGTTGGGACGGAGTGATGTTCCAACAGACCTATGCCCTATACGAGAAGAACGAGGGAGTATATACGGGCAATACCGATAGTGAGGGCAATCCCGTGCAACTGACATTGGGTGACACGGCAAGAGCCATGCGCGCGACGAAGACCGATGCCGGGCAGGAGATATTCAGTCCGGACGGCTGTTACCGCTATTGGATGACCAACCGTATCTTGAAGTGGCCGAAGGTGGTCAGCTCATTCGACGGCGAGCGTAAGTATATCGAGGTTGCAACGGCATCGGAGAATCGCTATCCTGCCTTGCACGGCTTGCGTCTGGACAGTCTGCCAGCCTTCCAAAGGAAGCGTTTTGCTTTCCGCGACGGATACTATAAGACGAGCGGCCTGTACAAGCATCAGTTCCAGGCGCGTATGGTAGGAGTCTGCACGGTGACGATTGCTGCTGCCCAGGACGGTTTCTTTGCCATCGGCAAGGATAGCACGTCAAGCAGTGTCGAGTCCAAATATCTGAAAGAGGGCGAGAGTTACACCTTCGAGACGATTAACTGCGCGGAGCAAGGCACGCTTATCTACATCTTCGGTTCTGACAAGCTGGGCACGCTCGACCTCAGTGGGTGCACGATAAAGAACAACCAAATCTTCAGTGACTGCGCGATGCTGAAGAGGCTCATCCTTGGCGGACCGGACTACACGCTGAGTGCGTCGGACGAATATCTGACGGTCTTGTCGCTTGACAACAATCCGTTCCTCGAGGAGATTGACGTCCGCAACACGGCTTTGCAGTCGCTCAACACGACGGGATGTCCCCGTCTGAAGGCGGTGTATGCCGATGGCAGCAAGCTGACGACGTTCACTCCTGCTGAGGCGTCTCCCTTGGAGACCTTAAGTCTGCCTGGCACTCTGAAGACGCTGCAGCTGAAGAACCTTCCGAAGCTGAGTTATCCAGGCAGTCTTTCCGTAGAGGACATGTCGTCGATAACGAGCCTTGTCGTTGACGGCTGTCCGCTGGTTGACGGCACCGAGCTGCTTGGAGCGGTGTGTGCCGTGGCCACCCTGAAGAGTGTACGCGTGAGCGGCATCAGCACGACGAAGAGTCCCGACCTGCTCAACAAGCTCAGTACCGACGGAACGATAGGCATCGATGCCAACGGCACTGTGATGGACGAGACGGGAATGTGTTCCGGTCTGACGGGCAGGTGGATACTCACCGTACTCGTGGAAGACAGCGAGATAGATGCCCTGCAGAAGTACTTCCCGCAGCTGGAGGTGATAAACTCGCAGTACTCGTACGTGACCTTCGACGATGCCGTGTCCAACACGCAGAACATCACCAATCCCGAGAACGGCACGACGGGCGAAGACTACGAAGCCAGTGGTCACTTCAAGCGCATCGAAGAGCTGTGTCATGTGTACAAATGCACCTACAACACGGCAGACGCAGACAACCCCTACATGGAGTGCGAGCAGGTGAGCGACAGTGACTACACGACGATGGCCGACGGCACCGTTCTTGACCCGGCCGACAAGGAGGGTCTTGGTTATGACATCATGAAACGACTGATACCCTATTGGTACAAAGGCGTGAATGACTACAAGAACCAGAAGAAGCATCTGTTTGCCTCCAGTCTGGAAAGCGAGCCATTGTCGACGGCTACCAAGTGCACGCGAAAGAAGCTCAGTGAGATACTGAGGCAGAGCTTTGCATACGTGAACATCGGTAATCTCAGCAAGGGCGACGCTTACACTGTGGAGGAGAACACCAACCACAACTGTTACGAGATGGATGTGGAAGGCATGAAGCAAGTGAGATGGCCCGGTGTGAATTCCGATAAGGTAGGCGCCGTGTTTGTGGACGAGAACGACCTTGTTGTCGGCACCTTCAACTTGTATGTAACAGCTTCCGACTTCGACTTCGTGTCGGGCGACTACGTGTTCTGCGATGTGCCGAGCGGCGCGAAGAAATTCGTGTTCTCCTCCCCCATAGGCATTGACGACCAGGAGTGCATTGCCGTGGACAGCGCGGCGTTGGAAGCCATTGAGCCCGACTGGGTACACACCTATGACCGCCTTATCGGCGTGTATGGCTTGACCATGGACGGCTTGATGCGTCCGCGAAGTGTCAGTGGCGTGCAGACGAAGCGCGGCAAAGGGACGAGCACGACCTACAGTGGCTGGAAGTATGACTCGACGACAGGGCGCGTGAGCAACAGCACCGTTCCGACCAACGATTCGCTGAACTACACCTGCAAGGACTTCATGAACCTCTGCGAGATGCGCGGCACGGGTTACCAAGCCATTGACTACGAGATGTCGAAAGACGTGGCGAACCTCGTGATGGCGCTCGTGGGCGACCGGGATATCCAGGCCAAGTGCGGCTACGGTTGCGGCAGCGATTATATCACCGGCGCGAACAACGCCAACACGTATGGCAATGTGACCCGAAGGGGGACAACCACCGGAAGTCTCGGCAATATCATCTTCGGACTGCAGAACTTCGTGGGATGCTGCTACGAGTGGATGGACAACGTGGCGGTGAACGTGAAGACCTTCATCTCGTGGAAGAAGAACAAGTGTGTGGACAACAATGCCGATGACCCAGTGGATGCCAAGTGGCACATCTACAATCCCACGACGGGAGAGGAGCGTGTGGTGCAAGGATTGAACGCTTCGGGATACTGCATCGGCAGAGTGAAGTTCGGGCGTTACGCTGACGTGATAGCCTCATACCTGACAGCAGACAACAGTAAGTGGAACCAGAACTACAGCGACACGCAATGGTATAATCATAGCAGAGGCCGTGTCGTTGGTCGTGCCTACAACAATGCGTTTGCGTTTGGCGGTCTCGTGTTTGCGAGCGCGTACTACGCTTCTTCGTACTCGGGCGCGAGCTACGGTTCTCGGCTCGCCTTCATCGGTAAGATCGTCATCACGAAATAACGGAAGAGCGATGAAACGACAAAGCGTCGGAGTGAGAGCCCCCTAAAGGGCTGCTCACTCCCCCGCCCCGAAAGACGTGGCGAAGAGGAAAGAGACAGGGCGGTGAGCGCGAGCGAACCGCCGACAATAAGGTAGAGTGTCTTACGGCCGTGTCGTTGGTCGTGCCAACAACAATGCGAATGCGAATGGCGGTCTCGTATATGCGAACGCGAACAACGCTTCTTCGAACTCGAACACGAACAACGGTTCTCGGCTCACATTCAACAAGCAACTCCGCCAGGAGGAATAACTCAGCATAAGTGTGGTGCGCAAGCACTATGTTTATATCATCGTCCCTACTGCAACGGCCACGTGTGGCTAAGGCAGCGAGCGAAAGACACGAGCCTCGGCAACCCTTGCGGCACACGCTGCAAGAACGCCGGAACATCACTGAGAAGCCTTGAAGGCGACAAACAAAAAACAATGAAAGCGATAAACGATAAACGGTTCCCCCTTGCCGCCATCAGCGGCGAGATAGCCAGTGCGGCGAACGTGGAAGCTGCCTTTGACTATGTGGTGGGACATCTCGAATGCGCCGACCAGCGCGAGAAATACCGGCCACAGAAAGCAGAGATATGCGCTCGGCTGCAGGAAGAACTCGCAGAGGGTACGTTCCGCATCAGAGACTTCCGCGAGATGGAAGTGCGAGACGGTCCCAAGGTGCGACGGGTGCAAGCCCCGCGAGTGTACGGACGCATAGGGTGTCATGCCGTGATGGTGGTGATAGAAGACTACACCTATCGCACCCTCATCAAGAACACCGCCGCCAGCATCAAGGGACGCGGTATGCACTGGTTGCACCACATCGAGGAAGACGACACGCACCATGTGCCGGCAATGACAAAGTATTTCTACCAGAGCGACATCCGTCACTACTACGACAATATCTCGCAGGAGCGGATGAAGGAGCTGATAAGAGCCTACGTGAGCGACCCCGTGGTGCTCCCGATGCTCGACAACTTCATTGAGTTGTTGCCCGAAGGGCTGTCGAAAGGACTGCGCAGCTCGCAATGCTTCGCGAACCTCTTTCTCAACGAGATAGACCACATGATGACCGACGCCGCTCCACGCTACACCCTCACCCTGCCCGACGGCAGCAAGGAAGAGCGTTCGCTCTATTACCGTTACTGCGACGACATCGTGATGAAAGCCGGTGACAAGAAGACCTTGTGGAAGCTCCGCAACATGCTCGTGAGAGAGACCGAAGCCATAGGGCTGCACATCAAACCCAGTGAAGCCGTGCGCCCGACAGCTGTTGGGCTCGACTACCTTGGTTACGTGAACTACGGCACGCACTCGCTCATCAGGAAGCGCACGAAGCAGAACGCCGCCCGCAAGCTGGCAAGAATAAAATCGAGAAAGCGCAGACAATCTGTGATAGGTTCGTTCAAAGGAATGGCCTGTCATGCCGACTGCAAACATTTGTTTTACATATTAACAGGGAAAAGAATGAGGAAATTCGGAGAGATGGGCGTAAGCTACACGCCCCAAGACGGCAAGAAGCGTTTTCCCGGCAACACCACACGCCTCTCTGCTATCCAGAACAAGACCATAGAAGTGCATGACTTCGAGACCGACATGACAACGCCACATGGCGACGGCCGTTACCTTGTGTCGTTCCGAGACGTACAGAGCGGCGTGTGGGGCAAGTTCTTCACCGCCTCGGAAGAGTTGAAGAGCATCCTCGACCAAGTGAAGAAGGTGGACGGTTTACCGTTCGAGACCGTCATCGTGAGCGAGATGTTCGACCACGGCAAGACCAAGTACCGCTTCACGTAGCCCTGTGCCACAAAAGATAACGTGTCCTGCGGCACAGTCCAACGTAACTTTACACCGATACAAAACAAAGTAGACATGGAAAAAATATACGGAGCAACCGGTAGAGACGACTGTCTGATGCAGATAGGCCGTCAGAAGTGGGAACTGATATACGGCTACGGCACCGACGGCGAGAGCGGCTGGAACTGGCGCAAGCGTTACATTGGCCGCAAGCCCACTATGGAGGAGATAAAAGAAGAGGTACGCGCGACCATCGATGCAGAGACCAGCGACAAGATAGTGAATCGCTTTGCGTTCAACGGCGTGAAGATATACCTCAGCGACGAGAAGCAGCGTAACTACGCCTCCATTCAGAGCAATACGGACATTGCGTTTCCGCTTACGCTAAAGGTGAACGAGGAAGAGGACGGCACGCCCGTGTACTACACCTTTGCTGAGAGAGAGGACTTTGAGAAGTTCTCCAAGGAGGCGTCGCTCTACATCCTCAACACCGTGATGGCCGGCTGGCAGGAGAAGGACGGTGTGGACTGGAGCGTCTTTGGGCTGTAACGCCACAACAGATAAAAAGATTTGGTAGCGGTGA
>CAVFUK010000152.1:0-8585 GCA_963625535.1 Anaerovoracaceae bacterium | reverse complement strand
TTTCATACGGTAAGTTTCAATTACTATCGCTTAATTGTTAGGTTCGGTCCTTCATATAGCGTTACCGAACACCATACTACTATGACCTCGGCTGACTTCTCACGGCAAGCTTTACTCCATGACTTTTGTAACAGCAACTAATCGCCATGTCCGTGAGACCTCCTCGGATAAGGGCATTGTCTTTCCATCTTATGTCTACTTCATTTACACCAACCGTTCCGAATAGCTATTGGGCTTTGGTTTGTTTTGCAACCTCACCCACGGTCATATGCCTTATATGAAGTTTCTGTCCGTTAGACCAGATGTTTGCCGCCAGCTTCTTTCAGATTCCACCTCGCAATGGACACCTTGGCTATGTAATTCCCGCTATTAGGGCTTACTCGGGACTTCCACCCGTTAAACAATGCTCATGCCGAGCATACTAGAAAAACAAAAGAGGCCTCCGAATGGGAAGCCTCTCTGTTTTATCTGAAAGCTATTGTCTTATCAATTTAGATAACCTCTAGCACCGTGCGCGGTATCCAACCGACGTTGCCGTCCTCCAGCTGAATCTCCACCCATTGTTTCATGGTGTTGTCTGTGATGGTCACCTTGCGGCCTTCGTGCAGAACAAACAGGTCTGTACCGCTCTCGTTAGGCGTACTCTTCACTGTTACGCTGGAGTCCATAATTATGGCCATATTCTGGCTCTGCAGCGTATCCTTCTGAAGTTTGGCGAATACATTGCCCAACGCTGCACCAACGAATGTCAGAACTATCACGATGAAGGTGAGCTTGCGGAGTAAAGTGCTTGCATTGTGACTGCAGATGCTGTAGGCGACAGCTGCGAGGAACAAGATGAAACAGCCAAGGGCCAACATTGCCCACGCATCCACGCTCATGCAGTTTTTAAGCCATGTGAACCAGGTCACCAAAAATATTTCACTGACAGGAGCCTCTTTGTCGATAGCCTTGGTACGGGCCAACTCCAAGTTGAAACGTATGTCACTGTCGCTGGGGTCCATCTTGAAAGCCCGTTCATAATTCAATATTGACTTGGCCACCTGCTTGCTTTTGTAGTAGCAGTTTCCCAAGTTATAGTATAAATCCGCCGAGGCCCCTCCCCTTTCGACGATGGCTTCGTAACCGGCAATGGCCGATTTGTAATCACCATTCATATAAGCGCTATCGGCTTGCTGCACACTTACGGACGACACCGATTGCTCCTCAACAGATGTTTCCACAGCCGTAGAATCCACCTCTTGTGCTACACCCAAGGCGATATTTTGCAGTAGGACGAATCCTAATAATAAAATCTTCTTCATGTCTAATTCTTTTTAATAGAGAACATCTAAGGTTTACTTGATTTGACCTTCCATCTTACTGATGATGTCGATGGCATTGGTGTAGACCTTGTCCATCGTGTCGGACTGACTACCGGGCGCATAACGGGCAAACTCGCACTCGTTGAGGATTCCAAGGAAGTCATGAACCAATTCCTCAGATATCTTGTGCTTCAGAAGCTCCGACTCGATATTGTCCTTGGAGAGTTCAGACACCGGCATGCTTAGTTTGTCACCGATATATCCCCAAAGAGCTTTGAGAACCTCGTCGTAGAACTCACCGGTCTTGTTCTCGCTCAACAATTTGTTGGCTTGCTTCATACGACGGATAGCAACCTTGTTGGCCTTCTTGGTACGAACCTTCGCCGTGTTCTTGTTCTCCGAAGCATTGCAGTGGAACACGTACAATACAATGAAGAACAGGCAAAGCGCTACGATGTAGACAACCCAATAACCCCATGAACCGAAGAACGGAGTTTTGTTGTAGGTCACGTCGCTGTTGAGCTTGATGAAGTGGATGTCCTGGCCCAAGATCTTCAGGTCTTCCTTACTGGTGTAGTCGGCCACAACTTGGTCGGCATTTCCTTTTCCCTTCACCACGGTAAGCGTGTATTCCTCAGTCTGCAACGTCTTGTACTGCTGGGTCTTCAGGTCGAAATAAGAGAACTTGACCGCAGGTATCTTGTAGGTTCCCGGATGGCGCGGTATGGCAAGATACTCTATCTCTTTGCTACCCGACTGACCGTTCTTGGAGAGTGAGAACTGATTGTCCACCTTCGGGTCGTATGTCTCGAAATCGCTCGGGAAGGCCACCTCGGGGGCAGATATCAACTTCATATTACCCGTACCGGATATCTTTAACTTCAGCGTAACGGCATCGTTGGTCGACACTTGGGTGCTGTTGATGGACGATGACAGACTGAACTCGCCCACCGCTCCGGAGAAGCCTTCGGGTTTACCGCTAGGCAAGGATTTTACATTGAGCGTTATCTTCGGCGTGCGAATCTGTTTCTTCACGTCCACATAGTTGCTGCCTCCATTGAAGAAGGCTTCGAACGGGTCGTCGGACTGAACACGTTGGCTGACTATGCCCTCGAACGTGATGGAGGGAACTTCCAGTTTACCGGACTGTTGAGGGAACAGCACGTACTGGCTCCAGACTACAGTCTTATAGTTGCGGCCGTTGTAGTGCTCGAGTGAGAAACTCTTTTGGCGAGGCAACTCCACCTCTTGGATGTGGAATCCCTTCAAGTCCGGCATCTTTCCCTGTAAGCTGGTTAGGTTGAGAACCGTATACACTTTATAGGTCAGCAACACGGCCTCTTGCTCGTGTACGGTGGTTTTGTTGGCGGTCGCCACAATAAATAAATCCTTGTCCGACACTTTGCTCACTGAGGATGAGGAGGTTTGCCCCTCCCCTCTCTGTCCATTGTCAACTCCGTTCGCCTTGTCGGCCGGGAGGACTTTTATGGTCACGCTATTAGACTTCAGTTTTTCGCCTTCGGCCTCGATGGTGGCACCAGGGATGCTGAATGTTCCTGTCTTGCTGGCCAACAGGATGTACGTGAATGTGGTGGACTTGGACGAGGTGTAGTTACCATTGATAATCTGCACACTGCTCTGCGACGACTGTGTCGGACCCATCAACACTTCGAAGGGAGACATGTCCGGAGCTCTGAAGTTTTTTACGCTCTGCGAGTTGACCGTATACGAGAGTCTGATCTGCTGTTCTACCACCACCACGTCCGTAGCGGCGGCTTCAAACTTCAGATTGTCCGCATAGAGGTTCAGTCCCACAAGGATGCAAACCAATAGAAAAACTGTTCGCTTCATCATAATCTTGTTCATCATTACCAATCTTTATCAAATTTCTTACCCTTCACCTGCAACTGTTTCTTCACCTTTTCCTGCACGTCCTTTTCGTCCTGCATCACAGCATTGAGGAGTTGCTGGGCATTGTCTTTCGACATCTCATTCTCCTTTTTCTGCTGCTGGTTTTGCTGCTGGTTCTGGTTTTGTTCCTTCTTGTCTTTATTGTCTTGGTTTTGTTTTTGCTGTTGTTGGTCCTTGTCCTCCTTCTTGTCCTGCTCGTTCTTCTTGTTGTCTTGGTTCTGTTGCTGGTTCTGCTGTTGGTCTTTCAACAGTTTTTGTGCCAGTGCCAGGTTGTAACGAGTCTCGTCGTCGTTAGGATTGTTGCGCAAGGACTTCTTGTAGGCCTCGATGCAGGCCGGATATTGTTTGGCCGACTGCAGCACGACTCCCATATTGTGGTATATCTGAGCCAGTTTCGACTTATCCTTCTCCACATTGGCGGCAGCCGTATACTGTTCGATGGCCTCCTGCCCTTTCTGTTGCATCAGCAATGCGTTACCCAGGTTGAAGGCAGCCTCCGTGGATTTTGGATTTATGTCCAATGCTTTACGGTAGTCCACCTCGGCTTTGGTAAACAGACTGTCCCGATAGAGTTTGTTTCCACTACGGACATAGCCACGCTCCGCTTTCTGAGCCATAGCTACTCCCCCGCTCATCAGCGCCAACGCCATCAGTATATAACATCTTGTACTTCTCATAATCATTCTAATCCTTCTTTATGAAAAACTTAATGTTGCGCATCAAGTTGCCTTTCTTTTCGGAGATAAGCAGTTCGGCAAGCAACAGAATGAGGGCAATCCAGGCGATTACCTGAAACTGCTCGTCAAACTCTGTGTACACCATGCTCTCCACATCGTTCTTGGCCAACTTGTCTATCTCCTTCTGCAAGGCACGTTGTGCTGAGTTGGAGTTGTCCACCCGTATGTAGACACCGTTGCCGGCCTGTGCAATGTTGCGGCACATCTCCTCGTTCAAGCGGGTAACAATCACGTTTCCGTCCTTGTCCTTGCGGAACTCATTGCCGCCTTCCTCGCTGGGAATAGGAGAACCGTCCGTTGAGCCGATTCCAAGCACATAGACTTGGATGCCCTTCTCCGCGGCCTCTTTTGCAGCTTCCAAGGCTCCTCCCTCGTGGTTCTCGCCATCGGTAATCACAATGATGGCTCTGCCTACCCCTTCTTGAGGAGTGAAACTCTTGAGAGCCAACTGGATAGCGCCACCAATGTTGGTACCTTGGCTGCTGATGAGCGAAGGCGTGATGGACTCGAGGAACATCTTGGCCGATACGTAGTCGGTAGTAATAGGCAACTGTGTGAAGGCGTCGCCTGCAAACACAATCAACCCCACCTTGTCGTTGGTGAACTCATCCACCATGCGGGAGATGAGTTTCTTCGATTTATCGAGACGGCTAGGCGTGATGTCTTCGGCCAACATGGAGTTGGAGATATCCAACGCGATGATGGTCTCCACACCGCTTCGTTTCTGTTTCTCCATCTTCGATCCGAACTGCGGACGCGCCAAGGTGAAAATGAGCATACCTAACGCGGCCCACACCAACCAGAACTTCAGATTGGGTCGGGTCTTTGATACTTCCGGCATCAGTTGCTCCAGCAACACCGGGTCTCCGTATTTCTCAATCCTCTTCTTACGTCTGTAATTAGAGTAGAAATAGAGCAATGCCACCAGAGGCAACGCTATCAGTAAATACAGATATGTAGGGTTTGCAAATTGAAACATATTCATTACACTTTAAGGAATTCTTTTCAAAACGGAGTTACGCAGCAACAATTCCAAGAGGACGCACGCGAGAGCAATCCAGGCGAATGGCGCAAAAGCTTCCTCACGTTTGCTGAACTCTTTCACGTTCAACTTGGTCTTCTCCAGTTTGTCTATCTCCTCGTAAACCTCCTTCAGTTTCGAGTTGCTCGTAGCTCTGTAGTAGTTTCCGTTGGCTATTCCTGCAATCTGCGTCAAGGTGGATTCGTCAATCTCCACCGGCACATTTACATATTGCACACCGGCATAAGTGGGCACCGGATAAGGAGCCGTTCCGTTTGTGCCCACACCGATAGTGTAGACCCTAACGCCGAAGCTCTTTGCTATCTCTGCCGCTGTCAGAGGCGAAATGTCGCCCCGGTTATTGGAACCGTCCGTCAACAGAATCACCACTTTCGACTTGGCCTTACTATCCTTCAGTCGGGTCACCGCATTGGCTATGCCCATGCCGATGGCCGTACCGTCCTCGATGAGTCCGCGCTGTGCGATGTCGCAACTGATGCCGTTGAACAGGTTCAACAACACGGCATGGTCCACGGTCAGCGGACATTGCGTGAACGCCTCGCCGGCAAATATCGTCAGACCGATGTTGTCATTGGGGCGGCCATTGATGAACTCCGCAGCCACTTGCTTGGCAGCCTCCAGTCTGTTTGGCTTCAAATCCTCGGCCAACATACTGGTCGACACGTCCACAGCCATCATGATGTCTATACCTTCCACTTCCGTATTCTGCCAGTTGTTGGTGGTTTGCGGACGAGCCAGCACGATAATCACCATGATGATGGCAATGATTCTCAGTATGAAGGGTACATGCAGCAAGTACAGTTTGTAACTGCGCGGAGCTGACTGATACATGTGGGTGTCGGACACCTGCAACGTAGGATCGCTTTGACTACCTTTCAGGATATACCATATTATATAAGGTATAACCAGTAAAATCAAAAACAAATATTCTATGTTTGCGAAAACCATTTCCTAACTAGATTAAAAACATAACTTACAAATATCGTGAATCACGATACCCAACATAACAAGTACAGCTATGGAGATGACCACGATGGAAGCCAACAGAATCAACTTCGACCGGCGCGAACGTTTCTCCTCTATCGTTATCTCGGTAGGTTGTGCCTTCGCGTTGGGGTCCGGCTCAATCTTTGTCTCATTGATAAAGTCGATGGCGCTCACCAAGTTGCGGTCATTCTCGTTCATCAGCGGGTTGAACTTAGCGAACTTCACCAAGTCGGCTGTCGAGAACAGGTCCTTCAGTTCCGCGATGGACTTCTGGTCCTTCTCCTGCAGCAAGGCCTCCACAATCTCCGTGGAAGTCATCTCCAAGGCATTGAATCCGAAGCGCTCCTTGATGTAGGTTCTCAACACGTCGGTCAACTCCGTATAGTAGGTCTTGGACTCTTCTTTCTGCCAGCTCTTCTCGGCCTTGATTCGCTCAATGTCCTTCAATGCCTGTTCGTGAGGAGGCAACTTGGGCTCCACTTTGATGGTGCGGATAATCGGTTTGTTGTCGCGATAACGTTTCACGAGGTACACAACCAAGGCCACCAACGGAATCATCAGCAACGTGAGCCAAAAGACAAGCTCCCAGTCCTCCCACGTAAAAGCCGGACTCATCACATCCTTCGGGCCGAAGAACTGCTCGGGATGGAGGGTATCCACCGGCAGAGACTGCACGTTCAGTGCCAGTTCCTTTGAATAGTAGGACTTGCCGTCTACCTTCACCTCGAAGGGAGGAATGTAGTAAAGCGCTGAGTCAAAGGACGTCACGATATACTCCTGCGACACCAATAACCGTTGCTTGTTGTTCAGGTATTGCGTATCGGGCTTTGCCACATCCACCAGTTCCACGCCGGTAACCAGCGTGTCGTTGAAATGCGGCAGCACCATCTTCTGAGAGGCATCATAGCTGACATCCAACTTGATTCTCGCCTGTTGTCCGATGAGCAGGTGCAACGAATCGATTGCTACATCGACCGTCACATTCTGGGCCTGGGCAGCTCCGAGGCAAGTGATTGCCAGCAGTCCTGCAAATGCTCTTTTTCGTATCGTTGTAAATACACTCATTGTCAAATAAACTCTAATTACGTTTTGCGAACAAGCTCATGAGCTGTTTCACATAATCCTGGTCGGTACGCACAGAGATGGAGTCCACATTGCTCTTCGTGAACGTGTCCTGCAACTGGGTCTGTCTCTGCACCCACCAATCGTGATGCATCTTTCTCAACTTGGCCGAAGAAGTATCAATGTACTGCGTATGCCCGGTCTCGGCATCCGCTACCTTCATCAGTCCCACATCCGGCAGTTCCTCCACACGGCGGTCGTATACCTGAATAGCTACAAGGTCGTGCTTGCGGTTGGCTATCGTCAGCGGATTCTTGAAGTCCTGTTGCACAATGAAGTCGCTGATGAGGAATGCCGTACAGCGTTTCTTTATGATGTTTGTCAGATACTCTACCGCCAACTTCACATCGGTCCGTCGGCTCTCCGGCTTGAAGGAGAGCAACTCGCGGATGATGTAGAGGATATGCTTCCGTCCCTTCTGGGGTGGGATGAACTTCTCTATCTTGTCCGAGAAGAAGATTACGCCAATCTTATCGTTGTTCTGTATGGCAGAGAAAGCCAACGTGGCGGCAATCTCCGTCACCATGTCGCGTTTCATCTGATGTACAGTACCGAAGTCGAGACTACCGGAAACGTCAATCAACAACATCACGGTCAGTTCCCGCTCCTCCTCGAACACCTTCACATACGGCTTGTCGAAACGCGCCGTCACATTCCAGTCGATGTCGCGAACGTCGTCACCATACTGATATTCGCGCACCTCGGAGAATGCCATGCCGTGTCCTTTAAAGGCGGAATGATACTGTCCGGCAAAGATGTTGCTCGACAGTCCGCGGGTCTTTATCTCTATCTGGCGAACCCTCTTTAAAAGTTCGGTCGTTTCCATATAATCTTATTTTCTGTTATCCGATAGACTGATTAGGGCACCTCTACCTTATTCAATATCTTGCTGACAATCTCCTCGGCTGTCACGTTGCCGGCTTCAGCCTCGTAGCTGAGTCCGATGCGGTGGCGGAGCACGTCATGAGCCACAGCGCGCACATCTTCGGGGATCACGTAACCACGACGTTTGATGAACGCGTAAGTACGGGCTGCCAAAGCCAAGTTGATGGAAGCACGCGGAGATCCACCAAACGAGATGAAGCTCTCCAGCTCCTTGAGGTTATACTTGGCCGGATAACGGGTTGCGAAGACGATGTCGGCAATGTACTGTTCAATCTTCTCGTCGAGATAAACCTGGCGAACCACCTTGCGGGCTTCCAGAATCTCCTCGCTGCGCAGTATCGGACGAACCTCTATCTTCTCGCCACTGATGTTCTGACGGATAATCTTCTTCTCCTCTTCCAATTTCGGATAGTCGATGACTACCTTCAACATGAAACGGTCCACTTGTGCCTCAGGCAACGGATAGGTACCCTCCTGCTCTATCGGGTTCTGGGTAGCCAACACGAGGAACGGTTCCGGCAGGGGGAAAGTCTCCTTGCTCAATGTCACCTGACGCTCCTGCATGGCCTCGAGCAATGCGCTCTGAACCTTTGCCGG
>CAVFUK010000151.1:0-8784 GCA_963625535.1 Anaerovoracaceae bacterium | reverse complement strand
CCAACTGCCAGAGCCGAAAGAAGGAGGCCTTGGAGTTTCACTTCAATATGTCACTATCCTCCATCAATGTCATAAGGGAATTTGCAAGGGAGAATAACCTCAGACTTTCTGTCTCCGGAGTCAAGACTCTGATACATAACGCCGTACTGATAAAACAGTTTTTGCGTAAGTGTGGCTGCAGACCAAACTTACTATTAAATACCAACGATTTCAAAGATCTTTTATTTTATGGGGTCGCGCATGCGGCCTAGTACTCAAATTTTTAACGAACTATTGAATCATGAGAATCTGTTTCTATCGTTTGAATAAGTTCACCGGTCGAACTTGACGTTGCCGTCATTCCTGAGAGATTGAAGAAACATCATCGAGCAAAAACAGTCTGCTTCGCAGAAAAAACGCGCACGGGTGTGACTCAAAACGTAAAACACAAAAAATTTAATAATCCGCGAATCTTAAACGGATCTTAGACGGATCTTAAACGGATTATTTCGTGCGGCTTGTTTTTGAGCTTGTGAAACAAGCGTCTGTTTTTGGTCGAGGGACT
This sequence comes from Anaerovoracaceae bacterium, assembly GCA_963625535.1. Lineage (GTDB taxonomy): Bacteria > Bacteroidota > Bacteroidia > Bacteroidales > Bacteroidaceae > Phocaeicola_A. The sequence goes on along the minus strand of CAVFUK010000151.1, from coordinate 8,240 downwards.
TTCGGTGCAACCCTGTTGCACTGATGTCGGTCTTCCGCTGAGCGTTGAAAGCTTGCTTTCATAAGTTCAGAGGAAGACTGGCTTCATGAGTCGCCCTGGCGACGGCGAAAGCCGCTCGGGAGTTCTTCCTGTTTTTTCGCTCAACTTAGAACGTTCCACCGCAGGGCGTTTTTACTATTTTTTCGATCAACTCGTTTTTTCGATCAACACAAAACCTGTTTAACTTCTTTCTCCCATCAGCAGCTTCATGGCGGAGGGCATCCAGCGGCGGCCGGCGGCATGAAGCGGTTTTTGTTTATTTTCCTTTCAATAAAGAATAACGGACTTTTTCTGTCCTTACATCACCGCCCGCTTCAACCGCTTCCCCACCTGATGCAGGGTGACGGAGAGGACCAGGGTCAGAGGAGCGCTGACGTAGAGGGGCTGGTCATAGACGAAGAGGTGGTGCACCAGGTAGATTTCCATCGAGATGTCGGAGAGGAAGGTCACGCACCTGAGGGGTGAGACACGGGCCAGGAAGCGCTCGGCGAAAGCGATGGTGACCACGGCTATCAGGCAGGTGACCATATACTGCAGGTAGATGGCGTAGTGGAACCAGTCCTTCATCTGCATCACCACCAGGGCGTAGCACACCAGGGCCACTGCGAGCGATGCCAGCATCCGCCGTCGCGTGCTGACCAGCAACATCAGGCGGTCAGCGTTGAAGAATAGCAAAGTGTAAGCAAAGAGGTGCACCGTTTGCCCCCCCCTATACACGAATCCTATCAAAATGACACCGACGAAGGTACAAACGACACCTTTAGCGGAGCGGAACCAGCGCCTTACGCCGTCTCTGTTGCCAACAGCCACGAGCACGAGGTAGCACAGAAGCAGGGTGGTCATGAACCACAGGTGTCCGCACGCGGGCAGATTCCAGTCCAGGCGGATGCCACCGAGGTAGAACACGTCGACGGCCAGTCCCCTCACGAGCTGCACCACGGGGTACTTGCCCAACATCAGGAAGGCCGCGAAGGTGCAGAGGATGAAAGGATAGTAGGTGACGCTCAGCGACAGCCACCTCTTGCGGAAGAACTTCGCCCCGTACACCGGCTGCGGCTCCCGCGTGCCATACAGGTAAGCGCTCATCAGCAGGAACGTAGGCACTGCCCCGCAGAACCATGACGTACTCTCCGCCCCATAGCGCGGCGACAGGTAATGCAGGACGAACACCTCCAGCGCACAAAATGCCCGGAGGAACTCCATGGAGTATTTTTTTTGCGTATTATTCATAATTATTTCACTTTATACTTCCATTATCATCCACCATAATCCAGTCGGGGCTGTCGGGATAGCCATGCCAGAAGTTGGCGGGGCAGACCTTGATGCCACGGTTGAGCAGGGCGGGCTTGTAGGAGAACGAACTCTTGCTCGTAATCAGCACGTCGGCATAGACCATGTGGAGGAACGATGCCATTGCGCCCATATCCATACACCAGTGGAGGTTGGGGATGTGGGCGAACTCGGGATAGTCCTCGGGCTTGCCCTGCGAGAAGAAGTAGATGTGGACGGGCTTCGCGGTGATGCCCTTCACGTGCTCCAGCACCTGGGTCAGCACCCGCTCGAAGTAGTCGTTGCTGAGGAAGCGCATGGCGAGATTCGGGCTCGTCGGGTCGGCCATGATGTCACCACGCCGCACATGCACGGCGATGTTGTAGTTGGCAGTGTCGTACGTCAGCTTGTCGTCCTGCCGCGCCGGAGCGTTCCGGAACTTGCGCTGCAGGTCGGGAATGAGCGTGTTCAAGTCGCGATAGAACTGGTCCTGCTCGCACAGGAACACCACCTTGCGGTCGGCATAGGAAGCGATGATGCGGCGGATGACGTCGACCTCCTCGGGATGGTTCAGATGGAAGCGCGGCAGCCTCACCACTTTGCGCCCTTGCCGCCTCAGCTCCCGAAAGGTCATTTCGCCCCTGCCGAAGCCCAGGAACGCATCCCACGCACTGGCTGAATAAGGGTGCGCCTGTGTGGCAAAGGGAATGTGGGCGAACTTAAGTCCGAAGAGTCGGGCCAGATGATAACCTGCCATCCAGTTGGCCATCTGATGGCCGATGCCGGCACCGGGGTTGGGACGAGCGGCCAAATAGTTGTCGGCAGATGCGGTTTGCATGGCCAGGGAGGAGCACCCCATCGCATGGCGATAGGACGCATAGTGCCTGCAATAGTCAGGGAACGGCAACTGCACGATGCGGGAGAACCACAGCGCGCGCACCTTTCCCGTTGCCTTGTATATGAATTCGTCTAAAGTCATTTTGTTCGAACTGATGATTGTAACTAGAGCGTTATATCTTATGTCGGAGGGAAACCGTGGGATTTCCAAATGAGTTTGGTAAAGAGGATGTAAGCCTTTGCCAAGGGCAGCAAGGCCTCACTGCGATAGAGCGGACACTCGAAGGCATGGAACAATCCGCGCTTGAAGTCCTGGCTGAGTCCGTCGAGGAAAGGACGTAGGCACTTGTAGTCCTTCTGCCGCAGATAGCAGATGACGGCATGGCGCACCTCGAAACGCATAAACGTCTTGAAGAATTTGCCCCCCCCTATTGCTGCGGACATATTCGTCGTACACCTTGTTGCGGAAGATGAGCCCGTCGCGCAATTTTTGTTCGTTGGAGCCTATGGAAGTGGCCTGGCCGCTGACGTTGCCATTGTAGATGCTCAGCGGTCGGCCGATATACACCACATGGGGGCAATGGAGCACAACGCGGAACACGAAAGTGAAGTCCTCGTTGTATTTCTGCCCGACGACGAAGCGGTTCCAGTCCTTATCCTCTTTCAAGAGGTCAGCACGAACCGATGTGGCGCTGATGTGCTGAAAGAAGTGTGGATTCTCGAAGTAGTGGATAGGCTGCACCTTGTCCTTCAGACGTGTGGGAATGTTCTGCGAACGGCGCTGGCGTGTCTGATAGTTCTGTCCGTAGCGAGCCGTCATGACCAATTGCGCTTCGGCATGCGACGCAATAGCCTTGGACACCTCCTCCAGGTAGGTAGGCATCCACTCGTCGTCACCGTCAAGGAAAGAAATCCACGTGCCCCGCGCCTCCTCTATGCCACGGTTGCGCGCCGCGCTGACTCCACCGTTTTCCTGAGTCACGATCCTGATGCGTGCATCGCTGAAATTCTCGCGGATTACCTCCGCACTCCCGTCTGTCGACCCATCGTCGACGACAACAACCTCCAAGTCCCCGTAAGTCTGCGTCAGTACCGACCGAAGCGTGCTGACTATCGTCTCCCGCTTGTTGTAAAGAGGTATGAGGACGGAGAAGAAGGGATTATTTTTTTCCATACACGATTAATTTTAAATACGGAATCGTATAAACAACTCTTCCGATAGCATAAGCTACAAGACAATGAATTACAGCAATGATTAAGATGACAACATTTTCTGAGGTCATAGTGAGTCCCTCAAAGACAAATCCTTTGGGCAGAAACGACAAAGGCGTCAAATAGATAACTATAGACATTTTCCCCATCTCAGAAAAGAAGCTGTCAATATACTTGTTCAATATGGTTTTGTAAAAAAACACAAATAAAACAACTATAGCACATGCAGAGCACATATAGGTTAGAACAACATTCAAGAACGAATATAAAACTCGCCCATTTGCATCAAACGGATAGAAAAACCAAAGGATGCACAGTATTATACCCCCCCCATGCAGGCTTTGTTATCCAACAATATTGTCTGAATCCGTGGCATATACATCAACAGAGCACCTATCAAGAATGATGCCATATAAACTGAATAGATCAAAAGACCATATTGGTGAACAATGCAGCCAAATATACTCAGGACACTGCAAACAGAACAGATAAACAGAAGTCTATTTTTCAAGGAGTCTGATTTGCTTATGAAAGCGTATTGGATGGCATAAACCAACATAGCCAGGAACAAGACCGGCATAAACCAGAACAACTTGTTTGGAAAGAAATTGAACTGCATGACAAAATCCCGTATAGAATTGACAGGATGGTCTGTGAGCAAGAAACTTACAACAAGCACCCAAAAGAAATAAGGAAGCAATAAAGCTACAGCTTTTTTCTTTATGAATGTTCCATATCCAAGCTTGTCTATTTTATGTGTCGCTTCACACAAATAACCACTTACAAAAAAGAACAAAGACATGTGAAAAGAATAAATCATCTGGGTAAAAGGATAACTATTCCCTTCAATAGTGTGCTCTTGATAAAGATGACCGACAACCACTAAAAAGATGGCGAATCCTCTCAATTTGTCTATATAATCTAGTCTCGTTATCATATTTTGATTTCGTTTAAAGCATGTTGTACATGTATTCCTTGAATCAGGGATTCCCGCATTTTCAAACAATTATCGACCATAGTCTGATAGTCAGAAGCGCTAATGGTTTCCAGTTTTGCGTCTATCTCATCAAGCGTTTCTATTGAGAAACCTAAATTATACTTCTCGACAAACTTTGCTGCAGCACTTTCCTTCCAACATATTATAGGAAGCCCGGCTACAATGTACATAGACGTCTTATGTGGATTGTTAAACCGTGTATAGTTATTCTCCTTCGTAATCTGATAGCTTCCCTCCCATATCAAACCGAAATCCCCTTCTATTACAGAGGGTAAGATATCTGCATCAACAGAACCTTTGTAATCTGAAGAAATAAACTCCTTCTTCGGCAGTCCATATATTATCATCTTGTACTTATGTTGTGTCCTATCTATATCCATCAAGAAAGGGGATTTGGATAGAGCCCCAGCAAAAGCCACACGCCACTCGGAATTCGCTTTATGCTCTCTTCTATTAGCAGGAAGATCTGTGTAATAATCGAAAATACCTAAGGAAATCAATTGGGACTTACAGCCGAAGGCTTTCAGCTTTTCCACCATACTTGGATTGTGTGCAATCACATAATCACATTGGGACAAAACGCGAATATCATTTTTGATTTCTAACTCGTGCTCTTTTATAGAATCTTCCTCCGTAAAACCTAGCGAGAACAAATCATGTATCAGATAGGCAACTTTGAACCGCTTGATTTTCTTCATTAAGAGAATAGGCTTCAGCACGACATAAGATGTCTGAAGGAAAACAACATCCTCCTTACCTAAAGTGAAGAAGAGCTTCAAGTATAGCCTGAAAGCCATAAGGGCTTTGGAAAACTTGCTGTTCTTTATCTTTGTCTTGTCGTTCTTGCCTAATGTCTTAAAGCCATTCTGCAACACAAAATAGGAGACATCCTTGCGAGCTTTGGACGATGCATTATAGTCGTTGAAGACATACTCTTCCAGTGCGTATCTCATAAATAGATAATATTATTGGTTGAAAAGATTCATTACTCTTTCGATGACGGGTGCCATGTCATAGTATTTGTACTCGGCAAGGCGGCCGCCAAATAAGGCCTCCCCAAACCCCTGCAAAGGGAGAGCCTCCCCAAACCCCTCCCGTAGAGGGGCTTTTGCCTCCGAGTCCACTTCTCCCGTCCTACTAGGAGTGGCTTTGGTGGGGCTTTCATCCCTACGGGGGAGGGCTGGGGTGGGGCTTTCATCCGCGAAGACGATGCCTTGCTGGTGGGCAAGCTCGCGGTATTGTGCTGCCAGGGCGTTGTTCCGCTCGTCGTTGACGGGATAGTAGGGCTCCTTGCCTGGCTTGTACTCCGTGGAATACTCCTCACTGATGACGGTCTTTGGACAGTTGTAGACTTCCTGGCCGAACATCTCGAAGTGCTTATGCTCGATGACGCGAGTATACGGTTCGTCGTGTGAGGTGTAGTTCACCACAGCATTGCCCTGGTAGTTAGGTGTGTCTTCGACACGAGTCTTGAAAGAGACTGTACGCCAATCCAAACGACCATAGCAATAATCAAAAAACTCATCCAAGGGTCCTGTATATACGAGCCTCCCCAACCCCTCCCGCAGAGGGGCTTTTGCCTCCGTGTTCACTTCTCCCTCCCTACGGGGGAGGGCTGGGGAGAGGCTCGCAAGCCACATTGCGAGTTCGAGCTTGTTCTTTAGGACTTCTGGGTCAGCTAGGACTTCCTCATTGCGCAACCGTAGAATGGTAAAACCATACTCCTTTAATTCTTTTGAGCGAAGGTTGTCTGCAATCTGCTGTTCGGGATTGTCGTGGTAGCCGCCGTCGATTTCTACTATAAGTTTCTGCTCCAAGCAAACAAAGTCTACGATATAATTGCCGATAACATGCTGCCTACGGAATTTTGCTCCGAGATTATTGCCACTTACAAGCGACCAAAAGACAGACTCGGCCTCCGTAGGCTGCTTACGCATTTCCTTTGCGTTTTCTTTAAGTAGACCATAATTCATAGGGTCAGCCATCTCCCGATAACCTCCATCTTTATTGTTCAAGCAACGAGTTGCTTTATTTAATGGAACATCAATTCCGGTCAAAATATCAATGCACCCTTCTCCCTCCCTACGGGGGAGGGACGGGGTGGGGCTTTCCTCCCTACGGGGGAGGGCTGGGGAGAGGCCTAGAAGTCCTTCTATGAGTTTGTTGTAGCCCCCAACTGGGATGCCCTGATACTTGTCATTGAAATAATTGTTGTCGAAGACGAGACGGACGGGAAGGCGCTTGATGATGAACGCGGGTAGGTCGGTGCACTTGCGCCCCCACTGTTTCTCGGTGTATTCCTTGATGAGCTTTTCGTAAATATCCTTACCCACAAGGGACAAAGCTTGTTCTTCAAGGTTGCGGGGTTGAGCCTCCCCAAACCCCTCCCGCAGAGGGGCTTTTTCCTCCGAGTCCACTTCTCCCTCCCTACGGGGGAGGGACGGGGTGGGGCTTTCCTCCCTACAGGGTAGGGTCGGGGAGAGGCTTTTGAGGGCCTCTCTTCTCTGCGCCTCAATCTTCGCCTGGGCTTCAGCAGGAGTCTTCACACCCCACATTTGGGAGAAGGTGTTCATGTTGAAGGGAAGGTTGAAGAGTTGGCCCTTGTAGTTGGCGACGGGAGAGTTGGTGTAGCGGTTGAACTCGACGATGGAGTTGACGAAATCCCACACCTTCTTATTGGAGGTATGGAAGATATGCGCACCATATTTGTGCACATTGATGCCCTCGATGTTCTCGCAATAGACATTGCCGCCGAGCTGCGGACGCTTGTCTATGACGAGGCACTTCTTGCCCTGCTTCGCAGCGAAGTGGGCGAACGTAGCACCAAAGAGGCCGGAACCTACTATGAGGTAGTCGTATTTATTTCCCATTATTATCATTTTTAAGTTTCAGCAATAATTTGTCATCTTTACTGTATCCGAAGAAGAATGGCAGATACCGTTTGAGAAGCCATCCGACGGCGAGGGTTATTATGATGCAGTAGAATGTCTTTACCAGTCCATACGTGATGCTCGTAGAGTAAGAAGCTACATCTTCGTTCCCCAACAGGCACATGGTCTTCTGCAGGAGCGGATTGAGGAAACTATTGTTGGCATGCAAGCCAAATATATACAGCGAGTAAACGCCCAGTACATTCAAGATACCGAAAGCCCTGAATCTTTGTATGTACAAAGAAATCAGCATAACCACAGATATGCCGAATATACCATCTGCCGTGTAGACGAGATAATTAGAACCCATCTCCAAATCTCCCAAGGAAACAAATTCCTTTTTCAATACAGAGTATATAAAGAAAGGAAGTGTGACAATGGCAACACCTGCCGATAATTTGATTTTATGGTTCAACTTGTAGTAATTATGTCCAAGGAGCAAAAAGATAGTGACACATAGGCCCTGTGGAATATATGCACAGTCACAAAGAACGGACTTGCTATCGCACAAACAATATCCTATTATACTCATCAATAAAGCCGCAGTACTTACCCCCCCCTATACCTATTTAAGGCACTGGCAATAAGTATATTATATGCTAATATCGCAATAAACAAAGTCGGTATGAACCACAATGTCTGGTTTACATTCCCTATAGAATAATTAAACGTCAGCCATGTACTAACAGTGGGTTGCACTAATAGGGCTTTCCCTAGTTTTACAAGCAAAGCGAGTATGTAGAAGAACAGAAAAGGTATCAACAACGTCCTTATACGCTTGTACAGCACCGCCTTAAGACTCTCACTCTTGAGGAAACATCCTGCAAGAAAAAAGAAGAGTGGCATATGAAACAGGTATATTTCATTTCTTATAGGACAAGCTGAAAACGTATGCCCCCACACCACCAGTATAATGCCGATGCCCTTGGCAATATCTACAGACTTATCTCTTGACA
>CAVFUK010000150.1:0-9165 GCA_963625535.1 Anaerovoracaceae bacterium | reverse complement strand
TATGAGGATGGGGAACGCTTGGCGCGTTCCTATATATCCTACTATTCCACACATGATTCTGTGTTTTATGTTATACAATGTCTCAAGTATCGTCTTCACCATAGGAAAGGCGAGGCTTGAGGGTTATCAATTCTCTATTCATCAAACTCCCTCACTTCACTGCGGCTACCGTTTCTTTTTCTTCTTCTCCTTACGGGGAGCCTTGCCGGCGGGCTTGCGGGGCGGGGCCTCGGAGTCGGAGTGGTAGTGGTAGTGAATCTCCACGTGGGAGGCTTGGGGAGCTATCAGGTTGCGGCCGCCGCGCACGTCTATCGGGATGACGACGGTGGCGGACGACTGCACGGGGCGGCGACGAACGAACGTCACCAGGGCGCGCACGCTGCATAGGAAGCGGACCCACACACGGCGCTGGGAACTAAAGGGGACGGCGCTCATAACTGACGACGTCGTTTCTTCTTACACATCAGTTCGTTGATGGCGTGGCGCAGGTTGTCCACCCCAGTGGTGACCCTCGGCGCCAACGGCAACACTTGCTCCAGAAAACTGCGCTTCACGATGACCTCGCGGCTGATGTTGACGGACTGATGGTCCAACATCGACACCAGCACCGAGGCCAGTTCCTGAGCACAGTGGCAGGCGTCGATGCGCTGCAGATAGCGGTCCTGCGTCTCCTCGTCGTAGCAGTAGGGACTGAGGGGCGACGCGTCGGCTGTCGACGCGTCGTCCCGGTCATCCCATTCCACGTCGTCCGACGAGTCAACGTCGTCAGTAAACCTATCGGCGACGTGTTTGTCGCCGTAGAACACCTGCGTGGCGTGGGTAGCGTTCGGCAAAAATTGGTTGCGACCGCCGTTTACAATAATTGTTACGGAGCTTTTGCTCTCGTTTGACTTTTGTCCGGATATCCGGCTAGAATTCTGTTTCATAGTCGTTAGATGTTTTGTTGTTTAATTATTTTATCAAATATACAATTACTCTTTGAAATTGTAACGTCATTCAATGGGCATTCAATGAACATTTAATGAGATTCAATGAAATACCAACATCTTTTAATGAGCGTTCAATATCTTTCAATAGATGTTCAACGGCTTTCAATAGATTTGCATTTCGCACATCCCGAACCATACATTTGCGCATCCTCACACAGGCGGCGGACAGGCGCGAACCTCACGTCGCCGGGGCGGGGAACGTTATGTTGAACATTCAAAAATATCTGACATCGTATGAACGATACAACTGCAATCAGTAAAGTCATCCTCGCACTGGAGGACGCTGGCAAGAGCCAGGAGAGCATCGACCGGTTGACGCGGCTCGAGAAGCGGCGCATCACCACCAAGACGGTGATCCCCAAGCGAGAGTTCCTCTTCCGCATGTTCGGCAAACCCTGTTTTCCCAAGGGGGAGCTGGTGGCGCTCACGGGTAAGGAGAAGAGCGGCAAGACGTTCGTCACATCGCTGCTGATGACCCTCTGCCTGCGCCGTGAGGTGCTGGGCATGGAGCGCATCGGCGACGAGCGGCGGTCGGTGCTGTGGTTCGACACGGAGCAGAGCGAGGAGTCGACGCAGGAGATACTGGCTGAACGCATCGTGCCCATGTGCGGCACAGAGGCCACCGACGGTGAGCTGCCCGAGGGGCTGATGAACGTCTTCAACGTGAGGTCGGAGCCTTGGCGCGAGCGGCTGCCCCTGCTGGAGGAGGCCATCATCGCCTATCGGCCAGACCTGGTGGTGCTCGACGGCATCCGCGACCTGGTGGACGACATCAACGATGGCGTGTTGGCCCAGGAGGTCATCGAGCGGCTGATGCACCTGGCCTCGGAGTGCGGCTGTTGCATCGTGTGTGTGCTCCACCAAAACAAGTCGGTGGAGGACAAGAGCCTGCGCGGCTGGATCGGTACGGAGCTGGCGAACAAGTCGTTCGAGGTGTATGAGTGCCAGAAGAACACCGACCACATCTTCTCGTGCCGACAGACGCGTACCCGGAAGTACGACATCGCGGACACGCTGCGGTTCACCGTGGACGACGGGGGCATCCCTCAGCCCTGTACCCTGGAGCCGACGGTGGAAGTGAAGGCCACCGTCACCGCCGCCACCGCCACCGCGGCCCAGCCCCGGAAGGGGAAGGAGCGCGGCCCCCTGAATCCCGTTTACGTGGACCCGAGGAAGGAGTGCGGCTACATAGTGGACTTCCGCAAGCTGTTCGCCGACGTGGTGCCGCCGGGCGGGAGCATGCCGGCCGGCGAGGTGATGAGCCAGGCCACGAAGCTGGCGGGCATCGAGGTGCCGGCGCTCTACTACCGCCTGAAGGCGGCGGCGCTGAAGGAGAACGTGCTGCAACACACGGTGGGCCCTCATGGAGAGGAGACGCTGACGCGACCTCTCGTCCCGGTGGCGGCGCCACCCCTGGTGCCGCCGCCGGCCCCGCCCGTGCAGGGCGAGCTTCCCTTCTGACCGGATACCCTTACTACTCCCCCCCTACGGGGGAGTACGTATCCGGTCAGAAACCCACCCTGACGAACGCGAAATTTTTTATCTTGAAGAGCATGGATGAATTGAAACATATCTCGCAAGAGACGCTTGGCCGGATAGCCGCCGTCCCGATCACGGACGTGGCCTCGGCGCTGGGCCTGGAGTGGACGGCCCGTTACGGTGGCACGGCGCTGTGCCGTTGCTTCGTCCACGACGACCGCCATCCCAGCATGCGGCTCTATGCGAAGGACAATCACTATCACTGCTATGCCTGCGGTGCCCATGGCGACAACGTCCGGATGGTGATGGAGGTCAGCCACACGTCGTGGCTGGAGGCTTGCCGGTGGTTGATGGACCGCTTCGGCATCTGGCAGACGGACGAGCCTCGCTGGGCTCGGCCTGGCCGTAGCAGTAAGTTGCAGGTGGTGCGCCGGGAACCTGTGGTGCGTACGGACTATCTGGACCCGGAGCTGCCCGTGCGTCTCAGCGGCACGGATAATGACCTTTGCATGGCGTTGGTGCAGACGGGCATCCTCTCGGCGGAGGAGCTGCGCGTGGTGGCGGAGCGTTTCCGCCTGGGTTCGTCGCCCGAGCACAGCGTGATCTATTGGCAGATCGACGACGAGGGCCGTGTGCACGAGGGGAAGGTGATGGCGTATGGGGCGGATTGTCACCGGAGCCACTCGCGTCCGCCCTACTCTATGTCGTGGTGGCTGAAGCGCCAGGGGCGTTTGTCGGCGGACTTCAGTTATGGGCATTGTCTGTTCGGGCTGCATCAGTTGCAGGGGTTCCGAGGCGCTTCGGCTTCGTCGCGCTCCGCCGTGATGCCGGTGGTGGCGATAGTGGAGTCGGAGAAGACGGCGGTGATCTGCAGTGCGCTGACGACTTGCGGTGAATGCGATGTTGTTAGTCCTACGCCGACGGTTGTTGACGATGAGAGCGATGCTCCGAAGGCTTCGGGGGCTTCACGTCGTCCGCTCGTGTGGATGGCGACGGGTGGGTTGTCGATGCTTTCGGCAAAGGCTCTGGCGCCTTTGCGAGGGTGCCGGGTGGTTTTGTTTCCAGATACTGACGTGTCTGGGGACACGTTCGGTCTTTGGAGGGAGCGGGCTAAGGAGGCTTCGCGTGCCATGGGTCAACCGCTGGTGGTTTCGGATCTTCTTGAGCGGTGTGCTTCTGCTGAGCAGAAGGCACGGAAGATTGATATTGCGGATTTTATTATAGAAGGTTCTTCGTAAGACCTTCTATATATTACCTTCTTTCAAAACCTCCACGTTCCCCTATAAGATGTTGAAGGGTAAGGGTCTGTTCTCTAGACTCTTCAACGTTTCTCGGTTTTCCGAGGTTCTTTTTCGAAAATCTCCCCGTCCCCTCTTTACCCTTAAAGAGGGGTCCAACCCTTTCCCAAGCCCTTTCCCTTCGAAGGGAAAGGGTGTACACCGGCCTTTGGCCAGGCTAAGGTATCGGCAGCGGAGCCTGTGCCCTAAAGGGCTGCCGATTTGTTTTAAACGCAGCAAGCTGCGGCAGGTCCTGCACCTTTCTTTCGGTCCTGCACCTTTCCTCGGTCCAACACATTCCAAGGGCTATCGCCTTCAGGTCCTATGCCTTTTCCAAGGTCCTGCACCTTTTCGGTCCTACGGCTTTTTCGAAAATCACTCCGTCCTTTCGAAAACCTCCTCGTTCTTATAAGAATATTGAACGGTATAGGGCCGTTCTCTAGACTCTTCAACGTTTCTCGGTTTTCCGAGGTCCTTTTTCGAAAATCTCCCCGTCCCCTCTTTACCCTTAAAGAGGGGTCCAACCCTATCCCAAGCCCTTTCCCTTCGAAGGGAAAGGGTGTACACCGGCCTTTGGCCAGGCTAAGGTATCGGCAGCGGAGCCTGTGCCCTAAAGGGCTGCCGATTTGTTTTAAACGCAGCAAGCTGCGGCAGGTCCTGCACCTTTCTTTCGGTCCTGCACCTTTCCTCGGTCCAACACATTCCAAGGGCTATCGCCTTCAGGTCCTATGCCTTTTCCAAGGTCCTGCACCTTCTCGGTCCTGCACATTCCAAGGCCTATCGCCTTCAGGTCCTATGCCTTTTCCTCGGTCCTGCACCTTTTCTTTGGTCCTGCACATTCCAAAGCCTATCGCCTTCAGGTCCTATGCCTTTTCCAAGGTCCTGCACCTTCTCGGTCCTACGGCTTCACAGTCTTAGACCTTTCCTCGGTCCTCCGGCTTCCCTCGGTCCTTTCTGCTTTCTAGCCTTACGACCTTCTAGTCCTACGACTTCCAATGCCTACTTCTTTTGGTCCTAGGACTCCTCGGTCCTAGGACTTTCCGGAGCTTCGCCTTCCCGGTCCTGCACCTTCTCGTCCCTACGGCTTCACAGTCAGGGGGCTTCCGGGGGCTATTGCTGTTCCTCGCCTTGCAATTGTATCGTTCTATTGTTCTTTTGTCTAACAACCATGTATATATCCTTTCGCTTTACCCGTCCAACGACCTCTCTCGGTCTTAATGCTTTCCTCGACTTGCAATTGCATCGTTCTATTGTTCTTTTGTCTAACGACCATCTATATCCTTTCGCTTTCCTCGTCTTGCAATTGCATCATTCTATTGTTCTTTTGTCTAACAACCATGTATATATCCTTTCGCTTTCCTCGTCCAACGACCTCTCTCGGTCTTAATGCTTTCCTCGCCTTGCAAGTGTATCGTTCTACCGGGTTCTTGTCTAACAACCATTCATATCCTATATATATGTTGTTCTCAGTCCACGGGCAGAGTAGCCGCGGGGATAGAGTAAATCTTTTCAACAATGACGGTCCGTCTGTCGCTTTTGGGGACTCCGCCTGAGCGGGTCGCTCGAAACGGTGGACGATTGGGACGGGAAATCTTCGGCGATTTCGGTGTAAAGAGTTTTCTTTTCGGGCCGAAAAATCCTTCGAAACCGTAACTTCATTCAATGGACATTTAATGGGATTCAATGAATCTTCAATATCTTTCAATAGACGTTCAATAACTTTCAATAGACGTTCAATATCTTTCAATGGCTTTCAATAGATTTGCAAACCGCCCCCTGCCGATGCTATCTTTGCAATGTCCAATCCGAAGCCGGGAAACGATGACACACACACTGGCCGGGGCAATGTTCGCAGGGCGGAAGACAATCGATTGTATTGGCCAAAACAATCGATTGTGTAGGCCCAAACAATTAGATTGTTTTGCCCCAAACGAAGCATCGATTTTCCCCGCGGCGGAAAGGGTCTCAAAAGCAGCGACGGCAGCGGCGCGTAAGAAAGGAAGAGGGCTAAGAGGCGAGCAAATGGTACCGTCACCCTCTTCCCGGAAAACACGGACTATGGCGGGATCTTGGTACCTGACCCTCTGACCCCAGTCCGGCCCACGCCGAGCTTCTTTTTGAGGATTAAACCACTATTTATTATTAAACCAGCTGCCGCCCCTCAAAATGGCGACAGCACAAAAAAAGTTATTAACGTATGAACTATTCTGTAGCAGTACGTCCTAACCACGGTAAGGACAAGGAAGAGTATCCAACCAAGGCTTACGCCGCACTTCAGCTGACCGAGGTAGTGTCGCTGGACGAGTTTGCCAACCACATCGCCGAGCACGGGTCGGTCTACAACCGAGGCGACATCTACGCCATCCTGTGCCAGAGCTTCGACTGCCTCCGCGAGTTCATCCTCGAGGGCAAGAAGGTGTTGCTGGGCGACCTGGGCGCGTTCTATCCGGCCATCCACTCCACGGGAGCTCCCACGGCGGCTGAGTTCAGCGCGTCGAACATCACCTGCCTGACGGTGAACTGGGCCCGGGGCGAGGACCTGAAGAACATGGTGGGCGAGGCGAACTTCCGCCTGACGACCTCACGCTCCGTTCAGAGCGCCGCTGTAGCCGCCCAGAAGGCTGCCAACGGTGGCGACTTCACGGTGAACATCACCGGCGGCACCGGCTCCGACAGTTCGTCGGGCTCTTCCACCTCGGGAGGTAGCAGCAGCACCACCACGCCCTCGGGAGGCGACGATGGTAGCGACGGCGACGACCTCGGTGGAAACATAGATTAAAACGCTGAGCGTTTTAATGTTGAACGTTTTAGGTTTTAGGTTAAATGGTTTTCCAACATAAAACACAAAACACTTAACATTCAACATGTTCGTTTTTCCATGTTTGTCTTGGTCGACTTTACAATGGCGATCAACTTACGGAGGATTCGCTTCATGTCATTGTCGAGGGACTTAAACTGACTATCGTCGATGTATCCATTGTCATGAAGGAGGTTGAGCCAGTAAACTGTCTCGTTCGCCTCCTTCGAGGCAATGGTCATCTTCGACATGAAGTCGGGTTTTGACTGAGCGTTCTGTGCTTCACAGATGTTCGCGCCAATACTCGTCCCGGAACGATAGACCTGTTTCGACATTATATGTTCCTTGTACGAGGAGTCCTCTGTCAAATACTGGAAGAGACGTACGATGCGACAAGCGAAGTCATATGTCAGTTCCTGAATGGCTGCGTTGTCTTTCTCTTCGTCGCTCATCAACGGCTTCAGCGCCCCACGTCGAGGTTTATACTGCATAACAATATTGTTATAAACGTTTTAGGTTAAATGTTTTGCCAACATAAAACACAAAACATTCAACATATTTTAATATTTTAATTTATCAATCATGAATACAGATTCCAATCAAAAGTTGTCGTGGCGCCAGATCGTCAACGCAGTAGTACAAGCCATCATAGCCGCACTGACGGCACTGGGCGTCAGCAGTTGTTCACCCGCAATCCTATCGCTGCTATGAGACAGGTTGCTATGGGAAATTCGAACGAGAGCGGGCCGCAGAGCCCGTGGCTCACACCGCCATACCTGCTCACGGAGGAGGACTGGCTGAAGGGTGCCTCGGCGGTGAAATACATCGTGGTGCATTGCACGGCCACCGGCCCCGACGTGGACTACACGCCCTCGCGTCTGCAGGCTGACCACCGTGCCCGGGGCTTCCGCTCCGTGGGTTATCACTATTACATCCGTCGCGACGGCAGCGTCACCCAGCACCGTTGGCTGTTGCAGGTGGGAGCCCACTGCTACCCTCACAACCGCCGCTCGATAGGCGTCTGCTACGAGGGAGGCCTGGATGCCAAGGGTCGCCCCCGCGACACCCGCACCGACAGCCAGCGCGCCGCCCTCGTGGACCTGCTGGGCTGTCTGAAGCATCTCTTCCCGCAGGCGGAGATCGTCGGCCACAGGGACCTGCCCGGTGTCCTCCCGAAGGACTGCCCCTGCTTCGACGCGAAGCGGGAATACGGGGGAATCAAAGGCTGAGAGCCGTTGAAGGTCCTTCGGACGTTATAAACGTTGAAGGTTGAAGGTCCTTCGGACGTTTTAGGTTTTATGTTAGAGCTCTGAGGCCTTAGGGGCTCAATCGCTCGGCTATGTATTTCTATTTAGAGACTGAGAGATTTAGAAGGGCCAAACGGGTCTTCGGCTCTTAGTCTCTTTTTCGTTCGAGAATCACCTTCTTTTTCGAAAGTTACAAACGCGATATCAAATCGTCTGCGGAATGTTCCGTAATTATGTCTACAGCAAACCAACGCTTGCCTAAATCCTTTAGGGATGCTCCAAAATGATATACAGTGTCGTCAATGATGAGCCAACGGTCGTGCGATTGTTCGAAGGTATGCAGGCTGGTAGGCTCTGACGGATACTGGGCGTTGTAGCTCGCGAAAGCATCACGGAGATCTTGTGTAGCGAAACGACTTTTCACATAGCAGTCGAGTGTTACACCAGCGTTGCGCTTGTGGAAGCGCTGAAGCAAAGAGGCTGTGATATAGTCATCAATGAGAACAATACGGCATTTGGCTCGCTGAATGAGCTCTTCAACCAACACGAAGGCATCAAACATTTGTCCGTCAAAGAAAATGCCCAGATTCTGCTTGAGCGAACCGTCATCCAGACGATTCATTATCTGATTGAACCGCACATCGACGCTTTTAAATTCTTCCTTGGTCTCCAACCGGAAGGCTTCGAGCGACTCTATGCGTTGGAAAAGCCCAGCCTGGGATACCAAGAGACGCCGCATAGCAACAAAGGCATCCATAATTCGAATGCTTACCTTCACGGCGGTGGCGCTCCTCAAGACGGATGACAGCATAGCTACTCCCTGCTCTGTAAACGCATAGGGATATGTCGTGGAGTGCTTGAGACTCTGGAACCGGTCACAATCTGTGACCAGTTGCTTTGTCTCGTCTGGCGTTAACTGAAAGCGGAAACGCTCTGGAAAGCGTTCAACATTACGTTTTACCGCCTGATTCAACACTCTTGTGTCTACTCCATATAGCTCGGCCAAATCGCGGTCTATCATAATCTGTTTGCCTCGAATAGTCAAGATTCTGTTTTCTATCGGCATAACAATGAGGCTGCCGCCGCAAGAGCTCTCTTCTTGTAACCGGACGTAATCCTCGGTCGATTCTGGTATGCCTCGATTATTTGCCTTGTCATCCATAGCGGTCATGTGTTATCGTTATCGAAATATGTTCGTTATACGATGAAAACTTTCGTTCGGAAAAGAATGTTCTTGGTTGACACCCCTATCGTGAAGCTGTCTGCTCGGGAGAGCGTTTTCAGCATAGGGGAAGGCGAACGGGGGCAAGCCCGACGCGGGTGATTCTCTGATGTTTAACATCTCGAATTCCATATAATGACACATGGCCCGACGC
>CAVFUK010000149.1:0-9366 GCA_963625535.1 Anaerovoracaceae bacterium | reverse complement strand
ATACAGGTCATAGACCTCCTGATAATTTACTTTTTCTTTTGCCATAACTCTTTGCATTAAAGGTTTTGGCGCAAAGGTAATCCAGCTGACGAGGCTTGTCAAGGCGGAAAATAGTACGTTTACTCAAATATTATATATACAATGACTATTTGTTTTAAAGTTTTGCCATGGTGTTACATATTTATTCGATGTCAATAAATATACTGCCCAATTCCGGTTTGGCTCCCAGTCGGCCTACCCTGTATGAGTTATAGAGCGACAGGTTCTTGTGAAGTCCGAAGGAGTCGGCCCGTGCATATTCGGAAGAGGCCGTTTGGCGATTCTTTTCCACTAACCAAACCACACCGCGGTTTTCGTTGATGAGGTCTTGTGACAACAGCGTGGTCTCTTGACTGGTGATGATCAGTTGTGACTGTTCGGAGTTGAAGAGAAACACGTTGAGATAGTAGAATAACAGGTCGGCATGCAGATCCTCGCCCAACTCGTCCAGACAATAGACGTGACTTTCTGTAATCATATTGTAGAGAGCGCTGAGGATGAGGATGTACTTCTGCGTCCCCTTGGATTGCAGCCGGAGCGGTATCTCAAAGTCTCCCTTCTCGGATTTGTTGATGAAGGCGGCGGACTGCACGGTGGTGCTGAGTAATGCCTCTTTCAGGTGCTCGGGTATTTCCTCCATCTCTATCTTCTTGCGGTAGTCGACGGATATCTTTCGGTCTGTCATTACCGGGTGGAAGTCAACGATGTTTAAGTCTGCCTTTTGCAACATTTGAGTGAAGAACTTGCGCTTGGCCGGATCTGCATACGCATCGGAGAGAGTTTCTACAATGCCTTTCTTGTTGTCACCGTCTACCTCATGCCAACTGGTCATGATGCAGTTGTGGAGTGTACTCAAAGCTTCGATATCCTCCTTCAGTGCAGACTTGCGGCATACTGACAGTACGCTATGGTTGTGGAGGGTCAGCTCTCGTATGCTCTCTTGTGTCTTGGCCGCCAGTTTTAGGCTTGTTCCGAACTTTATGTCCGACTGCATGTTTGTCCCGACGAATGTACGTTCATAGAACAGGGATTTCGATCCGTTGGGGTAGTAGTTGAGCATTTCTTTCAGAATATTCTGTCTGTCGTAGCGGATGTAATAGTCGTATCGGATGCCTTTGGCATAGAACGATACGTACATCTCTGTCGGTTCGGTGCGTGTCAGTTCAAAGGGAATATACCCTTTGATGTCTGTTTCCGCATCCGTCTCGGGCTTCACCAACAGTCGGAACACTTCGTTGAGTGCCATTAGCATGTTTGATTTGCCTGACGCGTTGGAACCATAGAGCACTCCTAATTTATATAAGAACACACCTTCCGCTACCTCCACTACCAGTTCAGATGCTGGGCCTTTCGTCGTAAAGTCCAATCCTTGCTTGTCGCGTATGGAGAGATAATTCTTAACCCAAAATTCCCTAATCATATTCGTTCTATATTGGTTATCCAAGTGCAAAGATATTCAATGTTTTGCCAATTATCAAAATATTTTCGCCAATTATCGTAGTAATTCTACGAAACGTTTAGTTATTTTTATTCGGGGGCCGT
This sequence comes from Anaerovoracaceae bacterium, assembly GCA_963625535.1. Lineage (GTDB taxonomy): Bacteria > Bacteroidota > Bacteroidia > Bacteroidales > Bacteroidaceae > Phocaeicola_A. The sequence continues at coordinate 7,785 of CAVFUK010000149.1, read as the reverse complement.
AAGGATGCTGAGGGGTACCTTGGAATTCCCTGGCTGCGCTTGGCAAAATTATTTCATGGCAAGCTTGATATTTTTACCCACACTTGCATGACCTTTAGATAAACATTACCTTTGCACACTTAACAGACAAAAGCGGAATAGACAGATGAAGATATTGATAACAGGGGCAAGCGGGTTCATCGGGAGCTTTCTGGTGGAAGAGGCCTTGCTCCGAGGAATGGAGGTGTGGGCCGGTGTGCGCCAAAGCAGTTCGCGACGCTACTTGCAGGACGAGCGGATACAGTTCGCTTGCCTCGACTTCGCGAACCCTCAGACACTGCAGGACCAACTTCAGGAACAAAAGCGGCAACACGATGGCTGGGACGTAATCGTCCACTGCGCCGGCGTGACCAAATGCCGACATCGGGAGGACTTCATGCGGGGTAACTACCAAGCCACACGTAACCTGGTGGAGGCGTTGATGGCGCAGGGGATGACTCCCCGTCAGTTCGTCTACATCAGTTCGCTCAGTGTGATGGGGCCGCTTCGTGAGAAAGACTACACACCCATCCGGGTGACTGATGTGGCTCGGCCCAACACGGCTTACGGCGAGAGCAAACTGGCTTCGGAGAACTACCTGAAGTCACTCAGCGGCTTCCCTTACGTCATCTTCCGCCCCACGGGGGTCTATGGACCGCGCGAGAAGGACTACTTCCTCATGGCCAAGTCCATCAAGCAACATCTCGACTTCTCGGTGGGCTACAAACGGCAGGACATCACCTTCATCTACGTGAAGGATTTGGTCAAGGGCATCTACCTGGCTATCGACAAACAGGTGACAGGCCGAACCTATCTGCTGAGCGACGGACAGGTGTACCAAAGCAGCACCTTCTCGCACTTGATAGAGAAAGAGTTGGGCAATCCGTTCGTTATACACATCAAATGTCCGTTGTTTATTCTAAAAGTCGTATCTTTGCTGGCCGAAACCGTGGCAGGTCTTTGTGGAAAGAACAGCACGCTGAACGGCGACAAGTATAAAATCATGAAACAACGCAACTGGCAATGCGACATCACCCCGGCCGAGGAAGAACTGAGCTACCGGGCCGACTACGATCTGGCACGGGGCGTGAAGGAGATCATTGCTTGGTACAAACAAGAAAAATGGCTTTAGAATTACTTAAGAAGACGGACGCGAAGAAGGGATTCTTCGCCATTGAGAAGATAGGACTCCTCTACACACTCTTTACCTCGGTCGTCATCGTACTGCTGTTCCATCGGATGGAACGACCTATGGGTATGCTGTTCGAGCGGTTGATCATCGTGGTGGCCATGATGCTGTTGGTCTGGGCCTACCGGCAGTATGCTTGTAAGCTGACTGCCTTCCTACGCACAGCTTATCAGATGGCGCTGTTGGCTTATTGGTACCCCGATACCTATGAGTTCAACCGTCTGTTCCCCAATCTCGACCACCTGTTCGCCTCGTGTGAGCAAGCCATATTCCATTGTCAGCCAGCCATCCTCTTCTCGCAGTACTGCTCGTCGGCTTGGTTTTGCGAAGCCTTCAATCTAGGTTACTTCAGCTATTACCCGATGATCTTCGGCATCGCGCTGTTCTACTTCTTCTGCCGTTACCGCGAGTTCGACAAGGTGGCCTTTGTGCTCGTCACCTCCTTCTTCGTCTACTATCTCATCTACCTGTTTCTGCCTGTTGCCGGACCGCAATACTACTTCCCGGCCATCGGACTGGACCAGGTTGCCCAAGCGCATTTCCCTGCCATAGGCGATTACTTCAACTATCATGCCGAATTGCTCCCTTCCAAGGAACCGGACTGGGGCATTTTCTATAAGTTGGTGGAGATGTCGCAGCAGGCCGGTGAGCGACCGACGGCGGCCTTCCCCAGTTCTCACGTGGGCATGTCCACCATCATCCTCTTGCTGGCTTATCGTGCCAAGAAGTCCCTTTTCTGGTGTCTGATGCCCTTCTACGTGCTGCTCTGTTGCGCCACCGTCTACATCCAGGCCCACTATCTGATAGATGCCATCGCCGGATTCTTCACAGCCTTCCTCATCTACGCCTTCGCCATGTGGCTCTACGGACGGATGGGGAGAGTGGGGTAGGAGGCCGTCGTTGGCAATCAATTGCCACATAATTCGGATAATTCTGAAAAGAAATGTATCTTTGCCTAAGATAAGTTGCATCTCAACAAAATCACTCAAGCACGCTTGATGCTTTTGTCTTCGATTTGCATTATCTTTGGCATTAGATAAGTAAAATGGCAATCGAATATGGCAACAATCAATCACAGGAAATTGCCTGCTGGCATTCAGTCGTTCAAGGTAATCAGAAAAGAGGGTTTTCTCTATGTGGACAAGAGCGACCTTGTTTGGAATTTGGCGAATAGTGGTAAGAAGTACAACTACTTGAGCCGACCCCGGCGCTTTGGTAAGTCAGTGCTTGTTGATACGCTGCAGATGTACCTCGAGGGTAGAAAGGACTTGTTCGAGGGGCTGAAGATTATGCAGTTGGAGAAAGATTGGAAGCAACACCCGGTCATTCGTCTTGATATGAGTTTGGCAGGCTCTGCCCCCGAGACCATCAAATCCTATCTTAATGATACTTTCCAATCGTATGAAGCAGTCTATGGAATCACGCCTTCGTCTTCGGATTCCCTTGCCGTGAGGTTCAACCGCATCATCACCACTGCCGCTAAGCAGACAGGCAACCAGATGGCTGTCCTGATTGATGAATATGATTTTCCTCTCCAACATTCTTGGAAGACAGATAGGCATAAAGATTGTACCGATGTTTACCGAGACGTGTTTGCCGTGTTGAAGGCTTGCGATGAGCATGAGAAGCTTGTCTTTATCACGGGCATCACGAAGTTTACCCAAATCTCTCTTTTCTCTGTGCTCAACAATCTGACCAACATCAGTTTCTTGCCGGAATATGCTTTCATCTGTGGCATCACGGAGGATGAAATCCAGGAAAACTTCCAACCGGAACTGGAAGAGATGGGGCGTGTCAACGGCTGGATAATCCAAGAGACGCATGACAAACTGAAAGCCTACTACGACGGTTACCATTTCAGTCGCCGCAATATGGTCGATGTCTACAATCCGTTTAGCCTCATCAATGCGTTGAGCACACAGGAATTAGGCAATTTCTGGGCGGCTTCGGGGGCGACCTCGCTCATTCCCAAATTCGTCGACAATATGGAGCTTCGCCTGCGGAACTTCGAGAATTGCCGCATCATGCGAAACACGTTGGAACTGTCGGATGTTAGTGGTGGAGGCGCAGAATTGTTCCTCTATCAGTCGGGCTACCTCACCATAAAGAGTGACGATGAGTTTGGCTATACACTTGGATTCCCGAATGAGGAGGTGAGACAGGCTCTGTCTCATCATCAGTACCGTCTTTAAAGCCATCGGTTTGAAGGTCGAGGTGGAACACATGATTGCCACTGGCCGGATAGACATGGTGGTGGGCTCTCCTTATTATGTATATGTAATGGAGCTGAAGTTGAGAAGCAACGGAGGTGTGGATGCCGCTACGCAGCAAATCTTGGACCGCCAATACCTTGAACCATTCAAGGCAGACAAGCGTCCTGTCATCGGATTGGGCCTTAAACTCGATGAGACAGGAAAAGGACTCCTGGACTGGAAGCGCGTAGAATGAACCTCAGTCATATATATAAATAGGTATACGTTCCTCAATTCCGAATATCTGGAAGAGCACATTGCCCGTCTTATCACCATATCCTCACCCGGACGTAAATGTTGCGAACTTTGCGGATTCTGACATATTCGGCACTTTTTGTTCCGATTGTTGCGGAGGTTACTCTTGCCAGGCATCGTGATGTACCTGCGGAAAAGCCCTTCGCTGTGACTTCTGTTGATGGAGGTTTGGAAGGAGGATATTGCACTCCTTATTCCTTCTTACTCTCTTGTTCTCTTTCGTCCAAGCTCTTCCACAGGCTGCGGTAGATATGCTTATTCAACCCGAGGAACCCCGGTGGACAAGTATGTCTGCTGCCGCAGTTGGGGCATTGTGCCGGATAAGTGAATACGGTTGCTGCCCATTCGAAATCCGGGCCCTCGAATTTGTGTCCGCAGTTGTCGCAGACAAATGTAGTGAATCCTCTAAACATAATTATTCGTCTTTATTGGTTTGATGATACAAAGCAACTCCCATGGTGCGCCATATTGCGGCAGAGCCTGTGGATAATTCAAGGTGCGCGTTGCAGCAACAAGAAACTCGCGTCTGTGAATGCGATTGATAGTTTCATGTGATAAACCCATAAGTTAATGTAGGTAGGCCGCAGTTCAAATAGCAACCTACCTACATTATGCTCCTAATAGAAGAGGCTTATTCTGTAATGACCTCTCGTAGTTTCCCGTATACGGCCCTTTGCTCATCAAAGGCCGTGTTTATCGCCTCAATACATTTCCGCTCGAAGACAGAAACGTATTGATTATAACCATTTTCATTCTTGGACATCTCAATCCCGTGGAGGTCCTTAGAGAGAGCAGACATCGACATGTCAACAACGGAAGTAGTCAGAATCGATTGGATTGCTTTGTTCTGCATTTCTTCAGGCATATTGACCTGCATGATATCGGATTTGAGTTTTCCTTTCAACTCTGTCAATGTTTCTGTCCAATGGTTGGTGACATACTTATATATGTCTGAAAGAGACTTGTAATAGTGGCTTGTTACTTTGAAGTAATCCACTTCACGTTGTACACTCGTATTACTGGCATTTTTGCTGCCTATTACCCTTGCCCAAACTCCTCTAACCCAGCTGTGATTCTTTGGCTGAATTGGTTGAGTTGTTACAACGGCCGATTCAGGAAAGGATACATTTGCGGTCATACGCTTGACATACGAAATCATTTCCTGTTGCTCTGCGGCTAGAGCCTCAATGTATTTGTTTACTATAGTCATACCAATTTCCCTATTTCGTTAATGTTCTCCATCGCCTTCTCGTAGTTGGCAAGTTGTGCTTTCTTATCTTTCAACTCCTTCTCTAGATTATCAAGGTATTCTTTTACAGAATCATTTGCTTTACAAGTCAGTTCATTCTTGCGGGATGTAAAGATATGCACAACTTCATTCTTCGAGTTATTGAGTTTTGTCTTAAGGTCTGTATTAAACTGGTCCAACAAATCCCGCAATCTCCCTTCTATCTCGCGTCGTTTATCCCGTGCTCTAGAAGACAAAGTGTTCTTTGCGGTAGTTTCGTCGACACTCCCTACATATAAGTCAATCTCACTATCTTGTGCAATGTCCATAACATCACCATGGATATCGTTTGTCAAATCCTTTACATTCATCACGGTAGAATTGCTCATTGAAGAAATCACTTCACGCAGAATTCGACGCAATCCGTCAGCATCCAGTTTGGCATCGGAATCCTTTTGTTCAGCGTCTTCTATCAGCTTGCCTATCTTGTCCTTGATGGAATTCATAAGATTTTGAGACTGCTTGTTCCATTCTGTTGCCAGGTTATTTGCCGCGGCATCTATGTTTTTCGTAATCTCTTCTACCAACTTCTGCTCATCAATTCTCATAAAGGAGGAAGTCACTTTCTTGTCGCGACCCCAGAAGGTAGACTGGCGGATAAAGGTGATGTCCTCGTCTTTCACAGGCACTCTCACCGTCGGTGAGTTGTAACGATTCCAACACTCCTTCATAGCCTGCTCCGCCATGTTGTCTGCTATGTTGGCCATAGAATCGATATCCTTCACGATTTTGTTCACGAGTTGCTCCGTGGCTTTGCGCTTCTTCTCCATTTGGGAAATATCACCAGCATTCAGTGCATCGTACCGCTCTTGGAGATGTGCTTTGCTATCGTCTAGAATCTTGCCGATTTCACTTGCTGCATTGGCGAAATAGTTATTCATCTTACTCGATATGATTTTGTCGCGGTTCTTTACAAAATCACCTATAAGATAAGACTCGCGAATGTCGTTTATCTGGGAGAGTTCGTTGAATGTCGTTTTGATGTCCCCGTCTGTTTTGAAGAAGCTGGGATAGAATCGTTGCATTTGTGACACTACATGTTTCTCCATGTTGTCCCAGTCGGAAGGCTTCTTCTTAGCAATGGAATACCCGATACCTGAGCTGATTGCAAAACGAGGCTCGTCGCCTTTGTAGTCGGAACCCGACAGGTTGCGCCGGAACTGCTTCTTTAGTTGGCTCTGGCAGTCATCGAGCGCGTTACCAAGGTCGTCCTGAAACTTGGTGCCTGCATCCTGCAGCACGGAGTCGAACTTGCTGGCGATGAGTACCACCGTTCCGATGCCTTGCGAGCCGATACGGTCGGTAAGGAAACTCACATCGGTACTGTCAAAGAAGCGGGAGGCGAAACTTAGGAAGAACACTCCATGACACTCGCGCAGAAACTCACGAGTGCGTTGCTCGCGAGATACGACGGGGTCGTTCACTCCCGGAGTGTCGACAATGCGCATGCCCTTGAGGCGCTCGTTGTGCAGATGGATGGTCAGACTCTTCACTACAGAGGTGTACTGTCCATCGGCACCGACATAATTCTCAAGAGTGTCCTGTAAGTCTCTGATGCCGGAAAACCTTTGCTCGTCCGACGATTTCCCTATTTTGCCACGAGCCTTGACTGAACATTTCACTACCAGTTCCTTGGCAGCCGACAAGTCATCTGGTATATTAGCCATTTTTGCAGCTTCTTCATCTGATAAGGCAGAATTCATGGACTTTACATCCATGACGAATTTGTCGTATTCCTTAGCCTTATCCTCAAACTTCTGCCACTCTTTCTCGCTATAGTACTCTATGGAGAAGAGGTCTTCCTCGCCATATTCCAGTACGGTGAGTCCGGCGGTCATTGGTGTGGAGGCTCTTGGGAGAACATTCTCGCCCTCGAAGAACAGGGAGTTCAAGAACGATGACTTGCCAGCCTTCACCTGCCCCACGACACCTATCTTCAAGGTCTCGTTGTCGCGTTTCAGTTGGTCGCCACCCTCTTTTATATCGTCGAATTTCTCCTTAATCTTCAAGAATATCTTCTTAATCTCTTCATTGTTAGTGGAGATGGCGACATCTGTGGCTTTGGTAAGCTGGTCAAAGATGTCATTGTAATTATTTATATTTATGGCCATACGCATTAGTAATTAGAAATCCATTTCTTGAATCGGTCGTTGTCAGCCAAGTCGGTCAAGGACTGTGACTCGTTCACTAGTCCTCTATCTGCTTGCATCAATAGTTCGCAAATGTCTTGACAGTGATAGATAGCTGCTGTCTCCAGGACATTGTAACCATTCTGATCTCTGAGCGAGAGATCGGCTCCATGCGAAATCAAGAACTTCATCATGGTGTTGTTGCTGTTCTTGGCGATGTAGGTTAGGGGAGAGAACCCTTGATTGTTGCACTTGGTCAGGTCCACACCGTTAGAGAAGCAATCGAGGAACCGGTCCATGTTGTCGTTGGCTATGGCTGAGAAGATGTCTGCCTCACTTTCTTGGTTGATGTTCTGCAAGGAACGCAAGCGTCTCTCATTCTTCTTAATGGCATTTTGACAACAAGCAGAGAAGATGGTTACGATTTCCGGTTTCTTCTTCTGTAGGAAAGCCTTGTATTCAGTCACCAGTTTCTTGCATAATACGATATTGTCGTATTTTCCCTTCAGAGAGTCTTCTGAATCTAACGACTCTTCTACATCTACATTATCACATCTGTTAAATGCTGCTTCTATGAGACTATACGCACTTTTGCGGGTTTCTAATTTCCAGTATTCAATATCTTTAATATCATCTTTAATATCATTCCAGGCG
>CAVFUK010000148.1:0-10433 GCA_963625535.1 Anaerovoracaceae bacterium | reverse complement strand
ATACTTAGGTCCTTCTATCAAAACAGCTCCCATTGCATCTAGCTTTTCTGCTAATATTTTATCCGCAATTCTTGCCTTGTATTCTTTCATTTTTTATCGGCATTTTGTTTGTGGTCGTAAAAGTACTGTATTTTTCAGAAACTCAAGCATATATGTGCATTATTTTTGAGAAATTAAACCTCTCCGTTGTGACAGTTGGCGCATTTCCGTTGTGACAGTTGGCGGTTTTTCATTGTGCCAGTTGGCGGTTTTTTGTTGTGCCAGTTGGCGTTTAGGGTGGAAGCCTGTGGCCATAAAAAGAGTCTATGGGGCAAGCGCCAATGAGTGTATGGATTGATGGTTCTGATTGGCTCAAACGTCAGCCTTAGGCGATGCAAAAAATGACCCTATGCTCAACGGGCCGAGACCATAGGGTCTCGGGGCCTTGAGCCTAGGGTCTCTAAAACTTGCTGTTATCCCAGTCTGAACACGATGCGGAACTTGCCGTCCTCGTAGCGGGTGCTGCTGATGCGGAAGGTGCCGATTTCTGACGTGTTCTGCACATGCGTGCCTAGGCAGGGACAGGCGTCGTAGTCGCCTACGTACACGATGCGGAGCGTGTCGCTGGCGTCCTCGGGCAACTTCTTCAGGTCGAAATGCTTGGCGGCCTCCTCCTTTGACATGTATGTGGAGGTGACGGGCAAGTGCTGGTTGATGACCTCGTTCACCTTCGCCTCGATGGCTGCTACCTGCTCCGGGGTGGGGCAGACGGGCAGCGGATAGTCCAACTTACTCTTCTTCCGCTCGATGTGTGTGTTGCGTGAGCGTTCGCAACCGAACATCCTCACCATCGTCTGGTTCAGGATATGCTCGGCCGTATGTGCGGGTGGATATTCATCCTTGTTGTGTGCGTTGAGCATCGGTTCTTCGTTTTCCATATTGTTACGTTTTAATGTTTTATATCTCGTCCGCATCCACCAGGCCACTCATCACGGCGTAGATGGTCAGGCTGGAGATGGACTTCAGACCCAACTTCTCGGAGATGTTCTTGCGGTGGGAGATGACGGTGGTCAGACTGATGTGTAGCTTGTCGGCAATCTCTTTGTTGATGAGGCCCTTTACTAGCAGCACTAGCACCTCCTTCTCACGCGGGGAGAGGTCGATGGCCTGCTGCTGCATGCTCCGCAGGTCGGGAGCCTTCACCGGATAACCCTGCGGATGGGCGCTGTGGTTGAGGTGCAGTATCTGTTTCACCAATGCCTCCTCAGGTTGACTGGTGTCGAGCACATGCAGGCCTTGTATGTTCAGCTGTGGCGAGAGGCTGCAGGCCAACAGGATGGTCTTGTGCTTCCGCTCGCCGAAGAACGACGTGTGCTCGAAATAGATTTGCGCCGTGACGAAGTAATGCACATAGGCGTCGGGCGTGTCGTCCACCAACTGCTCGAAGCTGCTGAAGATGCGTATCACGGCCATAGGGATCAACCGCTCGAGGATGCTCTTCAGCCCCATGCCCGAGAGGGTGTTTGCGTCGACTATCGCTATCTCTGGTTGCATCTGAGTCCTTCGAACGTTAAGTGTGAGACGTCTGTGTGAGATAGGCACAAGCCGCTTCGGCACACCGCTCGCCGTCGATGCCAGCCGACACGATGCCGCCTGCATAGCCGGCACCCTCACCGCAAGGGAACAGTCCGCTCACGGCGACGTGTTGCATCGTCTCTGCCTCGCGCGGTATGCGCACGGGTGAGGAGGTACGTGTCTCCACGCCAATCATCACCGCCTCGTTGGTGAGGAATCCCTTCGACTTGCGGCCGAACTGCTGGAACCCTTCACTCAAGCGCTGGCTGATGAAGCTCGGCATCCAGAAGTGGAGTGGGGAGGAGACGAGCCCGGGAGAGTAAGAACTGGCGGGCAGGTCGTAGCTCAACTTCTTGCGGGTGAAGTCCACCATGCGCTGGGCGGGTGCGGTCTGCCGCATGTTGCCCTGTTGCCAACAAGCCGCCTCGAGGGCTTCCTGAAACAGCATCATGGCCAACGGGTGCGACTGCTGCGCCTCCTGCTGTGCGAGTATCTCGTTGCGGAGCGCTTCGTCCGTCGGTGCGGGTGACTGACGCATCATCTCCTTCAGGGAGGCGTCGCCCAAGTCCTCGGGGTGTAGTTCCACCACCATGCCCGAGTTGCTCCACTTGGAACCTCGGTTGGAGGGCGACATGCCGTTGACCACAATCTGTGACGGTCCGCTGGCGGCAGGCACCACGAAGCCACCGGGGCACATGCAGAAGCTGTACACTCCGCGTCCGCCCACTTGCGTGACGAAACTGTATTCCGCCGCGGGCAGGTAACGTCCGCGCCCCTGCCGGTTGTGGTATTGTATCTGGTCTATCAGCAGCGACGGGTGCTCCAGTCGTACGCCCACAGCCAGACCTTTGGCCTCTATCTGCACCTGGTTCTGATAGAGCCAGCGGTAGACATCGCGTGCCGAGTGCCCTGTAGCCAGGATGACCGGACCATGGAACTCCTTGCCGTTGTGGGTGGTGATGCCCACCACCGTCTGGTTGCGGATGATGAGGCTGTCCATGCGGGTCTCGAAGTGCACCTCGCCACCACACTGCAGAATAGTATTGCGCATGTGCTCTATCACGGCAGGCAACTTGTCCGTGCCGATATGCGGATGGGCATCCACCAGAATGTTGGGGTTGGCTCCGTGTTGGCAGAACACGTTCAGTATCTTTTCCACATTGCCGCGCTTCTTGCTGCGGGTGTAGAGTTTGCCGTCGGAGTAGGCCCCTGCGCCGCCCTCGCCGAACGAGTAGTTCGACTCCGGGTCCACCTTGTGCTGGCGCGAGATGAGGGCGATGTCCTTCTTACGCTCGTGCACGTCCTTGCCGCGCTCCACCACGATGGGGCGCAGACCCAGCTCTATGAGGCGCAGTGCCGCGAAGAGTCCGCCGGGGCCGGCACCCACCACAATCACCTTCGGTTTCCCCTCCACCGAGTGGTACTCGATGCGTTGGAAGGGCTCCTCCTGGGGAAACTCATTGATGTACGCCCTGACGGTCAGGTTCACGTAGATGGTCCGTTGCCGTGCGTCGATGCTCCGCTTCAGTATCCGCACACTCTTTATGGTACGCTCGTCGAGGCCTTTCTCCTGACTGATGTACCGTTTTATCCGTTCTTCGTCGGCCGCCTGCTCAGGCAATAGCCGCAGTTGGTATTCTTCTGTCATCTTCTCTTCTTGTCTTTATCCGAAAAGTTTTCTGAACGCCTCTTCCACCTTCTTTACGGGAATCAGCTCTATCTTGTATTTGCCCGCATCCAGTCCCTGCATGTTGTGCTTGGGTATCAGGAATTGGCTGAATCCGAGTTTCTCCGCCTCGGCGATGCGCTGCTCGATGCGGTTCACGGGACGAATCTCGCCCGAGAGGCCCACCTCGCCAGCCATGCAGACGTTGTGTTCTATCTCCACGTCCATGTTCGACGAGAGTATGGCGCTGATGACCCCCAGGTCGATGGCGGGGTCGTTCACCCGCAGCCCGCCGGCGATGTTGAGGAACACATCCTTCTGTGCCAGCTTGAATCCCACGCGCTTCTCCAACACCGCCAACAGCATGTTCATCCGTCGCAGGTCGAATCCCGTGGACGAGCGTTGCGGGGTGCCGTAGGCTGCCGTGCTCACCAGAGCCTGTGTCTCGATGAGGAACGGACGGATGCCCTCGATGGCCGCGGCGATGGCGATGCCGCTCATGCCGTCGTGGTCCTGCGAGAGGAGCAGTTCCGAAGGGTTGCTCACCTGGCGCAGTCCGTCCTGACGCATCTCGTAGATGCCCAGCTCAGCGGTGCTGCCGAAGCGGTTCTTGATGCTGCGCAGGATGCGGTACAGGTAGTGCTGGTCGCCCTCGAACTGCAACACCGTGTCCACGATGTGCTCCAGCACCTTCGGTCCGGCAATGCTGCCCTCCTTGTTGATGTGGCCGATGAGGATCACCGGCACGTTACTCTCCTTGGCGAACTTCAGTATGGCCGCGGCGCATTCCCTCACCTGCACCAAACTGCCGGGCGATGACTCGGCCGTCTCCGTGGAGATGGTCTGTATGGAGTCGATGATGACAATCTCAGGGTCGGTATTCTTGATGTGGGTGAAGATCTGTTCCAGCGAGGTCTCGCACACGATGAGGCAACCCTGTGCGTTGGGGTGCAGGCGGTCGGCACGTAGCTTCAGCTGTGCGGCGCTCTCCTCGCCGGAGACGTAGAGGATGCGCTTCTCCGGCATCTGCAGCACCGTCTGCATGATGAGGGTAGACTTGCCGATGCCCGGCTCTCCGCCCAGCAACACCAGTGAGCCTGGCACCAGTCCACCGCCCAACACGCGGTTTAGCTCCTCGTCGTGCATGTCGATGCGGGTCTCGTTGCCGCTCTCTATCGTCTCCAGCCGTTGCGGCTTGGAGTGGGTGCTGCCCACGCCCGCCAACGGGCGCTTCGAGAGGGGCTCCTTCTGCACAGTCATCTCCTTGAACGTGTTCCATGCTCCGCAAGCCGGACATTTGCCTATCCATCGTGGAGACTCCTGTCCGCACTCGCTACATACGTAAACGACCTTTTCCTTTGCCATATTGTGTTACGGGTTAAGTTTATGCTCTATGAAGTTGCGAAGATAGTGCAATCTGCAGAGAGAATGAAATTCTGCCGCCCTTTTTTGTTGCACGGCCTACCGGTGCCGCGTCTCCTATGTGTAAGCGCCTCACCTCCTATATATAATAAGGTATAAGCGGGGGAAAACCTTCGCCTCGGATACCCCATACGGCACGGCGCTTGACAAATTTCGCTCCCTTTGATAGAATTATTGATAAAAGTATGCGGATATAATAAATTATTATTATTTTTGCCGCGTCAAAAAAGAAAATGTCTGTGCAATGACAACGGTATCTCTGTATACAACCAGTACGGCGTGGTTCGTGTCGATGATGACCACCACGCGAATGACGACCCTTAGGGGTTAGGGTTAGTATATAGTGTTTCTACGTGATACACGCTTACGGATGTAAGCAGAACAAATCAACTGATTTTTTAATTCTTTGTGTGAGCGTTCCCTTGACAAGGACGGGGGAAGAGGCTTGCCAATAATAACTAGATTATGAAAGTAATGAAATTTGGCGGAACGTCCGTTGGTTCCGTAAACAGTATACTGAATGTAAAAAGCATTGTTGAATCACAAAATGAACCGGTTATCGTTGTCGTGTCTGCCCTCGGCGGCATCACGGACAAGCTGATACACTGCTCGAAGACAGCCGTCGCCGGCGACCTCACCTACGAGGACGAGTTCCGCGAGATAGTGGACCGCCACATTAACATGGTGAAGGCCGTCATCCCCGAAGGCGAGAAGCAGGATGCTCTGCTCGACAAGATCGGACGCCTGCTCAACGAGCTGAAGGACATCTACCAGGGACTCTACCTCATCAAGGACCTCTCGCCCAAGACCTCAGCCACCATCGTCAGCTACGGCGAGCGCATCTCCTCGCAGATTGTGGCACAGCTCATCCGGGGCGCGCAGTGGTACGACTCGCGCACCTTCATCAAGACCGAGAAGAAACACTCCAAACACATCCTCGACTCCGACCTCACCAATAAACTGGTGAAGGAGGCCTTCAGCCCGCTGCCACAGGTGGCCCTCGTGCCGGGATTCATCTCCACGGACAAGAACAGCGGCGAGGTGACCAACCTGGGACGTGGCGGTTCGGACTACACCGCAGCCATCATAGCCGCCGCCCTCGATGCCGACAGCCTGGAGATATGGACCGATGTGGATGGCTTCATGACCGCCGACCCGCGCGTCATCTCCTCCGCCTACACCATCAACGAACTGAGCTACGTGGAGGCTATGGAACTCTGTAACTTCGGAGCCAAGGTGGTCTATCCGCCTACCATCTATCCGGTCTTCCACAAGAATATACCTATCCTGATAAAGAATACCTTCAAGCCCGAGAGTGCCGGCACGGTCATCAAGTACGAGACCACCGACGACTCGCGCGCCATCAAGGGCATCTCGTCCATCAACAACACCAGCCTGCTCAATGTGACCGGCCTCGGCATGGTGGGTGTCATCGGTGTGAACCACCGCATCTTCCGCACGTTGGCCGAGAACGGCATCAGCGTGTTCCTCGTGTCGCAGGCCTCCTCGGAGAACTCAACCTCCATCGGTATGCGCGAGGAGGATGCCGAGTTGGCACGCCAGATTCTCGACCAGGAATTCGCCAAAGAGATAGAGATGGGCGAGATGGCACCCATGAGCATCGAGTCGGGTCTGGCCACCGTGGCCATCGTGGGCGAGGGTATGCGCCACACCCCCGGTATCGCCGGTAAGCTCTTCGGCACACTGGGACGCAACGGTATCAACGTCATCGCCTGCGCCCAAGGTTCGTCCGAGACCAACATCTCCTTTGTGGTGGACGGCAAGCAACTGCGCAAGACGCTCAACGTCATCCACGACAGCTTCTTCCTCTCCGAATACCAGGTGCTCAACCTCTTCATCTGCGGTGTGGGCACCGTGGGCGGTAGCTTGATAGAGCAACTGCGCACCCAGCAGGAACGTCTGAAGCAGGAGCGCGGACTGAAGCTCAACGTGGTGGGCATCATCAACGGCCATCACGCCATGTTCCGCCGCGAGGGCTTCAACCTCAACACCTATCGCGAGGAGTTGGAGCAGAGCGAGTCCAGCTCCGTGCAGCGCATCCACGACGAGGTGATAGGCATGAACATCTTCAACTCCGTGTTTGTGGACTGCACCGCCAGCACCGAGGTGGCTTCGCTCTACAAGGAGTTCCTGCAACACAACATCTCCGTGGTGGCTGCCAACAAGGTGGCGGCATCGTCGCGCTACGACAACTACAAGGAGCTGAAGCAGACCGCCCGCAAACGCCAGGTGAAGTTCCTCTTCGAGACTAACGTGGGTGCCGGCCTGCCTATCATCAACACCATCAACGACCTGATTGCCAGTGGCGACAAAATATTGAAGATAGAGGCTGTGCTGAGCGGCACACTCAACTATCTGTTCAACACCCTCAGTGCCGACATCCCCTTCAGCAGGGCGGTGCGCATGGCTAAGGAGGAGGGATACTCCGAGCCCGACCCGCGCATCGACCTCAGCGGCAAGGATGTCATCCGCAAGCTGGTTATCTTGGCCCGCGAAGCCGGATACCGCTTGGAGCAGGAGGACGTGGAGGCCAACCTCTTCATTCCGCGCGACTTCTTCGAAGGCACGTCGGACGAGTTCTGGCAGAAGCTGCCCTCGCTGGACGCCGACTTCGAGGCCCGTCGCCAACAACTGGAGAAGGAGAACAAACGTTGGCGCTTCGTGGCTTGCCTCAACGAAGGCAAGGCTTCCGTGTCGTTGCGCGAGGTGGACAGCAAACACCCCTTCTACAACCTGGAGGGCAGCAACAACATCATCCTCCTCACCACGGAGCGTTACAAAGAGTACCCGATGCTCATCCAAGGTTACGGAGCTGGAGCCAGCGTGACGGCCGCCGGCGTGTTTGCCGACATCATGAGCATCGCCAACATCTGATAGCGGAGAGGCCCCTGCCGCTGTGGTGGGGGCAGTGATTATATAATGAACTTAACGAGAGAGCGAAAATGAAACACATTATCATTTTGGGCGACGGTATGGCCGACTGGGCCGTGAAGTCATTGAATAACCAAACATTGCTGCAGCACGCGCATACCCCTTACATGGATATGCTCGCACGCAAAGGACGCACGGGACGGTTGATCACCGTGGCTCCCGGTTTTCACCCGGGCAGTGAGGTGGCCAACATGTCCGTCATCGGATATAACCTGCCGAAGGTGTACGAGGGTAGGGGACCGCTGGAGGCCGCCAGCATCGGCGTGGACCTGAAGCCGGGCGAGATGGCCATGCGTTGTAACCTGGTCTGCATCGAAGGCGAGATATTGAAAAACCACTCTTCGGGTCACATCACCACCGAGGAGGCGGACGAACTGATAAAGTTCCTGCAACAGGAACTAGGCAACGACCGGGTGCACTTCTACACCGGTGTGCAGTATCGCCACCTGTTGGTGGTCAAAGGGGGCAACAAGCAGCTGGACTGCACCCCTCCGCACGACGTGCCCTTGAAACCCTTCCGCCCGTTGCTGGTGAAGCCGCTCGTCCCCGAGGCGAAGGAGACGGCCGACCTGCTGAACGACCTGATACTGAAGTCGCAGGAGCTGCTGCGCAACCATCCGGTGAACCTGCGCCGCATTGCCGCCGGCAAAGACCCCGCCAACAGCATCTGGCCCTGGTCGCCCGGTTACCGTCCGCAGATGGAACCCCTCTCCGTCACCTATCCCGCCATCCGCAAGGGTAGCGTCATCTCGGCGGTGGACCTCATCAAAGGCATCGGATACTACGCCGGCCTGCGCAACATCAGTGTGGAAGGGGCCACCGGACTCTACGACACCAACTATGAAGGAAAAGTGGAGGCCGCGTTGAAGGCGCTGAAAGACGAGGATTTCGTATATTTGCACATCGAAGCCAGCGACGAAGCCGGCCACGAGGGTGACATACCACTGAAGCTCCGGACGATAGAGAACCTCGACAGCCGTGTCGTGGGCCCCGTCTACGAGGCGGTGAAGAACTGGTCCGAGCCTGTGGCCATGGCCGTGTTGCCCGACCATCCGACTCCCTGCGAGTTGCGCACCCACACCGCCGAGCCAGTGCCGTTCCTCATCTACTATCCCGGCATCGAACCGGACAGTGTGCAGCGGTTCGACGAGGTCGCCTGTGTGGACGGCGTCTATGGCCTGATGAAAGAAAACGAGTTTATGAACGAATTTATGAAGTACTGAAGATATGAATTACTATAGCACAAACGGTAAATCACCGAAAGCTTCACTCCACGACGCGGTAGTGAAGGGGCTCGCTCCCGACAAGGGACTCTACATGCCCGAGAAAATCAAACCCTTGCCCAACAAGTTCTATCGCACCATCGACCGACTCTCGTTCCAGGAGATAGCCTATCAGGTGGCCGACGCTTTCTTTGGCGAGGACGTTCCGGCGGAGGCCTTGAAGTTCATCGTGTCGGACACGCTGAGTTTCGATGTACCTGTGGTGAACGTGACGGACAACATCTATTCACTCGAGCTTTTCCATGGCCCTACGCTAGCCTTCAAGGATGTGGGCGCGCGCTTCATGGCCCGTCTGTTGGGTTACTTCATCCAGCAGGAGGAGCAAAAAGAGGTGAACGTACTGGTGGCGACCTCCGGCGACACCGGCAGTGCCGTGGCCAACGGTTTCCTCGGTGTGAAGGGCATCCACGTCTACGTGCTCTATCCCAAGGGTAAGGTGAGCGAGATTCAGGAGAAGCAGTTCACCACGCTGGGCAAGAACATCACCGCCATCGAGGTGGACGGCGTGTTCGACGACTGCCAGGCTCTGGTGAAGAGCGCCTTCATGGACGAGGAACTCAACCAACACATGAAGTTGACTTCGGCCAACTCCATCAACGTGGCGCGCTTCCTGCCACAGGCGTTCTACTACTTCTATGCTTATGCGCAGATGAAGGAACAAGGTAAGGCCGACAACCTGGTCGTCTGTGTGCCGAGCGGTAACTTCGGCAACATCACCGCCGGACTGTTCGCCAAGCGGATGGGCTTGCCCGTGAAGCGTTTCATCGCTGCCAACAACCGCAACGACATCTTCTACAACTACCTGCAGACGGGTGTCTACAGTCCAAAAGCCTCTGTGGCCACCATCGCCAACGCCATGGATGTGGGCGACCCGAGCAACTTCGCCCGTATCCTCGACCTTTACAAAGGTTCGCATGCCGACATCGTGAAGGAGATCTCCGGTGCCACCTACACCGACGACCAGATACGCGACACCGTAGCCCGTGTGTTCCAGAGCTTCGGCTACCTGCTCGATCCTCATGGCGCTTGTGGCTATCGTGCCTTGGAGGAGGGTCTTCAGGAAGGCGAGTCCGGTGTGTTCCTCGAGACCGCTCATCCCGCCAAGTTCCGCGACGTTGTGTCGGGCATCATCCAGCAGGATGTCGCCATTCCCGCTGGTCTGAAAGCCTTCATGAAGGGTAAGAAGCAGACCGTCCCCATGAGCAAGGACTTCGCCTCCTTCAAGCAATACCTGCTGCAGCAGTAAGTCGACTCCCCGCCGACGCGCGGATATAAGATACTCTCCCGAGAGGGTAGCAAACCGGATAATAGTTCGGGTTGCTGCCCTCTCGGCAATTCTGTAACTGGAGTATGATATAACTCATAGATGATTATGGACGATGAAGTTTTGATTGCCAATTTCTTTAGAGTTGGCTATAATGTAAAACATTACGGATATTATTTATACTCTCCGTAACTTTTTACACAAAACATTCTTTATTCTCAATATGTTGTTGTACCTTTGCACACAAATAAGAATAACATGAATAGAAGTACTGTCATTGATATGCTACAAC
>CAVFUK010000147.1:2948-10682 GCA_963625535.1 Anaerovoracaceae bacterium | reverse complement strand
AATTAAGGCTTCCTGCCTCAGCACCCCACCCGTCATCGCATTTTGCGCCACTATCAATGTAAGCGTAAATGCGGAAAGACTTTGAGTCTACATGTTTAATAGCCTCTTTTGCCAATTCAATTTTTGTCATAATATCATTATTAGTTGATATTCGTTTTTTAATTCCATTCTATCAATAATTATTTCATGCCTCGCACTTTATTGTCATACAGCTCATTGAACCAGATGTTCTTGAATAGGGTATTAACTCTGTCCTCGGTCAGTTTGTTGTAGAGGTCCAGCTTTGTATTGATGAAATTGAGCAGTTCAGAGTCCACCTGTTCGTCGAACTTCGACTTTACGTCGTCGCGAGAGTTCTGCGGGTTGAAGAACGACATCAATTCCTCGTTGCCCATCACGGTTTTCTTGAGGTTGTTTAGGTCCACCTTGTCCTCGTCGGTCAGGTCGATACCAAACGTCTCGTTGAGCACCTTGATGATGTTGGACAGCCAGTCGAATTCCTCGGGTGGAGTAGCCTGCGAGTCTCCGGGGTGTTGACCTTTCATCGGCGTGTCTTCTGACTCCAGTACGAGGTTGCGTGTGCTCATATACTGCACACGGTAGCTTTCCAACTGACTCTCGTTGAGCACGTCATAAGGCAAGCCCTCCCGTTTGTACGGCAGCTTTTTCGCCAATGCCAGGCAGAAGGCGGACAGTTTCTCCAGCTCAGCATCCTGGAATGAGATTATCTGACTGAGGAAGGAATAGAGTTTGTGGAATGTCTGACACGTCTTGCGGAACTTGTCGAGCATATCTTTGGGCAAGTCATCGACCGCCTTGTCGCAAATCTGGTCAAGCACAAGGTTCACCTTCTGTTTGTCGGCATTGTTGAGGAAGAAATACTTGGCAAACCTATCCACATCGGCCGATGTGAACACCCCGAAATCGCGCAATTTTCCCTTAACATCGTACAGCGCATTGGGATTGGTCTCGTCCTCTTCTTGCATCTGGCTCTCGCCGTAATAGGTTTGGAAGTCTTGCTTCACCTCGTCGGGGTCGTTTACAAAGTCGAGCACCATAGTGCTGATCTTGCCCCGCTTGCAGCGGTTAAGGCGCGAGAGGGTCTGCACCGTGCTGGTGCCACCGAGTTTCTTGTCCACAAACATGGTTTGCAGCAGTGGCTCGTCGAAGCCTGTCTGGTACTTGTTGGCCACGATGAGGATGCGGTATTTCGGCATCTTCAAAGCCTCGGGGATGGAGATGTTTCCGCCGAGGTTGTTCATCGAGGCTTCGGTGTATTCCATGTTGGTGTCTTCGTCGAACACCGTACCCGAGAAGGCCACGAGTGCACAGTATGGCAGATTCATCTCCTGCATGATGCTGTCAAACTTCAGTTTGAAACGCACGGCATGCAGGCGCGAGCGTGTCACCAGCATAGCTCGGGCCTTGCCCTCTATCTCGTGCACGGTCTGGCTGGCGAAGTGCTCCACCATGATGCGCGCCTTGCGCTCAATGGCGGCATCCTGCAGGTCGACGTAGCTGGCCAACAGCCGCACTGACTTCTTCTTGTCGTACTCTTTGTCCTCAAACTTCTCGTCGCGCACCAATTTATAATAGCGTTTGAACGACATGTAGTTTTGCATCACGTCGAGTATGAACCCTTCCTTGATGGCCTGCTCCATAGTGTAGGTGTCAAAGGGTTCTTTGGTGCCGTTCTCCCTTTCGCAGAATATCTCTATGGTCTTTGGCTTGGGCGTGGCAGTGAAAGCGAAGAACGACACGTTGCTTTTGCGCCCTTTGCGCTTCATCTCGGCCTCTATGATTTCGTTGAGTTTGCGCTCTTCGTCGTTGGTGGCCTCGTCCTGTTCGTCTTGCTTGGTGGCCTCCTCCAGTGAGAGGGCTTTGCGCATCTGCCGGTTGTTCTCACCGCTCTGCGACGAGTGTGCCTCGTCTATGATGACGGCGTACTTTCGGTCGGGGAAGAGGCCCACGGCATCGGCTATCTGGGGGAACATCTGTATGGTGGTGATGATGATTCTCTTCTTGGTCTCGATGGCGTTCTTCAGGTCGGCGCTTTTGTGTCCCTCGGCGCTCTTGCCTTGGCCTATGGCGTAGATTTCGCCGTCGATGGTGGCAAACTGGCGTATGTTGGCCTGCAGCTGGTCGTTGAGCACACGGCGGTCGGTTACCACCAGCACGCTGTCGAAGAGGGCATGGTCGTCCGTGGCGTGTTGGTAGAGGTTGCTCAGGCGGTAGGCCAACCACGTGATGGTGTTCGACTTGCCGGAGCCGGCGGAGTGTTGCACCAGGTAGGTATGGCCGGCACCTTTCTCCACAACGTCATTCACCAAGCGGTGTACGGACCGGCGCTGATGGTAGCGGGGGAAGATGAGGGCTTCTGAGATTTCCTCGTCGAAGCGTTGTTTGGCGGTGTTGTAGCGCTTCTCGCTGTTCACCTGCACGGTCATGAAGTTCTGGATGAGGTCGAGCAGGGAGTCGCGGCGCAGCACCTCTTCCCAAATGTAACTGGTGCGATAGCCGGAAGGTGACTTCACACCGATGTTCTCATAGGTTTTGTTGAACGGGAAGAAGCGTGTGCCCTCGCCGTCGAGCCGGGTAGTCATAAAGGCTTGCTCGGTGCCTACGGCAAAGTGGACGAGGCATCGTTTGAACTCCAGAAATTTCTCGCCCTTCACCTGTCGGGAGGTCATATACTGCTTGATGGCGTTGTGGTGTGTCTGCCCGGTGAGGGTATTCTTCAGTTCGATGGTCACCACGGGAAATCCGTTCACGAAGATGACGAGGTCAATCTCGTTGTCGTTCACCTTGGAGTAGCGCAACTGGCGCACGATGGCAAGGCGGTTCTTGCGATACCACTCGTCGTGTTCGGGTGTCTTGTTGTTGGCCGGGCGGTTATAGAGTAACTTGAACTTGGCTCCATATCCGGCATCAAACTCCCCGAGGCGCAAAACGGACAAAGTGCCCTGAGGTATCAAGGCACTGGTCTGCACGTTGGCTGCAGTGGCTTTCTGCAGTTTGGTGCGCATTTCGGAGTCTATGCGGTCGAGGATGTTGCGCTTGGCGGCTTCCTCATCACCGCTTTTTGCATTGACGAGTTTCTGGTATTCCTTGGGTTGGGTATCCTTCAAAAAGGCTATCAACTCCGAGGCAAGGATGCAATGCTCCTTGTTCTCGGGGATGTTGTACTCGCTTGCCGGTAGTTCGCGATACTCCATGTCGGCGGTCGCGTTGCCGCTGGCGTCGATGATTGGTTGTGTGGTCAAGTACTTTACAATGTACTCTTCCATATATGTTTCGTTGGGTGTTCCTGCCATAGTTGCTTTATGCTTTTTGTGTTTGCCAATCCCGAAGGTCTATCTTGCCAGTCACCGCCTCAGTGATTAGTGAGGACTTGTACGACTTGAGGTCGGAGAGTTGGTGCTCTATCTCGATTTGAGATTTGTCAATCTTAGATAACTTTTCTCTCAAGAACAGAATGATTCCTTCTTGTTCTTCAATAGTCGGAGTTGGAATAGAAAAGTTTTTTATCTGTTCAAAATTCAATCCTTCTCTATTCGCACCATTCTGTACAGAACTAATAAAGTTCTGCCCTGCATTCGAATTGAAAATATATTGAAGATATTTCCCATTCAATAAGGTTTGTTTGGGACGGATAATGCAAACATGCTGATTTACGTTTGCCCTTTCGTCTATATCGTAGGTAAAACAGCGTCCTATAGATGCTCCTGTAATGTTAAGCAGAACATCACCTTTGTTTACTCTTGTCGCAGACATGTTGTTATCTATTTCTTCTGAAATGTAAACAACATCATCCAATTGAAGACCTGTCGGGTAAATATTTTGGCTTCTCAAGAAAATAATTCCTTCTTGTTGATAGACATCAGCACCACCTGTAGGTGTTACACCGCTACCAACTTTGTCAGTAAGATACTTGATTGGAGTCAAAACCCAATTATGTGGAATATGTTTGAATATAGCATTGCCACTCTCTTTCATCTCCACATTCTTGTCGAGCCCTTTAGTAACGGCTTCGGTGATGATGGAGGAGCGGTAGGCTTTCAAGTCGTTCACCATCTTCTCCTTTTCCGAAATGAGCGCATCTATCTGGCCTACCTTGTGGTCAAGATAAGCAGCAATGGTGCGTTGCTCGGAGAGAGATGGCAATAAAATGGGAGTATTAGCCAATTTATCTTTGGTAAGATGAGCTATGCTGATTTGAGATACAATTGACCAAAAATATCCTGTCATAGATACACTGTACAACCAATATGATAAAAACGAAGAATCTAAGTTCTCTGATGGTGTGATCTTGTTGATGGAATTTTGGATATAGCAATCGTAGTTCACATTATGCCATAATGCGACCTTTCCTATGTCTCCACCTTCATTCATGACGATATCACCCTCTCTTAATTTGTAGAGGTCTTTTTCTGCTTTATTGAAAAACATCTCTTCTAAATCGTTTTTGCCTAAATTGAGACTAAGCCATCCAACATTCCTTGATTTTAGATATTTTTCTAAAGTGTAGGTTTCTTCTTGACCTTTAGGAGGTGCAGACATTAACATCTTGCCAAGCACGATATTACTGCAATATTTTAAGCGGATAACCTCCCAATGCTCAGGCACATTACCCAACCACTCAAGTCCGCTATCCTTATATGTTTCGTACTTCTTCATCAGTCCTCAAATATCGATTTAATCATATCTGCAACGTTCTTCTCACGCTGCATGATGCGTGCGGCGATGTCGGCAGAGGGTTCCTGCTGCTGGAACGTGTAGAAATATTTGGTGAAGTTGATCTCGTAGAGTTTGCGTGTTTTCGGCAGTTCCACCCACGACTCGGGGTCGATGTGCGGCAACACCTCCTCGGCAAAATACTTCTTCCAGTCGCAGTCGAGTGCCACTTTCTCGGTGTCGCGCTTGTCAGCGTCGGCCTGCTTCTTGCCGTTCTTCAGCACGAGGTTGCCCTCGGCATCGCGCAGGGGTTGCTCTATGGTGAGTTCAAATTGCCCGAAGTCCTTGTTGTTGAAAATCCTGCAATACTCGTTCTCCTCAAAGTCGAGGTAGATGCGCAGGGCCTTCTGCACGTGCTCCTCCAGAATGTCGTTGCGCTTGTTGCCCAGGCTCTTGCTGCACGGCTTGCAGAAGTCCACGGCATTGATGAGTTGCACCTTGCCACGGCGCTGGGCCGACTTGTTGTTGGTGAAGAACCACAGGTAGGTGGCAATGCCGGTGTTGTAGAACAGGTCCTTGGGCAGGGCCACGATGCACTCCAACCAATCGTTTTCGATTATCCACTGACGGATGTTGCTCTCGCCGGAGCCTGCGCCGCCGGAGAACAACGGAGATCCGTTGGTGACCACGCCCACACGGCTACCCTCGGGCTTCATCTTCGAGAGCATGTGCTGCACGAAGAGCAACTGTCCGTCGCTGGTGCGCGGAGTGCCGGCATAGAAACGGCCCTCGGGGTTCTGGCTCTCCTCGAGGATGAAGTCCTGGTCCTTCTTCCAGGTCACGCCGTAGGGGGGATTGGCCATGATGTAGTTGAAGCGTTTGCCCTGGAAATGGTCCTCGGTGAAGGTGTTGCCAAGCTGAATGTTGTCGGCGTTCTCGCCGGACACCAAAGCCTCGCTCTTGGCAATGGCATACGACTGTTCGTTGAGTTCCTGACCGAAGGTGCTGATGGTGGGTTTGGCGTCGGAGTCGGCACAGATGTCCTCCAGTATGTAGCGCTTGCCCACGTTCACCATGCCGCCCGTGCCGCAGGCGGGGTCGTAGATGGTGCGGATGATGCCGCTTTGCCGCAGTTCGTCGGCATCGGGTGTGAAGAGGATGGCCGACATGAGGCGAATCACGTCGCGCGGCGTGAAGTGTTCACCGGCCTGCTCGTTGCTCTGGTCGTTGGCTATGCGGATGAGCTCCTCGAAGATGTAGCCCATGTCGTGGTTGTCCACCTTCTCGGGCGAGAAGTCGAGCGCGGTGAGTTCGCCGAGCATCTTGTAGAGCAGGTTGTTGCGGGTCAGACGCGCCACCACCTTATCGAACTGAAAGCACTCAAAGATGCGCTGCACCTCGTCGTTGAAGCCGGCAATGTAGTTGGCGAAGTTGACGGAGATGTTCTTCGCGTCGTCCTGCAGCGAGAGTAGCGTGTGACGTGAAGTGTTGTAGAACTTCAGTCCGCCGGCTGTCTTGCGGAGCAGCGGGTCGAGTTTTTCCAGTGAGATTTTGTCCTTGAATAGCTCGTACTGTTCGCGCACGCTCTTGTTGTAAGGGGCGAGGATGCAGTCCATGCGTCGCAGCACGACGAAGGGCAGAAGAACGTCGCCTATCTCGCTCTTCTTGAAAGTGTCGCGGAGCACCACGTCAGTAATGTTCCAGACGAAGCTCACGTTGGGGCGGTGTATGTTGCTGTATTGTGCCATTGTCCGTTGTGTTATTTCTTCTTTTCGAGTGCAAAGTTAAACTACTTCTGTGCAGTCTAATTGCACTACAAACAAAACATTTCATTTTTAGGTTGAAAATTGCCTTTTTGACTCATTTGGCCATTTGCGGCATGTAACATTTCCGCTTTGCTGGTGTGAAGCGAATCGCAAACCGCTCTTAAGATTCTATTCTGTGATACCTCAGGCTTGCTCGACTTGTCGTTCTTTCTGATTCCTTCGCTATACAGGTACTTGAAGTGAATATTCTGTTCAGTCAGAGCGGTTTTGTCTATTTTGAACGCTTTTAGCTTGTGCGCAGCATCAATAACAAAATAGTTGGATACGATAAATCTGTCATGCGTCTTGTCGTAGTTGTAACAATTACTGTCAATGGAGAGAAGTTCCATGTCGAATGGTGTGCGTCCGACCAGCGTTTTCTTTATCTTGTTCACTTCTGTGGCCAAATGGCTCATATCCAAGTCCGCTTTCGAGCTATCGAAGATGATGCTTACGGTGAATCGGTGCATTTGTTCTCTTGGTAGCAACGCATTCAATATGCTTCTCAAATTGAATTTTGAATCCTCAATAGACTCGCCAGTTTCACTTGAAAAGAAGTATCGGTCAATGATAACCAATGAATTGTATCTTGTCTTAATGTCACTGAGGAAATATTCCCAAGACTTCTCTTTCGATTCGTCGGAAGTGTCAAGTGTCCAACCGCTTTTCGCGAGAGCAGGCTCCGGCGTATTCTCTGTGGGGAGAAATATAACTCCGTATTTTCTTGAAATTTCATCGGCCTCGCGTTCGGAATAATCGAGAATGTAGGCAGGATTAGCCAGTTCAAGAACATGGCTCTGGTCGTGTTTAATGTCTTCAGCCAATTCATTGTCTACCTCAATGTCAGTTCCCTCACGAAAAAGATTCATGAGCACTTCGTTTGACACGTCCCATTCTTCGTCAGCGGAATTGTTGCAAACACAGACAGTACGCTGATTTCTGATAATGTCATACCACGTTCCGCCTTCGAGGCAGAGTTCGGTAAGTTTGTCTTCCGTAGTATAGAGTGTAAACATAGGCTATTTGCGACTTTTCTTCTTTTGTTCAAACTCCTTGCGGATGATAACCATGTCGGACTCGGTTGCGGCATCGAAGAAACCGGTTCCAAACTTCTCTACAAAGCCACCCGTTGACTTGTAGTGCATCTGGTAAGGTTCTCCTGCGTCTGCCGGCAAATAATAGACGACAAATGGGCAGTTCTCCTGTATGTCTTCGTCATTCACATAATTGTTCTGAGCGACAATTACTTGACTCT
>CAVFUK010000147.1:0-2938 GCA_963625535.1 Anaerovoracaceae bacterium | reverse complement strand
GAGTCTCGATGATGAAGTTTATCTTGTAGTCGTTGCTTGTGGCGATGGTGTAAAGGAGGTCGGCAAGCAGGCTCTGCATCTTGGGATGCAGGTTCTGCTCAGGTTCTTCGATGGCTACGATTGTAGATGCCCTTTTGTCGGATTTTGCCATGTGCATAATGGTAGCGAGGCGCAACAAGAGAATCATCATCTGAATGGCGCCCATACCCTTGTCGGCCAACGGCAGTTTTGTGCCGTCTTCATCTTCTATGGTGACCTTATACACATCACCAGCCATAAGAGGTTCAACGCGGAAATCATGGCCTATACCGAAAGCTCTCATCCAATTGGTTACAAACGTGTATTCCGTATCTCCTGGCATGATCTTTTCAAAGTAGAAGTCGTAAACGACTTGATCCATGAAGTCGTTGCTGCCTGTCTCGTAATAAGCGCCTTGATTGACGGCATGAGCGGGAATGTATTGTACGTCGAGAGTACTTAACAAGAATGCAAGGTCGTCCCTGGAATTGAGCATTTTGCTTTTGTCCAATTTCATACCATTTCTGGCATCTTCTTTTGCGTTGTAAGCCTCAAGCTTCTCGTTGTAAGCGTCAAGGTCATCGCCTTCCTTGTACTCTGGTTCCCTGTCTTTGGAAAGAGTAGCGAAGTTGATGATGTTGGAGATAACGTTCATCACAACAGGTTCGTTCGCTACATTCAAATCAAAACCTAAAGGAAGGCCATCGTAGCAGACAGATTCTCTCTCTTGACCCGCAGGAGCATCATCTTCAAGGTTCTCTTCCTCCAAATCTACGCCAAACGCCTTTTTGTAGGCAGCCTCTATCTTTTCCTTCACTTCACAAAGGGAGACTATCTTATTCAAGTCGTACTCCTCGTTGGCGACCTTTATGGACTTTTCCACCTCTTGGTATTGCTTCTTCAGCTCTTCTTTCCTGGAAGCGTCCTGACCCTCTTTTTCGGAACCATCCTGCTTTGAAGGGGCAATCACCGCATAAGACATGGTACAGTGTTCATAGTCATTACAGAAGCGGATGTTCTGCTCTTTATCCTCAATAGAGATAAGCTGGACATCGCCATAGGTGAGGTCTTCATCGCGATCGCCGGCTACGACGAACTTGAACTCAAACTTACCGATGGCGAATTTGAAGGTAATGGTAGACGGTAACGACGCGCTCTCTCCATTGCCGTCCTCTACGGGCTTGTTATATATAGCTCGAGCGAAGGTCTTCACCTTCACGTCGTGATATTCATTGGCGTCGAACCTAAAGATAGGCTTGGCAAAGCCTAAAATAGAGCTTTCGCCACGTCGGCGGTCACTCATGCGCATCCGGCGCAAGTTGTCCACGCAAAGCAAGAATGCTTTGACCAACGTGGACTTGCCGGAGTTGTTTCCACCGACCAAGATGGTTACGTCTCCAAGATCAATCTCGGGGAAATTAGCAAATTTGCGGAAGTTGGTAAAACCTATTTTGTTGCTCATATACTGTTTGTTATCTGATTTACGGTGCAAAGAAACGCTGCTTCTGTGCAACCAAACTGCACTACAAATATTTTTTTGCGTTTTCTTCTAATTTTTCTTTGATTTGTCTGCGATACCATTCGGGGGAAAGCACTTCCACCTGCGGGCCGAATGAGAGAACCAACGATTCGAGTTCCTTGTTCGGTCGCACCTCAATGGAGACGATTCCTTTGTCAGGGTCAACGACTTGTTGGCTCGGATGGATGGGTTTTGACTTGATGTAGGGCATCCGCCGCTTGTCGAACAGCAGTTCTATACGTTCCTTTCCAATATCCGCAGGCGGTATGGTCACCCCGACGACATCGTCGAAATAATGGTCAAAATCCACGGATTCATTTGGGATAAACTTCTGGTCGGACAGTTGCAGTCCGCAAATCCGGTCCAACGGGATATTGGATATTGTGCCATATTGTTTATTCAGCCCGAACAGGTACCAACGGTTGTTGTACTGCTTCACGTAATAGGGGTAAACCACCCAATCCACTGGTTTCGCACCATAGGCTTGGTACTTCACAAGTAGTGTTTGCTTGTGGGAGGCTGCCTCGATGACGGTAGACAAGTATTGGATGCCCTGCAGATGTTCGTTCTGCTCAAAGGAGAGGAAGTTGGCATTGTGAGGTTTTAGCCCGAAACGATATTCGAGGTTCGAGATTACATCCTCCAACCACTCCGTCGACGGCAGTCCTCGATAGCGGCTTAGCACGTCCACGGTTGTCCTTATTTGCGAGAGTTCCGTGTCGGACAACTCGTTGTTGAATATGGAAAAGTCCTTGTCCGCGTAACGATAGTACACCCTCTTCCCGTCTTTGAGCCGTTCAAGCGGAATGCTCCAACCTTCGTCGCTCTCCATAAACTCGATGTCGGCGAAGACCGTCCGTCTGCTGATGCCTCGGTCGCTGCCTTTGTAATCGAGCAAAGCCTCGGCACACGCATCCATAAGGTCATCGATATAATACCGGTGGCGGAAATCCTTGAAGCATCTGTCGAGCACCTTGTATCGTATGGTCGCAATCAAGTTTTGAGGCATAGGCTTACACTATATATAATATATGTATCATCTTCCAATGAACACACAAAAGTAATGAAATACTTTAATTGGGCAAAACTTCTTCCGAAAAAGCGCATCCTTTTCTCACGGTTCTTTCATTTAAAAGGCTTTGACTATACCCGAATTTTTATTATTAGCCCCTTTGGGGTTGTCAGCCCGTGATAGCTTGGATTTGACTTTCTCCCAAGAACGCACAGTCCTAATGATTGAAAGTAGTGTCGCATTGCATATCGAGAACCACTTCTAAATCTATGAAAAAGCAGTAAAAAAGTGACTAAATAAATTGGTCAAGTGATGTATTTTTCGTAACTTTATAGCTGTTAATCAAACATCTATGAAAACATATCAATCACTTGACCAAACTCCTACGA
>CAVFUK010000146.1:0-11020 GCA_963625535.1 Anaerovoracaceae bacterium | reverse complement strand
TGTGTCGCACCGACGTTGTCGACATCCTCCACGAGGCCGTCGACAACTACCTCGGCTGGGACCTCTATGTGCATGAGTAAGCGCTCTTGCCTTACCATATTATATTATAGCGAGGGGATGCTGCAAAGTGTCCCCTCGCATTTGTTCTCGCTCGCCTTGCTTTGCTTCCACCTCCGCCTCCTCGCTTGGTTTGCGTTCTGAGCCGTTCGTCCTGCCTTTCCGCCTATTGTCCGTTGGCTATAAGTCCCCACCGATTCTTCCTTTCCATTCCCTTCGTACGGCAATTCTATCTCCATTTATGCGGCTATTCGTCGTAAAACTTTATTTTTTCCCTCTTTTGTTTGTCCATTCAACAAAATAGGTATACCTTTGAATCGGAAACCCAAGGGGAGTGCATTCGCGTGCCTCCTGTTGACGCTTCCGGCCTCGGCGCACGCCGATTCTTTCGGGTGGCTTTTTTGCCATCGGACAAGAAGGTAGGGTGGGTAACGAGGCACGACATAATGAAGGCGTTTATCGGCGCTTTGTTCTTGACACATCGAAACCTTGCAATCCTCGATATTATAGTCTGGAACATGGTCAACGGTAGATGTCCCGGGTGTGATTATATCTATCCGTGGAGTACCTTGCATGGCTTCGCTGCGCCCCTGGGGTGCGGCATTGGTTCCGTGTATAGGCCTGCCCATGGTACGATTGATTCATATCGGCGTGGGCTCTGACGTTGTCTGTTCGACTATAATAGGCAATGCAAGGGCCTCGATGTGTGGAATGGACAACTGGCGATTCCACGCTTTTTTTGTGTCTGCGCTTTAACCAATAATGGGGAAAGCTAATACTATAAAAAAACTAACAACAGTATGAACGCAGTACACCTTTTCATCAACACCCGCGACGAACTCATTCGCCTCGACTGCTCCAAGATTGTCTACATGGAGGGCGACGGCAACTACACCAACATCGTGCTCATCAACAAACAGAAAGTCTCTGTCTGCATGAACCTCAGCACCATGCAACAGCTCCTCACCGAGCGGCTGCGCGAACGTGCCACCATCTTTGCCCGCATCGGCAAGCGATTCATCGTCAACATCAACTTCATCTACCGTGTGCAACCCCTGCTGCAGAGTCTGGTGGTGTCCGACGGCGTCAACTTCGCCTTCAAACTGGGCATCTCCAAGGAAGCCCTCCGCCAGCTGAAGGACCTCATGGCACGTGGCGGTGCCGAGCAAGTGCAAGAGGCGCCTCATGTGGAAGCCACTGTCGTGAAATAAAAACCTCTGAAGTCCTATGGATATAATAATAGGTAGGGAAGATGGTGTGAGCCGGCTCCACGTCGTTGCCTGTGGCCGAGAGTTCAACTTGGGTCAGGCAGGCAGTGTCCCACGGTCTGTCAGCCGTCAGCATTGCAGCCTCACCATCAATGGCAGCGACATCACCATCCAGAACATGAAACCCCAGAACGTGACCTACGTCGACGGCAACCAGATATTCAGCAAGAGCATCACCGCCGCCAGCCAAGTGCAGCTGGGAGCGGACAGATACACCGTTCCCCTGCAGCAGATACTGCAGCTCGCGGGTGTCTCCGCGCCGGGCTCTCCCAGTGTGGGTTCCTTCTCACTGCAACCGCTGGAGAGTGTGTGGAACGAATACGACCGACGGCGCCTGGAGATTCAGGAGAATGCCGCCAAGCTCGCCAACCGCCAGCGCATACAGGGAATCCTCTCCATGCTGGCGATGCTCATCGGCTTCTTCCCAGGCATAGACCCCACGGTGCGCGTCCTGATAATCCTCGCCGCCTTGGCGGTCGCCATCTACTTCTTCGTGAAGGGAAGTCGCGACAAGACGGTGACAAGCCAGCTGCACGACCTCGACGAGGAGTTCGCCGCAAAGTATAAGTGTCCGAACCCCGCTTGCGGGAAGCCTTTCGGGGCGATACCCTACCGCAGCATCAAGTACAACAAGCAGTGCTTCTCGTGCGGTTGCAAGTACACCAACTGACATTTCGTGTAATAATCGGGGTATTTCGTACAGGAAGCGCAGAATAGTGAGGCAAACGGATGTGGGCAGGCTATCTTTGCTACATCATTGATTTATAAACCTATTAAAAAGAGAATGGTATGAACAACGAAGAAACAATCTATCAGCCCATGGGCGAAGACGAGACTACACAGATTCAGAATGATCTGACCGAAAAGAGTAGCGAAGGCAAGAAGACTGCCGTAAAAAACGTAGGCGCTTCTTTCGTAGGAGGAATGGTTGGAGCCGGTGTGGCCACATTGGGCATGGACGCTATCCACAATAAAGACGAAGAAGCTGAGGATAAGACCGCGGAGGATGTCGCTGCCGAGAATCCGGATGCTGCTGCGGAGGAAGCCGCTGCCGCTGAAACCACTGCCGCCACTGCTGAAGCCGCTACCGCTGAAGCACAGCCCGACGCTGCGGACGTTAAGCCCGAACCGCAGCCTGCTCCTCAAGCCACGGCTCAATCGGGCTCGGCGAATGCTGCCCATGCAGGAGCCGCTACCGCACAGGCAACTCCGGCATCTTATCATGAGACTGACTATACAGGCCATGGTGGAGCAGACCCAGTGTCGGGACAGCCTCACACACAGACCACTGGCTCTCATCAGAGCGAAGGGTCCAATGAGGTGCAGGTGCTGGGCATATACGGCGAGCATGGACAATCCCTGCAGACCGCAGTGGTGACCGACGGCGAATATGTGGCTGCCGTGGTGGACATCGATGGCGACGGTAAGGCCGAGGTGATGGCTGTGGACGCCGATCACAATGGTGAGATTGGCGAAGGCGAGGTGTTCGACATCGCTGGCGAGAACGTGCAGATGGCAGGTTACGAGCAAGCTTACGTGGCACAGCAGCAGAATGACGCTCCCGCATACGGGGCTTCCGCAAGCGTTGCCGACAATGGTGGCGGCAATGAGGTGCAGATTCTCGGAATGTACGAAGCTGAGGGCGATTATGGGCAGACCATGCAGGCGGCTGTGTTCACCAATGGTGTGGATGTGGCTGCCGTGGTGGATGTGAATGGTGATGGTAAGGCTGAGGTCTATGTGCAAGATGTCAACGGAAATGGTCAGATTGAGCAGAACGAGATTGCCGACATCTCCAACAATCCGGTGGAGATGAGCCAAATAGAACAGGCTTATGCCCTTCAACAGCAAGCCGAGGCTCAGAATATTAACACATTCGTTTGTGACGCTACGGATGAACAGCCCGACTATAACAATGGCATGGATACGATGCCCGTATAAGTGGACCGGAACGCTGCTCTTGATGCTGCTCCTCTCCCTGTTGCCGCAAGTGTGTGAGGCGAAGATCTACTTGGTGTCCGTGGGTGTCTCCGATTATCCCGGCTCCCGCAACGACCTTCGCCTGCCTCACAACGACGCCGCCACCATGGAGTGGCTCTACAAGGAGAACAAACAAGCTCGGACGTGGCTCCTGCGCAATGCCAACGCTACCTTGGCATCCGTGAAGAACGCCTTGCGCGAGATGGCCTCCGTGGCAAAGGCGGACGACATCGTGGTGCTCTTCTTCAGCGGCCATGGCGTGCGGGGCGGCTTCGTCTGCTACGACGACTTCCTCTTTTACCAGGACGTTTACACCATCCTGGCGACGTGCAAGAGCCGTAGTAAGATGATATTCGCCGATGCCTGCTACGCCGGCACCATGCGCCAAGGACGACAGGGCGAGCAAGCCGATGCGGATGTCCGCGACGCCAACGTGATGCTCTTCCTCTCTTGCCGCAGCAACGAGCGCTCCCTGGAGAGGCGCGGAATGACCAACGGCGTCTTCACCTATGCCCTGCAACACGGCCTGCGGGGTGGGGCGGATGTCAACGGCGACCGCATCATCACCGCCCTCGAGCTGTTCGACTATGTGAGTGAGAAGGTACAGAAAGAAACAAACAACCGTCAGCATCCTGTCATGTGGGGAAAGTTCCCCGACAACATGCCGGTGATGCGGTGGTAAAACCAAATAACAGACAGAGATATGAATGAGATAATGATAAAATGCCCCACCTGCGGCAAAGTGCTACGGCTGAATGACGCGCCCAACATCAACGCGGCCACCTTCACCTGTCCCGTGTGCCACAGCAAGCATCTCGTGGGCGATTGCCAGCGCTACGAGGACCCTGCCAAGCGGCCTGCTCCAGCTAACGACAACACCATCTACGGCAGTCCCCGCACGTCCGCTCCTTCGGGAGACGACACCCTTTACGCTGGCGGTTCAAGCCCGAAATCAGGTGATGGCGACACGATAATCGGTGGCACTCTGCTTCAGACCACCGTTGGCCGTTTGGTGGATGCCAAGGGCCGAATCTACCAGCTGAGCACGGGACTCAACACCATCGGCCGCAAGGCGACCACCTCCATGGCCACCGTGCAGATAGAGACGGACGACCGCACGATGAGCCGCAGCCACGCCATCATCGAGGTGCAGCGAACCGCTGACCATCAGCTGTTGCACATCCTCAAGAACGGAGCCAACAAGAACCCCTCGCACCTCAACGACACCCTCATCGGTGTGCGCGACCAATTCGTGCTCAACGATGGCGACCGCCTCAAGCTGGGCAACACCTTATTAACTTTCAAGAAATAAGAGAACGTATGATGAACTTCAAACTAAAAGCATATAGTCTGCAGGAGATAGGGCAGAAGCCCAACCAGGAAGACTCCCTGTTCCCTGCCTTAGGCGCCTCCACGCCGGACGACCGCCTGTTCATGCTCTGCGACGGCATGGGTGGTCACGCCAAGGGCGAGGTGGCCTCGTCCACCGTCTGCCAGGTCATCAGCGACACCATCCTTGCCGCGTGGCATCCGGGCGAACCGCTCCTCGACGACCTCTTCCAGCAAGCCCTCAGCGCCGCTTTCGATGCCTTGGACGCGAAGAACAATGGCGACGACTCCGACCGCCGCATGGGAACCACCATGACGTTCCTCTGCCTCCACGCCAACGGTGCCACGGTGGCCCACATCGGCGACAGCCGTGTCTATCAGCTTCGCCCCGCGAAGGACGGACAGCCTGCCCACGTGGTGTTCCGCACCCGCGACCATTCCTTGGTGAACGACCTCGTGAAGATAGGCGAGATCACCGAGGAGGAAGCCAAGCACCATCCGCAGAAGAACGTCATCACCCGCGCCATGCAGCCCTGCCAGGAGCGCCGTGTGAAAGCCGACATTGCCCACCTGACGGACATTCAGTCCGGCGACTACTTCTTCCTCTGCTCCGACGGCATGTTGGAGGAGACCACCGACGACAATCTTGTGAACGTCCTCTGCAACCCCAAAGTATCGGACAAGGAGAAGATAGAGATGCTCCGCCGCCTCACCAAGGACAACAAGGACAACCACACCGCCCACCTCATCCACCTCGATGCCGTGGAAGGCACCGCCGTCTTGCCTCAGTCCGAAGCCGATTCCAATGGCACTTGGGTGAAGCCTGTCTTCAGCGCTTCTCGACGCGAGATAGCCACCGCCAAGGTCGTTCCCCCTCACCGGCGATACTCCCTCAAATGGATTCTCCCCGCAGCTGTTCTCGTTGCCGCCGTGGCGATAGCCCCTGCCTTCCTGCAGGGGGACAAGGAGGATGGGAAGGAAGACGTTGACGGGAAAAGAGTTGAAAGTCCAAAGCATCATATCCAGACTCGCACTTCTGTCGAAAAGAAACAAGGTGAAGAGAAAGGACCTCAACCTGTGGCCTCTCCCAACGATTCTAACCATATAAATAAGGATAGGGGCAAGGCGCAGCCAAAAGAGTCGCATGAAAAGAAAACGAAGCCGATGCCCAAACGAGACAGCGTTGGCGATGCTAAGCCCGATACCTCAGCGAACAAGAAGTCTACGCTGCAGAATCTTATGAAGCACGGTGCTGAAAAGAGTGAACAAACATCGAATGATAATAACGACAAAGACAAATAACTATGCGATTACCTATAGGAACACTGCTACATAGTGGAACATACAGAATAGTGAGCGTACTCGGTCAGGGAAGTTTCGGAATAACATACCTTGCCGAGCATGTGAACCTTGGCAAGAAGGTCGCCATCAAGGAGTTCTTCATGAAGGAACTCAATTCCCGAGATGAAGACGGCAGCATCACGGGAATGTCGGACGGAAGCTTGTCACTCAACTACTTCAAGAAGTTCAAGAAGGAGGCCATCAACCTCTCCAACCTCGACCATCCGAACATCGTTCGTGTGACGGACTCCTTCGGCGAGAACGGCACGTTCTACTATGTGATGGATTTCATCGAAGGGCAGAATCTTAACGATTACGTGAAGCAACATTCACTCAGTACGGATGAATCCATTTCCATCATCTGTTCCGTAGCCGACGCCCTCATCTACATGCACGAGCAGAAGCACATGCTCCACCTGGACTTGAAGCCCAGCAACGTGATGCGCCGTGCGAACGATGGTCACATCTTCTTGATAGACTTTGGCCTGTCGAAGCATTACAGTGAAGACGGAACGCCAGATACTTCCACCAATATCGGTCTTGGTACCGCAGGCTATGCTCCTATAGAGCAAGGCAACAAGTCAAAGGATGGAGAGTTCCGCCCTACCATCGATGTCTATGCCCTAGGCGCGACATTCTATAAGTTGCTTACGGGAGAGACTCCTCCTGTAGCGTCGGACTTGTTGAACAACAACGAATCTCTTCCCAATAATCTGAAGGCCAAAGGCGTATCCGAAGCCTTGCTTGCTGTCGTTGAGAAAACAATGAACCCAATTGTGATTGGGCGCTACCAAAGCATCTGCGAGCTCAAAAATGCTATACTATCTGTTGATGTGAGAGGTGCATCGAAGGGCTATTCAAAAGAAGTAACGAAACAATCGGATGAAGATACTATTGTTGTGAATCCTTTTCAATCGCCTCCTTCGCCTTCAATTCTTAAATTTTCAGTTCATAGAGTATCATTCGAGATGGTGAAGGTTGAGGCTGGCACGTTTACGATGGGAGCGACTTCGGAGCAGGCGAATCCTGACGCTGACGAGAAGCCCACTCATCGAGTAACGCTGACTAAGGATTATTATATAGGTAAGACAGAGGTGACGCAAGCTCTTTGGAAGGCGGTGATGGGTAGTAACCCTTCGCACTTCAACGGTGACAATAAGCCTGTTGAAGAAGTCAGTTGGAACGATTGCCAAACGTTCATATCCAAGTTGAATTCCATGACTGGCAAGAAGTTCCGCCTGCCGACAGAAGCCGAATGGGAGTTCGCTGCACGTGGTGGAAACTATTCACGCTGTTATCAATATAGTGGAAGTAATTCCTTGAATGATGTAGCTTGGTTCACAGATAATAGTGGAAGTACCACCCATGATGTGGCGACAAAGCTACCGAATGAACTTGGACTCTACGATATGAGTGGCAACGTTTGGGAGTGGTGCTCGGATTGGTATGGTTCATACAGTAGCAACGCACAATATGACCCTGTGGGCCCTTTGAGTGGGTCTTACCGCGTGCGCCGTGGTGGCAGCTGGGGCAGCTTTGCCAGGCGCTGCCGTTCCTCGTTTCGTGACGGCATCTATCCGGGCAACGGGGGCAGCTACCTTGGTCTGCGCCTGGTTCTCTCCGATAGTGAACTGAAAGGTGCTTTTACCTCATTTAGTCCTGAAATCAGCTTTCACCAATACTATGTCTAATAGTATGTCTTGGACCACTGTACTATCTACTGTTTAAGAAATAAGAATCATAAATCATTACTTAAAACTAAGAATATGAAGAATATATTTAAACTAATGGGTGGCTTGATACTTAGCCTGTTTGTGGGCAAATCACAAGCTTCATCGGTAGAAGACCAACATGAACAATTGTCTGGCCTCGAAAAGGCTAAAATGGTAATACTAAAGCAGTTTGTGTAATTTAATGACTAATAATCTAAATAGACAATAACATGAAGAAGATTTTTCTGTTTTTCTTTTGCATCTTGTTAATGACATTAAATTGTTATTCGCAGAACTCACGTGATTACGTTAAAAAGAGCATCTCGTCATGGGGCGTTTGTCGAAATGTCGCGATAACTGATACTGGTGGTGATATTGCGTTAAATTATAGCAACCAATATTCGTACAGTGGCATTCCGCGTGGCTTGGCAAATGCAATTAAAGAACTTCATGATGACGGAGAATTTATTGATGATATACAGCTTACCGAAAATGGCCATTGGTTGATTCTGTATGGGAACAATGGTTTTCGCTGGTCAAATGTGCCGAGTGATTTGGAAGACGCATTGCGCGATTTTAATTACAAGAGAGAAGTCGTAACCTCTGTTACGTTTAATGATTATGGCAATTGGATAATCATATCTACTGAACATATAAGGGCTTCGTCTACAGACGTATATGGATGGATTGAAGATGGCATTAATTCATTTGGTCAATTATGGGCTGCACATATTACAAATGACGGACTTGTTTTATGCTTTGAAGATGGGTACAAGTTTATGGGAAATGTGTCCGAGAGACTTAGAAATGCATTAAAATCAGCTAAGTTTGATGTGTTCAGAATTAAATTTACTAGTCGAGGCTCTTATTTCTTCGCAGACAAGGACGGAAGGTTCTCATATTGGATGTAGGACAATAATAATGTTGTGTCAAGGTTATAAATAAAAGATGATATGATTATTCCTTTGAGTAAGTGTGTTAGAATAGGCCTTTTAATGCTTATTTTGTCATTTTATGGAGAAATACAGGCTCAGAACTTTACGGTAAGAAGAAAAACTACTCAGCAAGTAGAATCTTCGAATGAGAAGAAAATCGCACCGTCGAATTCAAATCGTAATCGTTCAATTAATGCGTCCTTTTCCAATGGAGTCTTGACGGTTAATGGAGTCCGCTACCCTATGGTGAAAGTCTATGCCGGATCATTTACGATGGGAGCGACTTCGGAGATGGCGAATCCATGGGATAACGAGAAGCCCACTCATAAAGTAACACTGACTAAGGATTATTACATAGGTAAGACTGAGGTGACACAGGCCCTTTGGAAGGCGGTGATGGGTAGTAACCCTTCAAACTTCAAAGGTGATAATAAGCCTGTTGAACAAGTCAGTTGGAACGATTGCCAAACGTTCATATCCAAGTTGAATTCTATGACTGGCAAGAAGTTCCGTCTGCCGACAGAAGCCGAATGGGAGTTCGCTGCACGCGGTGGAAACTATTCACGCTGTTATCAATATAGTGGAAGTAATTCCTTGAATGATGTAGCTTGGTTCACTGATAATAGTGGAAGTACCACACATGATGTGGCGACGAAACAACCGAACGAACTCGGAATCTATGATATGAGTGGCAACGTTTGGGAGTGGTGCTCGGATTGGTATGGCTCATACAGTAGCAACGCACAATATGACCCTGAAGGCCCTTCGAGTGGGTCTAGCCGCGTGCTCCGTGGTGGCAGCTGGGGCGACAATGCCAGGGGCTGCCGTTCCTCGGATCGTAGCAACTTCGGCGGTCCGGACTGCAGGAGCTACGTCCTTGGTCTGCGCCTGGTTCTCTCCGAGTAACAACATCGAGGCATCCGACTTTTTCTTCAGTTCTAAGCTAAAAAGAGATTATAGCGTGTAATGAGGGCAGAGCGGAGCTGCCCGAATGGAAAATTGGACAATAACAACGAGGATATAAAGTATATGCAAACACTTCAACCCAATACCCTCCTGCAGGGAGGACGATACAGAATAGAGCGGATGCTCGGACAAGGTAGCTTCGGCATCACTTACTTGGCCGAGCACACGAACCTTGGCAAGAAAGTCGCCATCAAGGAGTTCTTCATGAAGGAACTCAACTCCCGTGCTGAGGACGGCAGCATCACGGGAATGTCGGACGGCAGCCTTTCACTCAACTACTTCAAGAAGTTCAAGAAGGAGGCCATCAACCTCTCAAGACTCGACCATCCGAACATCGTTCGTGTGACGGACTCCTTTGGCGAGAACGGCACGTTCTACTATGTGATGGATTTCATCGAAGGCCCGAATCTTAACGATTACGTGAAGCAACACCACGTTGATGCGGATGAGGCCATCTCCATCATCTGTTCCGTAGCCGACGCCCTCATCTACATGCACGAGCAGAAGCACATGCTCCACCTGGACTTGAAGCCCAGCAACGTGATGCGCCGTGCGAACGATGGTCACATCTTCTTGATAGACTTTGGCCTGTCGAAGCATTACAGTGAAGACGGAACGCCAGATACTTCCACCAATATCGGTCTTGGTACCGCAGGCTATGCTCCTATAGAGCAAGGCAACAAGTCAAAGGATGGAGAGTTCCGCCCTACCATCGATGTCTATGCCCTAGGCGCGACATTCTATAAGTTGCTTACGGGAGAGACTCCTCCTGTAGCGTCGGACTTGTTGAACAACAACGAATCTCTTCCCAATAATCTGAAGGCCAAAGGCGTATCCGAAGCCTTGCTTGCTGTCGTTGAGAAAACAATGAACCCAATTGTGATTGGGCGCTACCAAAGCATCTGCGAGCTCAAAAATGCTATACTATCTGTTGATGTGAGAGGTGCATCGAAGGGCTATTCAAAAGAAGTAACGAAACAATCGGATGAAGATACTATTGTTGTGAATCCTTTTCAATCGCCTCCTTCGCCTTCAATTCTTAAATTTTCAGTTCATAGAGTATCATTCGAGATGGTGAAGGTTGAGGCTGGCACGTTTACGATGGGAGCGACTTCGGAGCAGGCGAATCCTGACGCTGACGAGAAGCCCACTCATCGAGTAACGCTGACTAAGGATTATTATATAGGTAAGACAGAGGTGACGCAAGCTCTTTGGAAGGCGGTGATGGGTAGTAACCCTTCGCACTTCAACGGTGACAATAAGCCTGTTGAAGAAGTCAGTTGGAACGATTGCCAAACGTTCATATCCAAGTTGAATTCCATGACTGGCAAGAAGTTCCGCCTGCCGACAGAAGCCGAATGGGAGTTCGCTGCACGTGGTGGAAACTATTCACGCTGTTATCAATATAGTGGAAGTAATTCCTTGAATGATG
>CAVFUK010000145.1:0-11690 GCA_963625535.1 Anaerovoracaceae bacterium | reverse complement strand
CCCGAAAAACACTTTTCGAAAAGTGTTTTTACTATCTTTGCACTTGAAAAGATAAGATACACGCTGTTATGGATTACACAGACATTCAACCATTGCTGAACGTTTTTCACCGGAAGCTGGCTGCTACGGACTTGCGGTTTAAACGGTACCTT
Organism: Anaerovoracaceae bacterium; assembly: GCA_963625535.1. Lineage (GTDB taxonomy): Bacteria > Bacteroidota > Bacteroidia > Bacteroidales > Bacteroidaceae > Phocaeicola_A. The sequence continues at coordinate 11,538 of CAVFUK010000145.1, read as the reverse complement.
TATTGCCAAATCAACTGGAACGTAAGACTGTTGGGTATTAAGGGCGCACGTGGTGTGGGCAAGACGACCATGCTCTTGCAACACATCAAGGAGACGTTCGTCAATGTCGACAGTGTGTTGTACGTTTCGCTCGATAATCTTTGGTTTGAGACTCATAAGTTGGAAGACTTGGTTGAATTCCTCTATACGCATGGCGTGACGCATGTTTATTTCGACGAGGTGCACCGATACAAGAACTGGACGGCTTTGCTCAAATACTTCTATGACAGTTATCCCGAGCTGAACATCGTCTATACGGGGTCGGCCATGCTGGCTATCGACAACTCTGTCGCCGACCTGTCTCGCCGACAGTCTCTCTACACACTCAACGGCCTGTCGTTTCGCGAGTACCTCGAATATGAAGGCCTGCTGACGGCTGCTCCCCTTAGTTTGGAAGAGTTGCTCTCGAAGCATGTTGGTTATGCCTTCGACGTCACCTCCAAAGTAAAGGTCTTGAGGCACTTCGAAGCGTATCTCCAGAAGGGATACTATCCTTACTATAAAGAGACTGGCGACGATTATCTGATGCGTGTGGCGGAAGTTGCGCGGCTTGTCATAGACGGAGACATTCCTGCTGTAGAGGACATTACTTACCTGACCACGCAGAAGATAAAGAAACTGCTGATGGTCATCGCGGAGAATGTTCCCTTGGAGCCTAACATCAATAAGCTATCCACACAACTGGAGTCCACCCGCGACCAGACCTTGAAGATGTTGTATCTGCTGGACCGTGCCGGACTGTTGTGGTTGCTGACGGATAAGTTGAAAGATTACAAACATTTGACAGGCCCCAAGAAGATCTATCTGAATAATGCCAACTTGATGTATGCACTTTCTGGGAACGTTTCGGAAGGGACGATGCGCGAAACCTTTTTCGCCAATCAGGTGGGTGCGGTAGCTACGCTGATTCTGCCCAAACAAGGGGACTTCTTGGCCGATGACAAGTATCTGTTCGAGGTCGGTGGAGTCCGCAAGACATTCGATCAGATAGCGGACTTGCCGAACAGCTATTTGGCCATTGACGACATTGAGGTGGGCAATGGACATCGCATCCCACTTTGGATGTTCGGTTGCCTGTATTAGTTCGGTGTGGGGTATATAAAAACGATATCCGTTGCTTTGACTGCCCCTATGAAATAAGAGAGCCTTTCCGAACTCGCTGTCGCTAGCTACGTCGGAAAGGCTCATCACGTTACCTGTAAAGGTGGTTATTTGGAGAGAAGGGATGATATCTTTGCACGCAGGTCACCTACACCGAGCATGTCGCTGATAACAATACCGTTGGCATCGACCAAAACGAATGTAGGAACTGCTCGGCCATTGTATTTGGAGCCGAAGACATCCTGGGTGTCCAACACGCACGGCCAAGGGAGTTGTTCTGCATCGAGAGCTTTCACCCAATCGGCTTTCTTCTTGTCGATGGAAACGCTGATAATCTCCAGTCCCTTGCTGGCGAGGTCCTTGTAAATCTCCTTCAACTGAGGAATGGATTTACGGCACGGATTGCACCACGATGCCCAGAAGTCGATGAGAACCAACTTCTTGCCCTTGCTCAACTCTGTGAAGGACTTTACCTTGTCGTCCCTGTCGGGCAAGGAGAATCCCGGGTTGGCCTTACCGGCCAATCCTTCAACGTAAATCTGCTTTTTCAGGAGCTTTCCGTAGAAGCTGTTCTTGGCTTCATCTGAAAAACCCTCATACAAGGAAGTGAACTTAGGGTCGTTCGGCGTGAAATAGTTGATATTATACAATACCAACAGCGGGCCCCAGAACGAATCACCGTTCTTCTTGAATTCCTCGAACATGGTCTTCTCTACAAGGTTGAAGAAGTTTAAGTCATCCTGTTCAAATGTCTTGTAGGCATCCGTGCTTTGGAGTCTCTTCACCTCTTCTGCGTTTCCGGATCTTTTGGCAGCATTCACTTTGTCCCGAATCTCTTTTCCACGATTATTGTAGTCGTTGTAGATGCTGTCCAGCGTGTCACGGAATCCGGCTCTCTTGCGAAACTCTTTATCGATGTCTGAGCCTTCGACAGTGAACTTTTTGAACATCACATAACCACCATGATTTGAATCGCCTTGAACAATGTTTACGGTTATATTTCCATCCTTAATCATGAAAGAGTTTACACCGTATTTGTTTTTGTCGTCTATTCTAATCATGCACAAACGTGGCTCCTCGAGTGTTCCCGTCAGTGTGAACGCATTGTTTTGGATAACACCTTCCGCTAACGTTTGCGGTTTGTTCTCATGTGTGGCAGCTAAAGTCAATCTGACTGTAGCTCCATCGGAGAACCCTTGTGTGTTACCTGTGATTTTGTAAGCCTCTTGTGCGTTGCAGACTACGGCAAAAGCCGACAGTGCCATGCATAACATTCCTTTTGAAATAGATTTTTTCATGTTTTCTTCTTTTGGTTTGAATATATTTATATTTGTGTTTATGTCCTTTCTGTCTCTACACTATCAAAGGAATCGTCATGGAAATAATCTTGCCAAATCCTTCGTAAACTTGAGGTGTCGGTTGTCCTCCGAACATCAGTCCCCAGAAGTTGTTTACTCGACCGGTTGTCGTATCGAATTCGATTTCCACTACTTTTCCCTCTTTCTTCTCTTCGTTCCATACGGAAGTGAACAGGATACATCCACCGGTCGGGAATCCGCCGGTCGGCATGACTCTCATGCATGTGATGACATCACCTGCATCGCCAGTCCATAACTCGAGAGCTTCCGTTTGCCCCGTAGTGTAACTGAAGGAATAGATTGTATTGCCCGCTCCATAAAAGAGTACAGGACCTAATTCCCCCGTTATGTAACATGTGGCTTGGTCTATCTTCTGACATCCTGCCAGTGAGACCGACCGCCGGGCCAGGTTTCCGTCATCTACTACGTTATAGAAACTGGCTATGTCCAACCAATAACTTCCGTCCGTACGCTTCATCAGGGCTACGGTTTCACTTGAGTTGGCTGTGCCTGCATAGAGCACTTCTCCGTCCAAATGATTTACATCGAACAAAGCTGTCCCTTTTGATGGCAGGAAACTGCCTAAAGACGAGGACAGATTATAATATGGACGAAATCCGTTCTGCTCTTTGTCAAATACAATCTGATAGGGAGTGATGACACCTGTCTTGGGACGCGAAGGAACCGTGTTGCTGGCAAGGAACGGTGCAAGGTTGTAACTGCCCCCTGTGTAGGTCTGGAATTTACGGTCACCCTTATTCAAGTAAAGGCAGTGCAATTTCCCATTGTTAATCAAAAAGTCGCAATTATTAAGGCAGATGAACGCTTCGGGCGCATACTTGGGAGCGCTGTAGAACATGTTTTCCCAGGTGTCCATCACCACCAAATTAGCATTGTCGCATCGCATACCCTCGTCCTCGGTGAATACATAGAACCATTTTCCCGTGTCAGAGCAGTAGATGGAACCTGTGTCCCCTTTCAAAGGATGGTCCGGGTGCACTTTGCTCCAGTAGTCTTTTACATGGAAGTTGTTGGAGCTGTTGTAGCTGTATATCAGTGCTGCCGGCGTACCGAATATGTCAATGTCCAATCGTCCGTCTTTCTGCTGCAAACAGTAAATGCCACCTACATAGCCTGCCTCTGGAACTTTGAGATAACTGAGGAACTGATACCGCTTGCTCAAGTTCGTCACGGTGTCCATAATAACCAAATCCAACGAATAGGTCTTCCCGGCATCAAGGTCCACGGTGTAGTCCAGACTAAGCATCCTGCAAATGGTGTCGGCTGGTGGATATACCTGTGCATTTCCTACAGATTGTGCCTCGTATGGATAGTCAGTCACTAACCAATAGTACTGCAAACGGTCCTTGAATTTGTAGTTGATTTCCAATGGAATCTTGACGTTGTCTCCTACATTCCAGGGAATGTAATAGACGCTTTGCTGGGCCTCTGCCAACATGAGTGAATCCAGTTCAATTGCTGGCATGTTGTCAAAATCGTATGTATAGTTGCCCTTGTCGTCCATACAGCTATGTAAGAACGGGAAACATAATCCGAGTAAAATATAAATCAATCTTTTCATAACTGTTCCTTATTAGTTAAATGATACAATTCCTCCGTTTTCATCCTTCATCGGGCGGTCGGGGTTAGCAGCATTGTCGTTGTATTCCTCCAGTGCTGCAATCATCTGCAAGTGGTAGTTCCACATCTTTCCCCATGTGAAGTCGCTTTCGCCGTAGGGGAATGTCGCCACTCCCAATGTAGAGATGATAAAACGGTATTTTACTTCACTGTAAGTTCCGAAGAATTCAATCAAATCGTCTTCCCAATTCGAGGGCTTGGTAATCATGTCGTTCCACACGATTGTCAACGACGATTCTTTTGCTACTCCGGCTTTCAAGTCTCCAGTCGGCTCAATCTCGATACACAGACGGTAATTGCTGTTTTTAATTTCCGATGTCCGGTTGATGATGATGGGGCAAGCCACACTATGTTCGCCTTTCTCCAACGTCACCTCTGACGGAAATGTATAGGTGCCTGTTTGGGCAGTGGTTCTGGACTCGTCCACCTTCAGACAGATGTTACGGGGCGCATCCGCCACTTTCCCCTGCACATAAATCTCAGCCTCTACCGTGAACTGTTTCACATCGGAGTGTGAGGTGGAGAAGGTATAGGTCATGGAATCTGTTCCCAAGGTCCAGATGTAGGGTCCGACAATACGCGCATAACTCGTGTCTCCCCACACATTGTCTTCGTTTGAGCAGCCTACCCACAACAGGAGTAGGCAGCTGAGTAGGAATATATTCTTTTTCATACTGATAATCTGTTTAATTATTTTCTTTCGCCAAATTCTATCTCGTTGTCGGGCATCGGTAACACATAGACAGCGTCGGAAGCCGGAACCGACGACCCGGGGATGTTTGTGTACTTCATGCGTTTATAGTAGAAGAACAACTGTCCCTCGCCGACAAACTCTTTACGGTACTCTTTGTAAATCTCATTCTGAAGTTCATTCGCAGAGATTGTTTCCTCTATCGGGAATTCGCTGAGGTTACGGTTAGAGCGCACTTTATTGAGGTAGGCTACGGCTTGCGGTATGGAGTCCATACTTGCCAAAGCTTCTGCGGCGATGTAATAGGACTCTGACTTTCTGACCACGGGGACCATGTTGTTGTACATTCCGTTTTCATACTGCCAATATTTGGCGAAGTAGGGGTCGCTTCCGTCGTATTCCCATTGCTTGGTATAGCGGAAATCTGTTCCGTAACCTTTAGCGTACTCGAAGATGTCTTCCCATTTCGTTGGGGATGGCGACAATTTGTTGGTACCCCCTCCAGTGCTCTTAAAATAGGTGTCAGTGATATCGTCCAAATCGATTACGTTGAGTCTGAAAAGCAATTCAGACGAGAACATACGGTCCCAATATGCTCTCTCTGAGTTGTTCAGAGAACTGCTGTATACCCAATATCTCAGACTCTCGATGGAAGGATCGTTAATGATGAAGCGTGCATACTTCAAGGCATTCTTTGCATCCCCTTTCCACCAATAGGCGCGCGCAAGCAACGTGTTAATCGTATAAGCGTTTATGCGATAACCCTCGTAATTGACTGTGACCGATGTAATCAATGACGCAGCTTCTTCCAAATCCTTTATGATATAGTCCAATGCCTCTGCGACGGTGGATTGGGTGGTAACTTTCGGTGTATAGGCGGTTACGTAAGGAATAGCCGGCGCGTTAGGGTTTGAAGAGTAGGCGGGAGCAAATATCCGGAGCAACTCCAGGTGCATGAAAGCTCGTAATGCGAGCGCCTCACCTTTATACTTGTCATGATTGTTTTCGGTAAATATTGACAAGTCTTTGTCTATGTATTCCAACATGAGATTGATGTTGGCTATGGCTGTATACATACCCGACCAGATGTTGTCGACTATGGATTCCATGGACGTATTTTCGTAGTTGTACTTAGCCGCTTCTTCGTACGGACTGCCAGAAGGCAAATCGTAGTTTTGTGACAAGACTTCCATAAATCCGAATGTCATCTCCTTGCCGTAAAGCGAAGTTGAGGTCAGTTGCTTGTATACACCAATCAACTGGTCGTCAAAGCCTTCTTCCGATTCAAACATGTAATCGGCCAAGACTTGTGATTTTGGCTTAACGTCAAAGTAGTCGTTGCATGCTTGAAGGGTCAGCATACACACCCCTAAGGCCATATATTTGATAATACTTCTTTTCATCGTGCTTCAATTTAAAAGTTCAACTGCAGTGAAAATGAGAACGTTCTTGCGAACGGATACGATGTACCCCTTTCAGTCTTCACGGAGGATAACGTGAACAGGTCGTTCATGTAGAAGGTGGCCTTCAGACGCTCCAAGAAACTGTTACGCATGAACTTGCATTCACGAAAATCGTATGAAAGGCTCAAGGACGAGAATGTCAACGTGTTGTAGTCCTCCACGAAACGTGAGGTCGGCTGTGTATAGGAATCGTCAGCGATGCTCTTGAAGCGGGCTATCTGTCCCGGTTCACTCCAACGGCCCGTGAACACTCTTCGGTCTACGTTGTACAGCAGGTCGGCATTCTCTACCTTGCTCAACAGCGTCTCGTTGTAAATCTGACCACCCAATCGCCAAGTGAAGCCCAGATTGAGTCCGAAGCCATGATATTCGCCATTGATGCCAAAGTTGCCCGACACTTTCGGACGAGAGTCGCCTCCATTGATATAGTCGCTACTGCTCCAGTCGTATGTCAGTGTACCATCCTTTTTCACAAAGACCTCTTTTCCGGTCTCGGGGTCGATACCCAACGATTTGACTACCCAGATAGTTGTCATGGAACTGCCCTCCTCGTAACGGACGGGAACGGCGGTATTGGTCTTGTCCGAGTCATATTGCTCATCCGACTTGTCGTTCATAGACTTCAATGAGTTGGATATTTTCTTCAACACATTCTTGTTGGATGCAGCCGAAGCATAGAGCGTGAGGTAGCTTGCACTCTTTGCCTCTCTCCAAACCCGCCAGTTCAGGCTGGCTTCCCAACCTTTGTTCTCTACCTCCCCCAAGTTCGCCGTGTAGCTGGAGAAACCGGTAGAGGGCGGTGTAGATACGGAAGTGATAGTACCTTTGGTCGTGGCAATATAGTAATCGAAACGTCCGTTAAGGCTTCCGCCGAAAAGAGAAAGGTCCACGCCAACGTTTGTATCATATTTCTTTTGCCAGGCCAATTCGGAGTTTGCCAATCCCATCAGATAAGAACCCAATTGACCGCGATAGGCCGTCTGATAGTAGTTCAGCGTAGGGACAGACTCGTAAGAGCTAAATCCTTGTGAACCTGTGTAACCGGTTGAGGCTCTCAACTTCAGTCTTGTGAGCCAAGAGAGATCTTTCAGAAAAGCTTCATGATGTGTATTCCAACCGATACCGAATGAATAGAATCCTCCCCAACGGTTGTCTGACCCGAAATCGGAAGAACCGGTCAGACGGTAGTTCACATCGGCCAGGTAGCGATCGTTATACGAGTAGTTGAGCGAACCCACAAGTCCCATGTCGCGCGTGATGCCTTCAGCTCCAGTAGGTTTGCTTCCGTTGTATTGGACAGCCATGGAGATGTGATCCATGTTCTCATTGGGGAAACCTTCACCGGTTATTGCATAATAGTCATATTTCTGTTGACTTACTGAGTATTGGCCATTCAAGAAGAAGAGGTGTTTGTTCAGTTGGAATGAATAAGCCACACCAAGATCGGCACTGATTGTGTTGTCTTTTCTGTTCTTCACATAGTAAGAACCTTTCAATGCAGCTTTGTCACCTGAGTAATTGATAAAGTCTGTATGGCCAGCAGGCTTGTAATTGTCGGTCTCGCTGGTTTTCTTGATAAGACCAAACCGAGCCGTAAACCGCAAGTCCTTTGTCGCCTGATACTCGATATAGAAATTCTCCGTCAGCATTGTGTACTTGTCGTTGTAGCGGGTGCTGATAGCTCCGTTCTTCAGATAATTGTACTCTAAGATGTTGTTGCTCCAATAGCTTATCATCTTCCCGTCGTCATCATAGATACGGTTATAAGGATTTATTTTGGCATATTGACTAAAGTCACCATAGGGTGAGTTGCTCGAATCATTGTTGTCTATAGTCAGTTGGTTGCGGAAGGAGAGCTTTTTGTAGCGATACGAAAGTGTGATACCTCCGTTCAAAGTCTTTCTGTCTGAACCTTTCATTACGCCAGCTACGTCGTTGTATCCCAGATTGACTCCGTACAGCATATAGTCATCACCTCCTTCAAGGTAGAGCGAGTGCTTCTGACCAACACCTACACGTAGAGGCTTGTCCAACCAATAGGTGTTGACGCCTCCAAGTACGTCTCTTAGCATCTCGCTGTATTGTTGGTCTTTCTCCAATTGGGCTTTTACCGATTCACTGGAATAGAATCCGGCATTACGTTCTGCTTGCAGTTTCTCCTCGGCATTGCAAAGGTCGTAGCTCGACAAGTCGGGAGCTTCGATGTCGACGCTTCCTGTGTAGGAGATTTTCATCCGTCCTTTGCCGGGACGCTTTGTCTCCACAACTACAACTCCATTGGCGGCTTTGGAACCATATATGGCCTTTGCTGTAGCATCTTTCAGTAATGTGACGCTCTCCACAAGGTTCATATCCAGATCGAGAATCTTTGTCATTGTGGTCTCAAAGCCATTCAAAATGAAGAGGGGTTGGTTGGGGTTCTCTTGATACTCACTTACTACCTCTGTGAATCCGGTCTGTCCACGCATCTGAAAAGTCGGCAATGCATTCGGGTCAGAACCTGCAGACAAATCCTCCACCATAAAGAATGACGGGTCAATGTTCTTCAGACTCTGCAAGACATTGCCATTGCCGACGGCTTTCAGTTCGTCGCCTTTTATGGTGGAGACGGCTCCTGTATAGCTGTTCGCTTTACGGGTGAACATACCCGTTACAATTACCTCTTCAATCTCGGCTTGTGCCTCCTTCATTCTCACTTTCAGCTCTCGTTGTCCCTTGTGCTTGATTTCTTGGGACTCCATTCCCACGAAGGTGAACACCAACGTAGGGTTTGGCTCGGTCAGGGCTAATGTGAACCTACCCTCCATGTCGGTTGTCGTTCCTTGGTCCGTACCTTTCACCACGACATTGACGCCAGGCAGTGCCAGACCTCTCTCATCGACTACCGTACCTGTCACTTCGGATTTCTGTGCCGGAGCGGACGAAGCCTTCTTAATAATAATCGTCCGGTCTTCGATGGTGAAGGTGTAGCCTTTCGGTGACAACACCTCACGCAATACCTCTTCCAGGGGGGCGTTCTTCTTGTTCACATTGATGGGTTCCACAATAGCTGGAACGTCTGTGTTGTAGAAGAACGTGTAACCCGTTTGCTGCTTCACTTGCTTTACGAACTCCGTCATGGTGGAGTTCTTCAGGTGCAGCGTGACTCTCTTTGCGCCTTGCCCCATTGTCTGTAGGATCATTACGCAAAGAAAACATGCGAAGACGCATACTCTCCTCATTAACAATCTTTCGGTTAATGGAGGGAATAACTCTTTCTCTTTTTTCATACTTTTGCGTTTGAAATTAATACTATAATTGATTGGTATTTAATTAGGGGACGTGAGGTGCGGCATCACCAATCGTCCCTTTCATTAAGGATTCATGACTATAATTTCTTTTCCGTTTATCTCGAACCGCACGTCGTTGGTGAGGCTAATCATCCGTAGGAACTTGTCTGTGTGTTCATACTTATGAATTTCTCCCGAGAAGGATAGTCGCTTCAGTGACTCGTCCTTCCAACGGACCTGTATGTCATACACGCGCGATAAGGTGGTAAGGATGTTTTCCAATGAACTGTTCTCGAATGCCAATACACCTCTGTGCCAAGCACAGTAGATATCGGGGTCAACGATTCGTTTACGTAAGGTGCCGCTTGCTTTGTTGACAGATGCCTGTTCGCCTGGATTCAGTACCAAGCATTGTCCTTCCGCCTCTGCGCAGACACGTACTTTGCCTTCTACCAAGGTTACCTGTTCCTCGCGTTGCTCAGGGTAAGTGTTTACATTGAAAGTGGTTCCCAGTACGGTGACCTCACTCTCGGGCATTACCACTTTAAAAGGCATCTCTTCATTATGAGTGACTTGCAGATAGGCTTCACCACTGATATAGATCTTACGTTCCGTGCCGGTGAAGTGGGCCGGATAGCGGACCTCTGTCTCCGCATTGAGCCAGACTTTTGTACCATCGCTTAGTGTCAGCATAAATTCGCCACCGCGCGGAATGCGCAGGGTGTGGTAAGCATTGACCTGTGGGTTGGCTTCTTGTCCGGCGTAGGTAATGGTGCAATCTTGCACCTTCGCTACTGTGCTGTTGTCCTCCCTGATGTCTAAGGAGTCCGATTCGCCCAATGCTATCTCTTCGCCAGAGGGCAAGACCAAAGTGGCTGAGCCTATTTGTTGGAACGGAGCAGGATTGGCTGCAACCATGGGTATGGTTGTCTGCTCGGCCTGTGTGAAGAACAATACGCTGGTCGTCATCACCACTATGGCGGCAACAGCTGCCGCTGCAACATACCACCAACGTGAGGTAGACTTCTTTCCATTGATGCGTTGTAAAGTTGCCTTGAAGGCTTCCTGTCCGTCGATGGCATTTGGGTCGAACGCTGGATGAGCGGCATCATAGAGGTTCTTGATGCGGTAGAAGTCGCGAATATGTTCTTCGTCTTCGCTCAGCCAGGTGTCCAGTCGTTGGGCTTCGTCATAAGATATTTCCTCTGACAAATAGCGAAGGATGAGTTGGTCAATATCCTTATCCATAAGTTTGCCTTTTATTAAAAGACACATCACAAAAGAATAACCGCAAGGAAAATGTAGAAAAATGATGGGCAACGCGAAACTTTCCTTTGGACTACGGCCTCTGGATAGAATGTTCTTACCTATTATATATTATTCAAGTTCCGCAAGTATATAGACAAGGACTAAAAATCGGGTCGGCTCACGAGCTTTAACTCTTTGCCACAAGAGCCTAGGCTCATCGGCACTTGAGCCTAGGTTCATTGCCCATTGAGCCAAGGCTCATTTTAGGGACTTGCGGAACTTGAATATATACAATTGTATAGTAGTTGAGTCTCTTGTAATACGGTCTGCTATTTGATGGTAAAATAGAATAGGACCACGGCAAAATAATCTTTCAATTCGAACTTGAGAATCTTCAGAGCTTCGGCAATCCGTGCCTCAACTGTTCGTAGGGGAATATCCAACTCCTTGGCTACATCCGCTTGCTTCATTCCTTGCATGCGGTTCATCTCGAAGCATTGCCGCTGCACGGGAGAAAGATGTGTAAGAGCCTCTTGCAAACGAACACTCAGTTCGGAATATAATAAGTAATTCTCCGTCTCCCGGAGGCTGGCTTCTTCCTTTAAGGCATTCAATTCAACGTATCGGCGGTGTGTTTCGTCTCGGCGTATTTCGTTCAGACAAGCGTTTTGTACAGAGCGTAGCAGAAATGAACGCAATGACTGTATCTTCTCTGCTTCGGCACGACC
>CAVFUK010000144.1:0-14389 GCA_963625535.1 Anaerovoracaceae bacterium | reverse complement strand
GAGGTAGGCAGACAGAAGGTTTCCTTCCTGTCAAGCAAGGAGGGAGGCAGCTACATAGACCTTCCCAATGCAGTGTGGAACTATGGTGCTATTGTCAATGCCCTTATCAGACAGAAGTACTCAGAGAGTGATGTGGAGGCTATTGTCAGCAACAGTCTCATGCTTCTGAGTGGAGCAAGCACAGTGAGTGATGATGAGGCAACTGAGAAGCAGACCGAGATGTCTGACTTCCAGACCTACAGGGAGACTTGCAAGGCCAGAGCCAAGGAACTGATGTCCCTTGGTGAGGATATGGGGCTTACAGAGATGTATGGCTAAGTGTTTAATTTAATATAAGTATTATGAAGTGTTATAGACAGTTTATTGAGATTATCGGAATGGACAAGGTAGCCCATTTCTTCGGTGTGGCGTTCCTTGCCGTGTTCATCAGCCTGTTCATGTACCGGGCAGACGGCGGCAGTACATCATGGGTGTATGCCTTCGAGGGCCTGTTTGCGGGCATTATCATCGCAGTGGCCAAGGAGTTGTTTGATATGTTCGATGGCGGCGAGTTCGACATCAAGGACATTTGGGCAGGAGTGATAGGAGCAGTTGCGGCATTCTTCACCGTTGCCGTATTGTTGTGAAATTGTGCGGGGGAACATTAGGTTTTCCCGTAAAATTTTCGTACCTTTGTAGGACGAAATCAGAATAGAGAAAAATGAGAATACCCGCTTCCATAGTGAACCTTACTTGCGGAATATTCACGCCGTTGGCGATGGCGTTCCTGCAAGACTCTCTCACCACCATGCTGCCGTGGCTAATGGTCATGTTCGTGGTGGTTGTCACCGACTTGATGTTCGGTGTCAGAAAATCGTTGAAGCTCAACATCCACGTATCGGTCAGCATGGCCATACGTGAGACGATGGGCAAGTTGCTCGTATATACGTCATTCGTGATAATGGTGTGCATGATAGAGGTTGCCACCCGGCACGCCCTGAAGGTGGCGATGTGGGCCTGTCTGCTGATATGCGCCATTGAGGGGTGCTCCATCATCGGGAATATGCTGAAGCCCTACGGCATCGAGCTGTCGCTGAAGAATGTGCTGAAGGCATTCATCGGCAAGGTGGCTGACGTTGACAAGGAGACCGCCGACTCTATCGTGACAGACCTCAAGGAAGAGGATACGAAGGTGCCGGACGAAGTGATAGACCGGGTGAGGAATGTAGAGAGAGCGAGATGGGAGAAGAGAAGCACCCATCACTACGGAAGCGAGAAGAAGTAGAAGGAGAAGAACATGAAGATTACAAGTGAACAGCTGACCGCCATCATGCCGTCGGCAAAGACCAACAAGAACCTGTCGCTGTACGTTACCTATATCAACGGCTTTTCGGACAAGTTCAACATCAACACCCCCGTGAGGATGGCCCACTTCCTCGCACAGGCGGCACACGAGACGTGCGAGCTGGTGCATACCAAGGAGCTGGGCAATGAGAACTACTGCCACAAGTATGAGGTGGGTAGTCTTGCGAAGATGCTGGGGAACAACCAGAAGGGGGACGGCTACAAGTACAAGGGACGCGGCTTGCTACAGCTCACGGGACGGGCGAACTACCAAGCCTATCAGAACACCCGTGTATGTGTGGGTGATGTCATGAACAACCCCTCACTCTTGGAGCAGCCGTTGGGTGCTGTCAAGAGCGGAATGTGGTACTGGTGTCACAGGGGCCTGAACAAGGTTGCCGACAAGGACGACATTACAGCCGTGACCAAGCTCATCAACGGAGGCACGAATGGTCTTGCAAGCCGTCAGAAGTATCTTGCAAGGGCTAAGAAGGCATTGGGGATTGGATAGCTTTTATTAAAATATATTCCCTAGAAAAATATAATATATTCCCTAGAAAAATATTAGAATGAGATATAGTGAGATATAGTGAGATACAGTGAGAGAAAAAAGTGGGAGACAATAAGAGACAATGAACAGAATACGGGAGGAACGGGAAATGATAGAGGAATACAGAAGACACAGATACGAGGATGAGGGGGAGCAGCCCATCGACTGGTGGCAGTTCGGTATGGTGCTCATGGTGGTGCTCATGGCATTGGGTATGCTCACCGGGTGTAGGACCACCAAGTACGTGAATGTGCCGGAATACCATACGGAATACATCGTGAGGTCCGACACCATGCTCCAGAAGGACAGTGTGGTGCTCCATGACAGCGTATATGTCTATCGCAACGGGGACACTGTCATCATCAACAAGACAGCCTACCGTGACCGATGGAAGAATGTCTATAAGACCAAGACCGACACCTTCATCAAGCATGACTCTATCCCCTACAAGGTCGAGGTGGAGAAATCACTCACCAAGAAGGAGAAGAGATACATGAGCGTGGGAAAGGCAGTCTGTGATGCCGTCCCGTGGCTCTTGGCTGTACTTGCAGTCATTGTCTTGCTTGTATGGCAGAGATTGAAGAAATGATAAATGTTTCATATTCTCTACATAGTTTATTAATGAATAATGATGTTACGAGTGCCAGCGGGCGCTGCTTACCAATGAATTGTTTTATGGTTGAATTATTAGTTATTAGTTATTTTTTTTAGTTACAGCTAAGCGAAGACGATAGGTTTAGTTTAGGTTTAGGTTGTTCAGGATAATCCCCACCCGGTCGTGATGACTAGGTGGGGATAGTTATGTTTCTACAGCAGACTAATATCCGGGATACTGTTCACAGCTTTCACCTTCATGTCATCCACCACCTTGGCATAGACCTGGGTAGTCTTGATAGACGTATGCCCTAGAATCTTCGATACCGTATAGAGGTCAGCGCCGTAATATAGAAGCAACGTGGCACAAGTGTGACGGCTCATATGGAAGGTAACGTGCTTCTCAATACCCGCCGCTTTCGCCCATCTGTCCAGATAATCATAAATGATAGAACGGTCGCGAAACTGGAAGACGTAGTTTTCCCGACCATAGTACCCTTGCTCTGGCAGCCATTTACGGGCATTCTCTGATAAAGGTATGTACACGGGTTCCTGGGTTTTCTGTTGTATCATTTCCAACTTCCACTCATCATCAGATACCTTGACGATGTGTTTCCATTTCAGCCGGGAAACATCAATATATCTCAACCCGGTGAAACAGCAGAAGAGGAATGCATATTTCACGCGCCAATCGTCACAATCGGCGGCCGCTAACTTCTTCACTTCCTCAAGGGTGAGGTATTCCTTCTTCTTCGTCCGGCGTTGAGGCTTTTCTCCCTGCCCTAACTTGTGAAATGGATTACTATTCAGCATCCCTATGCGGACGGCCTTATTCATGAGGATAGACAATACAGTGAAATAGGTGTAGATACTCTCATTGCTGAGCTTCCCGCCATACTTGTTCACGTCACCTTTTAGATATTCGAGGAACTTACGTAAGAATTGTGGTGTCACGTCCTTGATCATCATCTTTTCACAGTCGAATAGACCTAAGTGTCTGACCAGATTGTGAATAGTGCATGAATAGTTCTTGTTACCGTTCTTACGATAATATTCACGTTGCTCAGTCAGCCATTCGATGAGGTTGACGCGCCCCGCATTCTTATCCTGGAGCTGATAGTTATCAGCCTGCAATTGTAATATACGCTTTGCCCGAATCTCTTCAGCTACTCTCATAGTAGCTTTGTTTTTCGACTTTGATAATCGGTCAGTACCAGGCAGAATATACATGTGTAGGTACTCCTTGACCCTGGTCCCATTGATAGCAATGTCCAGATACAGGGACTTCCGCCCACCCGTGATATCCTTCATTCGGATATGTACGGGTGAGAAATTGATTTCTTCCGTTTTCATAATTTCAATTTTCTAATCTATCAACCCCTATTCTATCACCGTCCATCCTTGCAGATCCGGGGGACACATCGGGGGACACATCGAGGGACATAAATGCACGTTTGAATGATACCGAAAAGTACTGAACACGTACATTCAGTTTCATTCGGGAATATGGCAGAGACTCTGATAGACAGAGCCTTTACTATATTTTCGTGCATTTTCGTGCATGTTCCCTACATCTATCCGAAATTGTCGTACACGATTTCGGTAAAAATCTATAACGTATTGTTGTATAGATTGTTACCAAAATACCCGAGACCCGCGAGGGGCAGAAAGTGAAAGGATGAGGCTCTTGCTATGGTTTCACTTCATTCATTTTGCAAAATTTCTCATACACCTTGATGAGACGCTCCTTCTCATAGAGCTGGCTCTCCAGGGAGCGGATGCGCTCCTCTAAGATTTCCGTCCCATGGGGGGTGCTCTTGGTAATCGTGCTGTTCAATGCGGCCATGGACTTCTCTCCGCTGGCGATTACATTCGTACCACTATCGCCATAGAAATACGACAGCGGCAGATTGAGTGCCGAGGCTAATTTCTCCACTAACCCGGTCTTGACATCTTTCGTTGATAGGGCTTGGCTAAGATTTGGCCTTGACTGCCCTAACTTTCTGGCGATTTCCGCTATAGGAACACCAGTGTCTTTAATCTTCTTCCGTAAGATCTCACCATCCATAATTAAGTTTTTTAATACTCTTAAATGTTAAAGTTATGTTAATACGTAAGTTTTTCTTTTCGCTTACGTAAGTTTTCACTATCTTTGCACCGACTTAAAGAAATATAGTCATATACAATATTATAAATTATAGTTTGCAAAAATAAAACAATTTATGGCAACAGCGAAGAAAAAAGGCTTAAATAATCCTAAAGCGAGGTTTGAGGATTATATCGGTTATCAGGAAGTGAACCTTCTGCCGGCGATGAAAGTATCAGATATTGACACTATCATCCAGATACCAGAAGGGTGCCGCCAAGTGTTCAAGGCGAAGGAATTCAAGTCAAAGGCTTGCGTCTATCAGTTATTGCACCGCATTAACGGCAAGCTAGGACAAGAAATCTATAAAGTGCTCGATGTTCCCGGTACCAATAGTACAGAGTACTGTATTATTCATCTTGCAGGTTCAATCACCAAGTAATGGAGGTGTGATATGTTGAAGAAATCATTTCTCGTACAGAAGCGAATAGAATACAGTGATATGAATGACGAAGAACTTCTCGATCTTCTTGATGCAGCCAATACGGGCATCAGATGCTCTGAGGTTTTGGGACTGCCCAACAGCACGACGGAATTCTCTGCGCTTCGTTCGCTTATCAACGCAGAGATAGACAACAGAAAGGAGACAGCGGATGAGAGCGAGAATTATTAGGGAAGGTGAAGATATGAACCATCTGGTTATCGGGAATTATAGCTTATGGCTTACAGACCGGGAAATGGTAGATATCTCTCATGACATTAAGCAATATATATTTGACAACAGATTTGACTTTTTAAGATGACTGTTATGGAAAAGGTTTTGAAAATAGCATTGTTCATTAGTGCATTAACCGCCGGACTTTATTTCGGGGGTAAGATGGACCGCGAGGAATACGCCATTGTCAACATGAGCCAATCAGAATACGACGGTATTCGTGACAGCTTGCGGAGCATCAACGGGAGTACACCATCCGACGGCATGATAACCGATGTATGGTACCAGAAGAAAGGAGAATAGCTTATGGACTACAGAGCGGAAGATGTAATAGTGATACCTGTCGGCTTTATCCGCGACCTACAGGAAGAGATGAAGGTTATAAGCAAGCAGATGAAGGACATGGTGAAGGAGTTGAAGGAACTCAAATCCGAAAAGAGCGCAGTGAATGGTGAGCAATGGATGTCGGCCGATGAGGCTGCTGCTTACTTGAAGGTCAACAGGCGCAAGGTTAATGAATATGCACGGCAGAATATTATTACCGGGTACAAGACCAGCAAGACTTGGAAGTTCAAGCGTAAGAATCTTGATGAATATATTAGCCGCGGATTCACCCCCAGTGACAGAGAAGTGGAAGATGAGGCTCTGAAATTAGTATATTGTAATAGATAATTCGCAAGGTTCTGGTAAAACCAGAGGGGGATGCGTCGAGGGTGATACCTACGGCCGTGAGTTTGTGACTCTCATCCCCCACGAAATACTTTAATGATGATTCATAATTTATTATAGGTTACTTATTTAAGTTGAAAGCAGACTAATCAGCGGATTGGTTTTAATAGAGACAAGAATTATATGTTGCATCGCCATTCGGCCGTGAGGCTGGATAGGCCGGGCGAAGAAGTAGGAGTTCTTCGCCCGAATTTGGACGACGCGATCCTAGCGCATGGAAGTAGGGTATTATTCGCAGATGGTAGCCTGGTGGCTGCAAGGCTATCCCGACAAGGTTCGATTCCTTGGTTGTCCGCTAAAATCTGAAAAGATATGAATGGAGAGAAGATAATAGTCACACAGGCGGACAAGAGAGCCGCACATGCGGAAAGACAGAAGGAACTGATGGCTCAGGCTATTGCAGGCATGAGAGCCCGGTATTCGGCCCTCATGAAGATAAAAGGCTCCAAGATATTGCGCTTGCAAGCCAGGGCAGTGTGGGAGAACTTCAAGGTAGGCGAAGGTCGGTTGATGGTCAGGAATGGCAATCGGCCGCTTTTAATAACCCGGAAAGATTACCTTCACAATGGGTACTGATCACGACGAATGCAAGCACAAGCGCAACTGTATCAATGGTGCGTGGTGCGAGCACTTGAAACAATACGTCGAGCATCTATCTAAGTGTGATGATTATGAGAAGGAAACGGCATAGTTACCAATGGTAAGTGCCATGTTTATAAACGATAAATACCATAGTTATGGCAGAGACAATTATTAAGGGAATAATCACCGCCCTGAATGTTCGAGAGGGTGATTCATCCAAAGGCCATTGGATGCGCCAGGAATGCGTCATGCAGCCAGATGGCGGAGGGCGGCCTATTCACTTCCAGGTGAACGGTGCGGATAAGATCGGAGTGTATGGCTTCCAACAGGGGAAGCAGTATGTTGTACGTCTGTACCTGGAGAGCCTTGAAAAGACAGTAAGAGATGGCCAGCTAATGTGGTTCGATAGCTTTATTTGTGGCGGTGTATTGACGGATATGCATATTCAGTATTACAATACTGCCATGTACAAGTTGAAGGACCCCCAATTCATACGGAACTATCAGATGGCCATGCGCCACTATACAACAGTACAGCAACCTCAGACATACAGTCAGCCGATAGCAGCCTGTCCGCAGCCATCGCAGCCGCAGGGTTACGGCAATCAGTACACAGGTCAACAACAACCCTACAATCAGCCAGTACAGCAGATGATGGGTGACCAGAGTGACCTGCCATTTTAATCAGAACCCAAATCACGGAGGAAATTATGAGTAATATGTTGGATTCATTCATCTTACGCACATCCTGCTATGATGGCATCAAGAACTTGAAGGACGAGCAGCTTGGCAAGTTGTTCCGGGCTATCTTTGAGTTCGCCAAAACTGGAGAGAAGGAGACGGAACTGGACGATTTTGACGAAATGGTGTATGGCTTCATCTCCAACCAGATCAAGGATGACACGGAAGAACGCGAGAATAAGCGCAAGCGTTATCGCGAGATGGGACAGAAATCGGCCGAATCTCGTAGGGCTAAGAAGGAACAGATGAGTAACAATCAACCAAGTTCAAACGCAGTTCCAACCACGTTGCAACCAAGTTCAAACACAGTTCCAACCACGTTGCAACCAAGTTCAAACACAGTTCCAACCACGCCCCTCGCGCGCACGCTAGAAGATTATAATTATATTAATAATAATAATAATAATAATAACGATTTTTCTAACGAAAAATCTGTGTATGACTCTCTATCACGTGCGCGCGTGAAGGAGCAATTCGACATGTGGTGGAATCTCTATGACAAGAAGGTCGGCAAAAAAGAGAAGGTCCTGAAGAAATGGATTTCCCTAAAAGATGAAGACCGTCAGAAGTGTATAGATGTTGCGCCGCGCTATGTTGAGGCTAAGCCGGACAAGAGATACCGCAAGGATCCGCTGACTTATCTTAACAATGACGGATGGAATGATGAGATTATTGACGACAATAAAAACATAAACGAGAATGGCTATGACAGACTTGAATCAAGACGGGGCAGCCCAGCCCCTGGTTGGACAGATGAAGAATATGAACAGGGTAATACCTGGGAAGCCTGCCAATGACGAGGCGCTGAAAGCTATTCTCGAAGGTCTGGCTGCCTGTTACAAGTTGAGGGTTGAGAAGAGGTTTAGGGAATTGATTGTTGATTCCGGTACCAAGGACAACCTGGCAGCTGTAGCGACATTCGTTCATTCGTGGTTTCAGAACTGGCGAATGAGGCAGAAAGGCATGAATCGGGGAATGATGCTTATCGGTGGGGTCGGCAATGGCAAGACTACCATGATGCGGGCTATAGGTGACTATATCGGGGTATTGCTTGGTTCGACCAATCGGTACGTGTCGTATTCAGAATGCGAGCCCGTGTTCTATAAAGCCAAAGATATTGCCTCAATCATCGCTCACGGTAATGACCAGAAATTCGAGGATATCAAACGGGCAAGCGTACTACTGATAGACGATATGGGGGCAGAACCTGTCGAGGTGGTGACCTACGGTATGCCGGTACGCCCATTACAGGATGTGCTTGAATACAGATACGACCATATGTTACCGACGTTCATTACTTCTAACCTTCGACTCAATGAACTGTTCGGGAAGAATGGCAGGTACCCAGACGAGAGATTGTTCGACCGGGTGAAGGAGATCTTTGAGATACGGACATTCAAGGGAGGGTCCTACCGATGAACGACGGAATACAATCGGGAATGAGCTTGCAGCAAGTAAGCGACCCCGAATCGGAACGGTATGTTATAGGCTCCATTCTCATAGATGAGCAATCCTACTATCTGGTAGCCAATCTTCTCTCTGAGGATACATTCTATATACCGATACACCGGAATGTCTTCAAGGCTATTCAATCGCTTGCAGGCGACGGACGGGCGATAGACATTACTCTTGTAAGTGGTGAGCTTGAAAGATTGGGTATCACGTCAGTAACGGCGCTCGACCTTATGGATATCATGTCGAAAGTTGCATCACCCGCCCATATCGAGGAGCATGCGTTGAGGCTCCAGGAATTGGCAAGGCGCAGAAAGCTATGGGAAGTTGGGCAACGGTTGTCTCAACAGGCAATGGACGTTACCAAGGATGTGGACCAGGTACAGCAGAAGGCTGTTGACGATATGCTTGACTCTATGGCCGGTGCAGTACGTGATGATACCTTATGCGGGGCGCTCGGTACGCTGATAGACGTAGTTGATACCAACCAGCGGAGCGGGCACCGAATGACAGGCACTCCTACAGGGTTCCTTAAATGGGACGAAAAAGGCGGGCTGCAACCTGGTGACCTCATAGTACTGGCCGCTGATAGCAGCCAAGGCAAGACATCGTTGGCTATTACGATAGCGAGGAATGCAGTAGAGCATGATGCCGGGGTAGCTTTCTACTCGATGGAGATGACCCGCTTGCAGATGACTGCAAGATACCTCTCTCCTATCGTCAAGATACCGTCATCAAGAATACTCTATGCCACTGATCTGACGCAGAAGGAGCAGAACAGCATCAAGGATGCATCCGGTAAGAGGATGCCCGACAAGTTCTATCTGGACGATGGGAGTACTTCGTCGCTCGACGATATTCTGGTAAGTATTCGCATGATGAAAGCCAGGTACAACATCAAGGGAGCGGTGATTGACTACTTGCAGATCCTTGGAATTGTTGGAGGCAACGGCAGAATGACAAGAGAACAGATGCTTGGCAATGCAGCCAGGCGACTGAAGAATATTGCCAAAGAGCTAGGCATATGGGTGATTGCGCTCAGTCAGCTATCGAGAGACAAGGAACGAGTGATACCATCACTTGCCCGTATCAGGGACTCGGGTCAGATTGTTGAGGCTGCTGATATAGTGCTGTTATTGTACAGGCCCGATGCAGTCGGAGAGTCTTCCTACGGGAATATCACCGGGATAGATGTTCCCTCGCCGGTAGATGGTACAGCAATGATAGATGTCGCCAAGGGCAGAAATATAGGAACATTCAGATTTTTCGCCCGGTTCGATAAAGCGACCACATCATTCACCGATATGAGTGAGTCGTGGAGTCCAACGGATAGAGTATTACCATTCCCCATGCCGGGGGATATATCATATTAATTTGTAAAAAAAATGGAAAAGAAAAAATGTGTCCGATGTGGTGAACTCCTGTTAACGCGGATGTTCAATCGGGATCTCGACTCTCAAAACGGATTGCAGTCATGGTGCAGGCGTTGCACAAAGCTGTACTACGCCATGAATCGTGAGTATAGAGATGTTGGTGGTGTGAAAGTGTGTCCTAAGTGCAGTCGTATCTTACCCAAGACAATGTTCTTGGATGGTAGCAAGACGTGTATGATCTGCAATGGCGAGATGCTTAAAAGCACCCTATTCAGTATTGATAACATTGACAACCAAGCAATGTTTGATGCGTTGAGGGCAAGAGGCTGGAAGGGTACCTTGGAGAAAATTACGAAAGAGGAAATAGAATTATAGAACATTAACAAACGGAAGAAAAAAATGAAACAGACAAAAATTGAAGTGGTGAAGGAGGCAACCATCAGGGAAGCCTTTGCCTATACAGTATTGTACTCGTGGGTATTCTGGAGGAATATCTGGAGAAGTCTGAACGAGGCGGCACACAAGTTGCCATGGCTATTCATCAGCGCCGTGCTAATCATCTCGGCTGTTACGTCATTCGTTATGATCGGTAAGGCGAGAGCAGAGAGAGACCATTATGATCACCGGATGGTGACAATGCAACGGCAGCTCGACAGCTATCGGGCACTCTGCGAAGGAAAGGAGGTGAAACCATGATGCCTCTAAGAACCGTTCATAGGGAGAATATATCGGTGAAGCATGATACGACTTGCAATCGAAACTTCATGTATGGTGTACCTATTAAGGTTGCCAGCCGCGAACAGATGAATCTGGCTTACTCGATGATAATGTATATGATGGGGTCGATGGCAAGAGTAACACAAGATGCGGTCAGACGATTCCACGATGATATCGCAGGCTACCCGACATTATACAGACAGTCGAATAAGAGAAACATTAGAGATGCAGATGACTGTTGCAAGAACCTGATAAGAGCGCTTCTGAAATTAGCAGAAATCGACATGCTTCAGGATTCATGGCTGCATATTACTGAAACGATAAGTCAATCGGTAATGGTTGACAGACTGAAATTGCACTTCACGATAGATAATGCTGTTAATAAGGCTAGACTTGAACCGCATACGGTTATTACTCGTTTCCTTGCAGCCTTCAATCTCGTGGCGATGTTGCAGAGAGTAGCTGACGGGTTTGGTCAATTCTTGCATGACGAGATAGGCATCGGAGAATCGGGCGAGCTGTCACAATCGCTTACTGGCCCCATCCATGGCATATACCTTCATCTGAAGAATATTGGAGATGTACTGATAGGTGAAGAAGTGAGCAAGAAGATTGACTTCAATTTACAATCTATCAAGGATGGATTGATGATCATTCAGAGCAAACTATTGGATTGGGAGAATATCTCGAAAGCCTGTCAGGCTGAGGCTAGAGCCTATGGTGTAGCGATGACCGATGAAGATATTACGCAAGACCAAGCGAACAGCCGGACACCATGGAACGATGTGCAAGATAGAATTGTCATTCTTGGTTATGGTAAGGTACTAGATGCCGATCTTGCAAAGCAGCTTGGAAGATCCGAGGCAGCCATTAGGGCAAGGGCAAGAAAATTAGGAATTACGAAAAAGAGAAAATTATGAAGGAAGAAGAATACTATTATCTGGAACCATCCAATGCTTGTAGTGGTTTGACCACATTGGCAGGCAAGATAGTCGAGATAGCCAAGAGGGAGTACGCTGGAGCAGTGGTCAGTGAGTCTGGATTGAATAGAATCAAGGATTCGCTTATATTTAATGCTGAGGCTTTGAAAAAGGAGCGTCCGAGATGGAAGTCACCGAAAATCGTAATGTATTACAACGACTTCACGAGAAATATGCACCTGAATATTGACGGATGGTCATTCGTCGGGCATAGGGTTACAGGTTTCATTCATTAAGATATAGCGATATGGAAGAGAATAACGAAAGAGTGCAGCACCCAAGCCATTACACATGGCTGAAGGAGTTATGCGGCGTTGAGGTGATAGACATTACCCGACACATGGACTTCGACCTTGGTAACGCAGTGAAATACCTGCTGAGAGCCGGGCATAAGTCAGAAGAAGGCTATACTGATAGAGAGAAGACTGTCGAGGATTTACGCAAGGCTGTATGGTATATCAATGATAGAATAGATATGCTGCTAGATTGAATTCAAAGTTATGAGACAGCAATTCGTAAAGGCAAAGAGTTTCGCAGAGGCATTCGACAAATGCCCATGGGCAAGTGAAGTGAGTAAGGCTCGTGGTGGGTATATGTGTTCCGAGTCGGTTACTGATTCCCAAATAAGAAAAATTCTAAACCTGAAAAGATGAAACCAGAAGTTAATGACGCATTCCTCTACGACCTGCACCAACTGAGTGAGAGGTCGAGAATATTATGGGCAGCACTCAGAGACCTGCGGGTGGTAGCTTCTTCCGCTAATGACAGGTGGAAGAACATTGTGAACAAAGAGCCACAGATGGAGCGTGAAATCAGCCTGTACAGGGACAAGGCAGTGACAGCACTAAGAGAGTGCAATGTGACATTGTTCACCATCACGGGCAAGACGTTCGATATTGATATTGATGAACTTATTAAAGACTGGAAAGGATGAATATGAACAAGAAATGGCGGCTTACCTTGACAGAGGCGCAACTGAGACTGATAAGCCAGTGCATTGAGGACTGTTCCCGGTTCGCAAGCGGTCAGACGGAGATGGGCTTTACGGTGGCATCCTTGGAGGACTCCGCAAGTGTACGAGAAGGACTGAATGACTTGAAGCCGATGGTTACTCCCCATCTGAGCAGAAATGCAAGCTACGGATGGAATGGTGGTGGTTGTCCCCATGAATGGCAACGCAAATTCATAGCAGAAACCTACTATCTCTATCGTGAGATACTGCATCAGCTTACGGTGGAACGAAACAAGGAAGAGGATATGTCGTGGAGTGTCTATATAGACGAAACATTGCGATGTGCCGATAGTGGAGAACCTATTAAACTGGAGGTGGTAGATGAAACTGACCAAGACTGACGAGCGGAGAATAGACAGGCTCACAGACAAGGATGTCTGGAAGATTAGTGCCAAGGCTTCCGAGTATGCTCAGCTGTACAAGCTGAGGTATTTGGAGGTACTGAGAGAGAAACTTGATTATCGCATCGAGTCTGAGCGAGGGATTTATGAGAGAAATTTTAAAACCAAATGAGAAGATGTTTGAAGAAAGAATTAAGCGCAAGGCTATACTGACAATGGATAACGGCAACAAGGTGTTTGTCGAAATCCAAATAAAGCCTACGAACAAGAGCAAGTTCATAGATGAACTGGAGAAAGAGTGTGTTGCTGACTTCAACCGCAGTCAGCCTCACGCTGAACACAAAGTGGTTAAATGTCATTTAATGAGAAACTGATATGAAGGACGTGGAATTATTCAACGATTCGTTCCAGAATTACAAGAGCTATGCTATACCGAAGGCACAGCTGATTATTGCTGACGTTCCCTATCAACTCGATACCAAGGCATACGCAAGCAACCCGGCATGGTATGTGGATGGTGACAACAAGAACGGAGAAAGCGAAAAGGCAAAGAGCCAGTTCTTCTATAATGATAACGAGTTCCGTCCGGCAGAGTTCATGCACTTCTGCTCCAAGATGCTCATCAAAGAGCCGAAAGGCAAGGGAGATAAACAAACTGCGCCTTGCATGATATTGTTTTGTGAGTTTGAGCAACAATTCAAGTTTATCGAATTAGGCAAGAAATACGGCTTAATGCACTATATTCCCTTGGTGTTCCGTAAGAATTTCTCTGCACAGGTCTTAAAAGCAAATATGAAGGTGGTTGGTAATTGTGAATACGGGCTGATACTCTATCGTGACAAGTTGCCGAAGTTCAATAACAACGGACAGATGGTATTCAACTGCTTCGACTGGACTAGAGAATTAGGCGCAGAGAAAGTCCATCCAACGCAGAAACCGATTCCGTTGCTTGAAAGGTTGATAGAAATCTTTACCGACAAGGGTGATGTGGTTATCGACCCATGTGCCGGGTCTGGCTCAACGCTGAGAGCTGCTGCCAACTTAGGACGAAAAGCGTACGGGTTTGAGGTGAACAAGGAATTTTTCAATGCAGCCAACGAGAAAGTATTATCAAGAATAGAACCAAGATTATTTTAAGATTATGAAGAGTATTGCTGAAATTTTACGGGCTTGTTCCAAGGAGAACGAGCCTATC
>CAVFUK010000143.1:0-14469 GCA_963625535.1 Anaerovoracaceae bacterium | reverse complement strand
GCGGTGTAGTTCAACGTCTGCACACTCGTCACGGTCACGTCCACACCGCTCACGTTGATGTTGCGCATACCGGTGTTCCCGGCATCGTCGGTCACAACCAACTGCAGGCGCTTGCTCGTCGCGGTCACGAAGTAACTGCTCACGTCAAACTCAAAGTCGTAGGTGTCGGCGCTGGCACTGCTCTTCTGGTTCAGCTTGTAGGTCTCCAGAGTCTGCCCGGTGTCTCTGTCCTTGATGACGCACTCGGCTATGGCGTTGTCCTGCTCCACACTGCCCACGCTGGTGATGCTTCGGATGCTGGCCTTCAGTATCACCTCGCTTCCTGCCTTGGCATAGAACGGGCTCTCCTCAAACTGGATGCTCACGATCGTACCGCTCGAGCCTCCGCTTCCTGTGCCCACGGCAAACTGCACCTCGTCACCCACGGTGTCGCCGTCGGCGTTCTTCATCGACATCTTCACCACACCCTGGGTCTCTGTATCAACGGCAAGGGTGGTGGGCAAATTGGTGTATGCTCCGCCGGCACTGAACGGCTCCTTGCTTCCTGCCTCGGGAGTGTCGGTGGTGGTCACGGCTGTGTTGTCTCCGCCTCCGAACTCTACCCAGGGCTTCTCGTCGGCTGGGTTGATGTCTTCCACGGCACGGGTGAACTGGTAGGCCTTCCATACCGGGGAACCGTTGTTGTTGGTCTCAGCAGTGCGGTAGGTGAGCACGATGCCGGTCTTGAAATAGGACATTCCGCTCTCGGTCTCGAGGTCCTGCACGGCCTTGATGGCGGTGCTCAGTGTGTACTCGGTGTCTCCGCACAGCACGTTCACGTTGATGGTGTTGCCCACAGACGTACCGTTGGCGCCGAAGTCGGTCCAGTTGGCTTCGTTCTTCCAGTCTGCCTCGGTCTTGCTGCCGAAATTGGTCCACTGCTTGGCCTGCCAACCGCTGTCACTGTAGAACGTGACGATGACGCCTGGCAATACGTAGCGGGTGCTGGAATGGGTAAGGTCATAGAGCTTCTCGAGCACAACGGAGAATGTCACCTCTCGCTGTCCGAGGCTCAACAGCTTGTCGGCATTGAGGACACTGCGCTGCACCATCTCATTATAACCGTCCAGAACGTCAGCCTGCAGGCTCTTCACGCATGTCTCGGCATACTTCATGCGGTCTTGCAAGTCGACACCTTCGTCTCCGGGGAAGGCGTTGTCGGCAGAATGGCCTAAAGCAAGGTCACTGCTCAACACGACAAGGTCACTGCCGTTCCAACGGTAGCTCTTGTTGTTCTTTACGTCTATATATATCTTACCGGCATGTGGTTTCTTGCCATAGTTGCCGTTGGTAGTGCCGAAGGCTTCTGCATCGAGCCAGTCGTTGTAGTATCCCTTCGTCTCCACACCGTCGGCGGTCGTAGTGTACTGGATGATGAAACTGCAGGATGCGGTGTTGTACACCACGGCACAGCCTTCGTCTGTTGACTTCTTGTCCAGGGTGAAGGTCACGACGGTGACGGATTCTACCTCGTCGCTGAACTCGAGCACGTCATCGACATTCTCGGGAATATAGTCGGAGGAAATCTTACCGTCTTCACCAAGGGGGGCTATTCCGCTCGCCTTGCCTTTGCTTGCCTCTATGGCATCGATGTCTGCCTGTGCCTGTGTCACTGACTTGTTCAGGGTGGCGATGCTGGCAACGCCTGCAGTGATGTCTGCCTGGGCTTGTGTCACCTTCCCGGACAGACTGTTGATGCTGTCGCCCTGGGTGGTCTGGGTGCTTCGCAGACTCTTGATGTCGGTGGCGTTCTGACTGACGTCCACCTTCACGGCATCGAGGTCGGCGGTCATCTGCTCCACTGCCTCGAGATACTCGGTACTGTCAATGGTGGGGTTGCCCTTCAACAGTGCGTTGCCGTCGCTGTCTACCTGTGCCACCCACGTACCGCCGTCGGCCATGAATAACTGGCCCAGGTGGTCGCTGGAGGCGCTGCCTTCCACAGTCACAAGCGCCCACCAGCCGTCCTGGGGATTGGGGTATGATTCGCGCAACTGCGCCGCTGTCTTGAACAGGCCCTTGTTGGGACCCTTGATATTCTTGGCTTCAAGCCAACCTTCTACGGTCAAGTTGTGGCCTACGGTCAACGAACCGCGTACCGTTCCCGTACCGCCTATGCTCACGTCACGCCCCAGCGCAACGTCGCCGTCTATCTGTTTTGTAGGTATTGAACTCATGCTTCCAATATTGTTTTTGCCATGGCGCTCATCTCAGATGCTCTGTCGGTGGCTCCATAGGCGGTTAATACTAACGATGCGGTCGTATACACAACTGCCGTATAACAACGCTCGCTGATGTCGATGCCGTCGGAATCGTCTATCTCCGGATAAGGGATATACGACGCACGCTTCACGTAAGCCTCCTCGCTGTTGCACGAATAGAACTCCAATGCCTTGCCTTCGGCTCTGTTCACTATCGCACACACCGGCTTCTGCACATTGCCACGGATACCCGCATAACGCGACGACTGCAGGT
This sequence comes from Anaerovoracaceae bacterium, assembly GCA_963625535.1. Taxonomy (GTDB): domain Bacteria; phylum Bacteroidota; class Bacteroidia; order Bacteroidales; family Bacteroidaceae; genus Phocaeicola_A. The sequence continues at coordinate 11,955 of CAVFUK010000143.1, read as the reverse complement.
CGTACTGCGCGTCGTCTACGGATATGGCATGGTAGCAGGTGCGCTCCCAGTCGCTCATCCTGAATGCGATAAGGCGCATAAAGTCATCGGGCAGAAGTGTCCAGCCGCTCCCGTCACCTTCCCAGAAGACGCTGTCACCGAAATTGTGACCTTCTTCCAAAAGATGAACGGGGGCTGTCGACTCTACCCGACGCACGGCTTCTTCTATCTTCGAACGTATAATCTCGTTCAGCGACAAGGTGTCTACATCCTCGTCGCCGATGAGCTGCTCGCTCGTCTTGTTCTCGTCGATGGCGATGCGCACATCTTGCTCCACGACTTCGATTTTGTACACCATATCACGTCACGTCTTTACTCTGCAAACGAAATCTTTACTCCATAGGTTTCACCGCAGGCAATGATGTCGGCACGCGTGCGCAACGATGCCTTTACGCCGAAGTTGTTCTCAAGGTACTCCTTCGCGTCGGCATTGCAGGTGAACTCCACCTCTGTCATTGTTGCCTTACCGTCCTCGTCTGACGCTTCGGCATCGCCTTCTGTAGTAGAAACAGTTGCGTCAACTGCGACCTCTGCGTCACTGTCTGTAGCAGGAGCGGCTGTGTCAACTGTGGTCTCTGCAGAAGATGTGTTTGCTTTACCCTTCTCCGGGTTGCGCTCGATGTGCACTTCTTCGTCAAGCTCGATGACGCTCACTCGCTTGATGCGTCCGCGCTTGAAGTCGCTACTGTTCTCGATGGCGTGCTGGACGATGAAGTCGGCAGTGGTAAACTGTGCCGGGTTCTGTCCGTAGGCGGTGATGCTTCCGTCTGTGAACTGCACTTTCAGCGTGGCCTTGCCGACCTTGATGATGGCCTGGTACTCCATCATGCCGTATACGCCGTAGGTTATTCTCTTTTTCTTCATGTTATTGTTGTTGGTTATAAATAAAGGCGGACGGCATTGCTACCTATCCGCCTCTATTGGTTCGTTAATTGGTAATATGTTATCTACGTCTCTTAGTCGGTAGCCATCACGTCGCCGGCGTACTCAACCCATGCAGAGCTCTTGTACTGCCACATCTGACCGGTCACTGCCTCAGCGTTGATGCCAGGACAGTCGCAGAGGAGATAGTACACTGCACCTTCAACTGGTGATGTAGGTGCTTCTGCACTCTCCCACAGATGTATCTGGGTTGCGCTGGTGTTCTCGCTGTCGCCTTCGCCATTGATCCAGATATGGCAAGAGCCCTTCAGGGCAAGGGCGTCCCATACAAGGATTGCCTCGCGTGTTGCCTCCTCGCCTTCTACGCGGTCCTTTGAGCTGTGCTCTGCACTGTACTGGTAGTGCACAAGACGGTCAGGGGCTACGATGAATGCGGAGTTGCTCCACTTCAGACGGTCGAGGGTCGGGTCATGCTTGAACTCGATGTCACCGAATACGGTGTGGAAGTTGGTCACTACCCAGCCTGTAGGATTGGTCTTGGTGGAAATCTGAATCTCCGGGTGCTTCGAGTAGTCGATGCACTGGATGTTCTCCAGGAAGTTCTTTCCTGCAAGGGCGATAACGCTCTTTGGCACGTCCTCTCCGGTGAAGGTCATCTTCGCCAAAGCGATGATTTCCTCGATGGTCCACTTGCCGGTGTGGTTCAGCTCCTTCTTCACCTGATAACGTACACCTTCGGTGAAGTAGATAGTCTGAGCACCAACCTCCGGCGTCTGGACTGTCATCTTACCCTTACGGCCTGCATACAGCGTGCGGTTGCCACGTACCTTGAAGTTGGTGATGGCGGCCTCGGCGATGACTGCCTTGCCGAAAGGTATCTTCTTCTTCTGTGCCTCGTAGTAGTCAGACACAATCTGGTTCATACCACGCTTCTGCAGGTACACGGTTGTACCCTGAGGCACGATGAGGTCGGGGTCTACCTTCTTCTGCGTCTCGTACAGGGCGTTCGACAGGATGATGAGTGTCGAACCTGCAGGGATGGCAGGAGTGGTGCAATACTCGTCGGTGCTGTTGGTCTTCGGACCGTTCACCGCACGCACGATAGGATTGTTCGTGGTGGGGTCCTGACCGGTGACAAAGAGCATGAGGTCCTTGCCTGGGGTCACGGTCTTGCCGTCCTCTGCATAACCGTCCACTCCCTTCACGAGCAATGTGCCGTAAGGACGTGGAATGTCTGCATCGTTGGCAACGAGGGGCAGGATGAACTGCTTTGCAGTGCCTTCAGCAACTGCGGTTGTGGTTGTCACACTGGAGCGAGGCTCGTCAATCATGTAGTGCTCCACCTCTGGGGAGTTGACTTTCACCTTCCTTGCCTTAAGCATCAACTGCATAAGAGGGGTGTCGTCACTCTTAAACTTGTAGAGCTCGTTGTCGAGGTCACTCTGCACAAGGTTACCCGGACCTACTCCACCGGTAGCGGAAGCTACTCCGCTGACGGTCGTGGCTGCACCCGGCACTTGGCTTTCCACTCCTGCTGTTCCAGGAGCGGGGGTGGTAGTTACGCTACCACTTACATTTACGGTTTCTCCGTCCATGATTTAAAGAATTTAATGTTAATAATGTTATTTACTGTCGGTCTGTACGAGATTGCCGGGGGCTATACCGCCTGTCGCACTCGCGAGATTACTTACTGATGCCATCGCACCGGGCACCTGGGTCTTCAGACCTGCCGTGCCGGTGGTCGGCGTTAGGCGCTTGCCTTCGGGTGGGAACTTTATCACTTCACCAGTCATAAATTCTTCGCGCTTCCCTCTTCCCTCTTCACTTACATAGCCTCGCTTGCAAGGTCGAAGATGCTCTGTGATGCCTTACGCTGGCTCGGATTGTTGCCGTTCTTTCCGTTCAACGGTGATGTGCCGTCGCCCTTCTCTGACTTGCGCAGACCTTCCACAATCTTGTCATTGCGTCCTGCCACACGGCCTTCCTCGCTGGCATTGGCTACGTCGGCATCATGGTTGATGGCGTTCACGAACATTGCCAGGGTCTCCTTGGAGAACTTGCCCATCACACCGTCACGTACTACGCCGAGCATGGCTGCCGCCACCTCGTCTATCTGCTCGTCGGTCATACCGCGCTCCTGCTGGAACTGGCGCAGGGTCTCGAGGGTCTCGTCCATATTTTTCTCGTATTCCTCGTCCAACTGCTTGGACTTGGCTACGCGCTCCACATACTCTTTGTTGGCCTCGGCTATCTTCTCCTGCTTCTCGGGGTCGTCCAGCACGCCCCTGATGTCTACGCCGAAACGACGCACAAGACCGAGCACAGGGTCCTGGCCGTTGTGCATGTCGGCAAGGAACTGGGCACTGCGGGGGTCAGCGCCAAACATGTCGGACAACGATTTCTCATCCTTCTTGTAGCCTTCCAGCTCGTGCTCGTATTGGTCGTAATCGTCGGAAATCTGACCGTAGATTTCCTCGTCATCCTCGAACTTCTTGTCGGGATATTTCTTCCGCAGACGTTCCAGATGTTGGTCGCGTCTGCTCTTAACTCCAGTGTTTTCAGCCATCTTCTGCAAAAATCTTATGGTTGTAATTAATCACTTGCAAAAATAATGTGACGTGACGCGGTTACACTTTTAACTATTGCGAGACAAATTGAGTATCTTTGTATATGGCTAAATCTTAAATTTATATGAAACACTTCGGCAGTATATTGGAGTTCACGCACGAGCGCAACAGGGACCTTCTGCGGGCCTACCACGAAAAGCTGGCTTCGGCCACATTCATCGTCATGCCTGCCATCTTCGAACTGGTGGCGCAGTCTCCGGCATCGCGCTTCTGGGTCAGCGAGGAAAGGGCGGCTATCGTCATCTCGGCTATGGAGGCGGGCAAACCGCTCCTGCGCATGCGCGACAACAAACGGGAGATGTTCGAGGAGATATACCGACGGTACACGGTCATGCGCGAACAGTACCCGGAAAAGTCTACCTACGAGCTGGCTACCAAGATAGTGAACCAACCGGCGCCGAAGTTCTACCTCACGGCACGCACCGTAGGGGAATTTATATACCGCATCAAGAATGGATGGTATGACAAACAATACGACAGATACAGAGATTGCAGGGTTGTTGAAGGAAAATGACCGGCGCAATGAGGTGATGTATGCGCACTTCGACCCGGTCACGGGGGAAGGGTCCATCGGCAATCGGGTGCGGGTGTCTGTCTCTGACTTCGCCATTCCGGTGCAGTGGATACCGGAGGAGATGATGCAGATACCATTCGTCGACAAACTGGTGAAGGCGGGCTCCATCGACAAGTTCCTGTCATCGGTGCTGGGTGTGGAGCCTAATGACATTGACCGCACGAAGGTGTCACGCACATTCATACGACTGCGCTACAAGCACGACTTCCCGTTCTGGGCGGCTACACTGGTCTACATACACAACAAGGACGCGGGCAAGGATGTGCTGTTCCGCCTCTACTATCCCCAGCGTATCCTCGTCTCAAAGTTCGAGGAGAAGCGCAAGGCGGGACTGCCTATCCGTCTCATCCTGCTGAAGGCCCGCCAGTGGGGTGGCTCCACCACTACACAGCTTTACATGGCATGGCTACAGTTCCTGCACAAGAAAGGCCTCAACTCGCTCATCATAGCACACCAGGGTACGGCATCGGACGAAATCAAGGATATGTTCGACAGGATGATTCAACAGTACCCGGTCGAGTTCCTGCATGCGATGGGCGAGAAATACGACGAGAACGAAACGAAGATGGAAGGGGTCGGCAAGTCTGGCTCTACGCACCGCGTGCCGCAACGTAACTGCAAAATCAAGGTGGGAACGGCAGAGCGTCCTAACGGATGCCGTGGCGGCGCTTACTCGCTGGTGCATCTCTCGGAGGTGGGCTTGTGGCAGAAGACGGACGGCAAGTCACCGGAGGACATCGTGCGCTCGGCATGCTCGGGTATCCTGGCAAAGCCGTACACGATGATTGTCATGGAATCCACGGCCAACGGCACGGGCAACTTCTTCCATACTGAATACACGGCGGCGGCTGACCCTACGGTGAAGTCGCAATACGAGGCGCTCTTCATCGCCTGGTTTCAGATTGAGCATTATTCTCTGCCGTTCGATTCTTCCGCCGAACTGCGTGCGTTCGCGGAGAATCTATACCGCAACCGCAACAATGCCTACGCACCATCCAACCGTGAGGAGAGCGGACGTTACCTGTGGTCGCTATGGGAGAAAGGGGCGTCGCTGGAGGCTATCCACTGGTATGTCTATGAACGTGCCGGTAAGAACGACTTTGCCGTCATGGCGTCGGAATATCCGTCGGACGACACGGAGGCGTTCGTGCACTCGGGCTCCATGGTCTTCGACAAGTATCTGGTGAAACGCTTTAAGCCAGCGTGCCGGGAACCGCGTTTCATCGGCGAGGTGTACGCCAACGGGGACGAAGGCGAGGAAGCGCTGGAGAACCTCCACTTCTGCGAAGACCGACAGGGCTCGCTGGCCATCTGGGAGAAACCGGAGAGGTATGACGACTGCGAGGTGGAGAACCGCTATCTTACTGTTGTCGATGTCGGTGGACGCTCCAACAAGGCGGACTGGTCGGTCATCGTGGTCTTCGACCGTATGGCGATGATTGACGGCAGTGAACCGCCGTCGGTGGTGGCACAATGGTACGGACACTGTGACATCGACCGCCTGGCATGGCGTGCGGCACAGATTGCGGCTTACTACAATGACTCGCTCCTGGTCATCGAGAGCAACACACTGGAGACACACGACCGCGAAAGGCAGATTGAAGGGGGCGACCAGTCGCAGTATATCCTCAACCAGATTTCCGGCATCTACCCCAACCTGTATGCGCGCAAGCAGTCGGAGGACGAGATACGTGAAGGACTGCCACGTAAGTACGGCTTCCACACCAACGTAGCCACCAAACCGATGATTATATCCTCTCTTATCAAGGTCGTGCGTGACCATCTGTATATCGAACGGGACAAGCGCTGCCTCGATGAATATCTCACCTATGAACGCAAGCAGAACGGTGCCTACGGGGCCATCGTCGGCAAGCACGACGACCTGCTCATGACGCGTGCCATAGGACTGCACATCTGTTTCAATGAAATGGATATGCCGGAAATAATCCCCATCACCAACCGGACGCTAAAGAAAGACCGGCGCCCAGTCTCCGAAGCATCATTCTAAAAAAAGAAAAAGAGCGAAGAGAATTCTTCGCTCCACAGAATAAAAACACATTTATCACCCTCCCTCGGGGGAGGGCTGGGTAGGGGTCTTCTTACTGTAGCATTTGTTGTGCTTGGTTCACCGCCTGCATGTTTGCGCCCTGCTGCACCTGTTGGGCAAGCTCGGGCGACAAACCTTCGGGCACACCGCCTTTCTCCAACTGCTCGCGCTGCGACTTGATGCTCTGAAGAAGCTCGTCGGCAAACGGGAAGTCACTGTGCTCCAACAACTGCTCCACACTGATAGCCTTCGCCTGCCACAACTGCATAAGCCACTCGTTGGCCATCGTCCTGAAGGCCGGCGTTGACGTGCTCTCCACAATGCTCAGGTCAAACTCCACGTCGCGTATCTTCTTCGGGTCATACTCCACGATGGTGGAGTTCTTGCCAGCGATATTGAACACTCGCGGCGTGTCGTAGTACTGCTGGATGTTCTTCACGTCCTTGTAAGCACCTTCACGGATGAACGAACTGAACGTGTCGAGAAGGTCGAGCAACGATGTGGTGGCGTTCTGTGCCTGCTGGTTATACAGGCTCGCTGACATGCCGCTGTAGCCGGGCTTGCCCTGCAAAGCGCCGTTCACGCCGCTGATGTCCTCAAAAAACTTCAACTGCATGTTCAGCAACTCCGAGATGCCTATCTGAGTGCAGTTGTTCGCTATCTGCTGGGGCAGGGCGGTGCCGGTCTTCGGCTGACGTATCATGATTACACCGTTGAAGCGCGCCCACTCGTCGGCCACGTCTTCCATGCTCATGCCCTTCGGCAGACACTCTTCGGGGAACAGGAGCACTCCTTTGGCGCTCGCACGCATGATCCAGTCGTACATCGTGATAAGGCGGTTGGTGTATCGCTGCTGGTCGATGACATTGCTCACGAAGGAATGCACCTCGCCGTCGATGAACGGATAGGCTTTGAACACGTAGGGGTGGCTCTTGTGCTCGTAGGGAGTCTCGCCTTCCTCCAGGATGTCACCAAATGGGGTGAGCATGTAGTAATACCAGTACGAGTCCATGAACCACTCGTAGCGTATCAACGGCACGTCCGCCTCATCCATGCCTACCTCTGCGGCCTGGGCCTTGCGCTTGTTGTTCTCGTCAACGACAAGCTCCTGGAAGTCCTCTATATCTACCTTGAACACGTCACCGTTGTTCACGTCATGGCAACGGATGCGGGGCTTGCTCTCCTTGCGCCATACCTCTATCACCCTGCAACGGGTGGCATCATAGGGTACGAGGAAGTCGTAGGTGTCCTGCAACGGATAACCGAAGTCGTTGTATGCGGCACGCAGATAGGTTCTGTCCTGGGCATACTTGTATATCTCCGCCAGCTTGTCGTAGTCAGCCTTGCCCTTCGCAAAACGGGTGCACAGCTCCTCAAACGAGATGTCGTGTATCTCGCCCACGCACGAACAGTCCCAGCCACGGAAATCGCGCATGTTGTTGTCGATGAAGAAATTGTTAGGCTGCACATAGTCCGTCCAACAGTCAAGCTTGTTCTCTCGCCAGCCAAACCACTTCCTCTGCACCACGAAGCCGGAAATCAAAAACTCTTCCATGCACCGGGCATTTATCTCCGTCATGCGGTTGAGTTGCATGTTGCATTGCAGAACGGTGCTCATGGTCTCGCCATAGCGCTGCTCGTCACGGTCACGTGCCGTGCAGGTCGGCTCCTTCGCCTGACTGCGGTACACGCCCAGCACGGCCTGCACCATACGTCTGATGAGGTTGTTCTTCAACGGCACGTTGCCCTGCTTCCTGATGAGCTCTTCTTCCTTCATCGTCTTGCCGTCAACGCAAACGTAGTCTTCCCACTGCCTGCCGTAGGTGTAGTTCTTGTTGCGCTCGCGGTCTCTGCGGAACGTCTCCATGGCGAGCCAGTACTGCTGGGCTTGCCACAACACTTCAAAGGCACGGCTCTCGCCCAGCGACTTGCGGGCGTGCTTCACGCTGTCCAGGCCTTCCTGCGGCATCACACGGCTTGCCTTATGTAGTTTCTTTGTTGCCATATTCTCCTTTTATTGTAGGGACGGTGCGAAGATAATACTTCACACCGCCACCTTCCGTTTAACTATTGTTCCTTGCGACTTTCGTTCACTGCATCTATCAACTCGCGCATCAGTTCTGTACGTTCCTGCTCCAGCTCCTTACGCTCGGCATCACTCAGGGTGACATCATCCAGCTCCTTCTTGATGGCGTCGATGTCGGGACCATACTCCTCGAATATCTCCATGCGCTTGTACTCAGGGCTGTTGTTCAGCTCCGAAATCTTCTCCGCATAGTCGAACACGCCGTCGTCGGTGTCGTTCTCGTAGCGCCGCAGCCGCTTGCTGATTTTGTCATGCTCGTCTCTCAGCCTGTAGTACTCGTTGTTCAATGCGCGTGACTCGGTGCGCTCATCACCGTTCTTCACCAGTCGGTTCAGGATGAGGAAGCTCTTCGGGTCATACTCGCGCTCGCCTATCATGGTCTCGCCCATCTTCACCATTCTGTTCACAGTGTTCGCCACACCTCCGAAATAACCGGTAAGCAGATACTCCACCATCGACGGATTGATGTCTATCATTCCTGTCGTGTACCGGTCGCCACCGGTCACTTCGTTCAGCCACTTGCTTGCACCTACCAACAGCCCGTTGGCGTTCTTGAAGGCCTTAGTCCATTCGGGGTCGTCCTTGTTCCAGTCATTCTTCTTGTAGATAGGCATGCCCGTCCACGACTTGTTCGCAATGACTTCCGCCACCGGCTTCGCGGCACTCGGAACAAATGGCATCCAACCGCCACCGCCTTCCAACATGTCTATCGGCAACATCTGACTCGCCTGCCCGGCAATGGCGTTCGCTAACTCTCCGCCGGTCATGTGCTCCTTGCCACTCAATGCGCTTGCCATCAGCTCTCCCATACCGTAGATGCTCCTGTATTCAACTGGCAGAGGGATGCTTATCCATGACTCCTTCATCCACGGCATGCGGAACACGATGTTACTTCTTCTTACATACTCGGGCAGATTGAAGTAGCTATTCTTCGTGTCGTCGTCATCGTCACTGTTGAGGGCTGCATTGATTGCGCCAAGCAGGAGTATCGCCGCTACACCAGTCAGCGCCTTCTTCGGGTTACGCGATACAGCTTTGCCGAAGTTCCAGGTTCCCTGCACTGCAGCGCTCCAGAACACATATCCGGCTCTGCCTGCACCCGACAAGCGTGCAGCCCATTTTCCACCTTTCGTCTGACCTTGTGCGTCGATGAACTTAGAACCGCTGCCCTTCTTGTTGAAGTTCACGCTTATCTCCTTCGCATCCCAGATGGCACGGCCTACAGAACGGCCCATCTGACGGGAGGTGATGAAGGCAGCGAACCTTGCACAGTTCTCCACGGCTCTGTTGTACTCGTCGAAGCGTTCGCCCAACAAGTCCCACGCCTTGCCCACTGGTAACTGACCGTTGTTCTTCTTCAGCTCGCGCTTGATGTCGTTCTTGCGCTTTTCGATGTCACGCAGATTGGTGTAGCCCGTCTCACCGCCATTCATTATGAACTGGTAGAACAGCTTGTCGGTCTCGTCGTTCATGTCGAGCTCTCCATTGCGCAGACGTGCAAACAATATCTTCATCTTCGCCGGGTTCACCTTCGCAAAGTTACGGTTGTAGCGCCAGGCATAGCCGGGGCTTTCCTTTATCCATGTCATGGTGTTGGCATACAATGCGTCTCTTATGAAGTTACTTACGATGAAGTCGGGATTACGGGTGGTGTAGAGCGCACTCAACTGACGGTTGGCCCATTCTCCACCGCGTTCGAACCAGCCTGCGAGACCTTTAGTATTATTGTCCGGGTTGGTCTGTCCGTTCAGCGCCTGCGCTGCTCTCGGGTTGCCGTTGATGGTCAGCACATAGTCCTTGCCGTTGCGCTTCACTATCACCTGGTGCTCACGCTCCTTGCTGGTGTCTATCACCCTGTAGGGGATGTCGGGACGCTCCTTCTGCTTCACGAAGTGCTTGGGGTCGCTCTTCGACAACTGCTCCACGGCGGCTTCAAAGTCCTGCATCTTGCGCTCCACCTCTGCCGGACTGTCGCCTGCCTCGAGCTTCTCCGTGCCAGCAATATCACCGGTATGCAACGGCTTCCACTCGTCGGCCACATCATCGTAGCGCAACCACAGGTCGCTCACGCTCACAAGGTCACTCGGGTGTGCCAGTGCAAAGTTCAGGAACCGCTGCTTCACAAGCACGTTCCTGTTACCCTGCATGATGGCGCTATCGGCCTGTGCCTCCATGTTTGCAAACGGATCATCGGCCTTGCTCTTACGCCCCTTGGCGGTCTTTATAGGCGCACTGAAGGCGCTCTTGCGGTCGTTCAGATATGCATACACTTCGTCACTGGTCTTCTCGTCAAAGCCTCTCAACGGTATGTAGTTCTGGTACATGCCCTTGATGTCGTTGTAGGTGTCTCTGTCTATCATTCCGCTTGCATACGACTTCGTAAGGGTTGCTTCAGTAACGGCCTTCGTCTTGGCCCACAGCTCTGTGGTGTCATGCGCAGCCTCGTAGGAAGCCACCATTTTCTGTGCCTCTGCCTCTGCGTCCACCACATTGTCGGTCTTCGTCAGTGCAGTCAAACCAGCGTAGTCGCGTCCGCGGTTGCTGAGGTACAGCTCCTCCTCCTTGTCGTCCCTGCGCTGGCGTAGGTCGTCAAGTGCGTCTGCAGCATCTTGGTCAAGCGGGTCTTTGTTCACGGCATACTCTGCCTTGCGGATGTCGGCACCAAACAGGGCGTTGGCCTTCTTCGCTGCATCACGCCGTGCCATGACATCGTTACGCTCCAGGCCGTGCTTCGCCATCATGTAGTCGGTAAGCGCGGCACGCTCATCTGCGGTCTTCGCCAGCTTCGACACCTCCTGTAGCAGCGGCTTGAAAGCAATCCTTGCGAACTCTGCCGCATCCGCTTGGTTTTTACTCGACAAAGCATTCTCTCCGGTATACGGATTCTCGTTGTCTGCAATCTCCTCAATGTGCATTTTCTTACCCTCGGCTTTCATCACAGCCTCCATAGCCTCCTTCAGTCCAAGCATGGAGTCCTGCAAAGCCTCCTGCGTCTGGTACATGCCACGGGCAACACGACGCTCGTAGGTATCCCGAGCCATAGCCTTCTCATACTCCCTGTCGTCGCCGTCACGGAACATCACGTCATTGTCTGAGGCAACCTCCGGGCTTGGGTTATGCTTGGCAAGACCAGTCTTGTCTTGATATTCTCCCGTATCGAGAAGTTCGGAAATACTCTCTGCGATTTTACTCAATGTGCCTGCAGGTGCGTTACGTATGTCTTCCTTGAAATATACATATTCATTTGCCGTCTTCCCCGCTTGCGGCTTAAACCTACTGGGCTTACGTTTCGTCTTGATGACAATACTCTCCATAGGTTCGTCTCCAATACGCGACGTGTTGACGTTATGATTGCTCACTCTTATCGTAAATACCTTTCCGTCGGGCGTCGCGAAAGAGCCGTACCCGCTGCCTGTAAGTCCTCGCGTCAGACGAAGTGCATTACACAAATCAGACAAGAAACCCTTTGTCTCTGTCGTATTTTTGTACGCTTCCGCAACTTCTGCAAGCATTTTCTTTGCATTCTCGCGCTTTTGCATTACCTTTGCATCGTGTCCAACATCAATAGGCTCTAAGTGCTTAAGTGCTGCCTCATTGGGTTGGGCACTTTTTTTATGCCCTTCGTCTAATTTCTCTTCGCCAAATCCCGTCTTATGGCGCATCGCCACAGTGTCGGCCACGTCGAAGATGCTCGGCCGTC
>CAVFUK010000142.1:0-16209 GCA_963625535.1 Anaerovoracaceae bacterium | reverse complement strand
AACATGTGCCATCAACAGAAGGGGTACAAACGTCGAATGGATTTGTTTGTACTGAGTGTTCAAAGAAAACGAAGAAGCGCATTTACACAGGTATCGCTCTTATTGTAATTGTTGCGGCTATAATCGGTTCTTGGCTTGTTTTCGGTAACTCGCCACGAACGGGTGAAGGCTTCAGGGGTGTTGGAGAAGTCATGGACTCAATGTCATTGTCTGTAGACACCAACAAGGTGAGTATAGATCTGGCCACAACGACAGCTGCTAGTTCGTCTGTATCAACTCAAAATCCTATCTCAAATTTGGCCGATTTCAAACACGAGCTTGATAAGAATGTTGCGTCGGTCAACAATGGCGATGCAAGGCAACTTGTGATACCTACAGTAAGAACTCTATTTGAGTTTAACAACAGTCACTTCATTGGTGAAGGAGAGGCTTTGGTTAAAGAGTTTGCATCTGCTTTTAACAAAACCAATAAAGAAGCAAAGTTGTTGGTAGAAGGCTATACTTGTGACCTTGGTGGAATCTCTTTGAATGACAGACTGTCGGAATCTCGTGCTGAAGTTGTGAAAGACGTTCTCGTTCAAGCAGGTGTCCCTGAGGAACAAATTGAGGTGAAGTGGTATGGTAAATCTCGCTTCAATGAATTTAAATACTCAGACAAGAGCGAGTATCGTCGAGTGACGTTATCTGTTAAATAAGGGTTCTATGTTGATAAATCGGCGGAGGTCGCTAAGTTTTGTGAGGAACAAAAAACAAAACGCTGCGCAATTAGAGCGAATGCTCAAGTGGCTATACATCAGATAGATTCTATAAGGATGCTTTTGCAAGATTATCTAGACAAGTCATTTGATGAGAGACGTATGTTGTTTGCAAAGGAATTTGAGATAGTTGATAAATGTCTTGCAACTGGCGATGTGCAAGCTTTAGCCGTATCTTTGAATGCTATAACAAATTTGGCGACCTCTAGTCCGTTCAAAGCTCTGGCGGATATAAAAGGCGTTCAAAAGGCAATAGAGAATCATAGTACATTTGATATATAATATGCTTACAGTAAGAACAAAAGAAGAGTTGGAACGAGCGCTAAAGAACAATAAAGGCACGTCCATTAGAGTGGAAGGTCCTTACGCAAAAACTCTCGCAAACAAAATTCGTTCAAGGAAGAAAATTGGTAAAGCTGCCATGGTAGGTGGTGGCTTGGCTGTCTTGGGGGGCATTCTAGCAGCTCCCTTTACAGGCGGTGCATCGTTGGCAGGAAGTGCCGCAGGAGCAACTGCCATGGGTCTAACTATAGGAACTGTCACGCTTACAACCACCGATTTGGCAATAATACTTGGTGCCGGTGTATTCGCCATTTCCAAAGGGTACAAGATTAAGATTGGTAAAGGAGACTACTATATTGAAATGGAGCCAAAGTAAATTTGAAAAAGCTTTGAATCATGTCAGCCCTTGTCACACAAGGCTGCTACCTTTGCTTCATGAAACATTAAAAACTCAAGATTATGATTAGAGGATATTTGAGATGCAAGTGCCGGGATTGCGGGCACAAGTTTATGGGAGCGGACGTAGAGCTCAATGCAACAGCGGCTTCTATGCCTATAAAGTGCCCGAAGTGCGGAAGCACGAATACAAGCGGGTATCCTATTGAGCTATATCTGCTGAAGGAATGGATAACATCTCCGTTTAAAAAGAAATAGGGATTGACTATGAGCAACATCTTCTTCCAGCCCTTCGTCGGCAAACACTACGGCGAAGGGCTGTTCGGCAAACGCATCATGGTGCTGGGTGAGAGCCATTACTGTGGCGAGGAGTGCGCGGACTGCGGTAATTGCAGTCTGCACCGGGAGTGTATGAACTTTACCACCAACGTCGTGCGGACCTATCTCAACAAAGAAGGGGGACTGTGGATGAATACTTATCTGAAGTTCGAGCGTTCGCTCGTGGGACATGAGACGGACAGCGACGAGACGGAACGGATCTGGAACTCCATCCTCTTCTACAACTACCTGCAGGTGGCAATGGACGAATCGCGCCGGGCCGGAACGGCCGAACAATATCGGCGGGCAGCGGATGCGCTGTTCGAGACGTTCGAGAAATACCTGCCGGAGTACGTCATCGTATGGGGCAAGAGGCTTTGGAATAACCTGCCGAGTGAACGATGGACAGGCGGGGAGGACATCGTAGCGGATGGCTGTCCGAATGCCACGGGCACTTACACCTTGCGCGGCGGCAAGCGGGTGAAGGCGATGGTGGTGTATCATCCGTCCGCTGGATATTCCTGGGACTATTGGCATCGGGTGATACAACGCTTCCTGCAATAGGTCTTGCCGTGCAATGCCTTTTCATGTTCCGTAAGGAACCGCATGTTGGCAACTTATGGTCGCACGGCTATGCGCTTAGATAGGTCGGGGTATGAGCTTGGGTAATAGGGGCTTTCACCCACTATAACGCTGCGGAAAATACAATGCTTCGTTTGGGCCAAAACAATTACATTGTTTTGGCAAATACAATCGATTGTTTTGGCTTATACAATCGATTGTATTTTCCCACACGAACGATTGTCTTGACGCGGGCAATTCATCGTACCCCGTCCGCAGTTCGGAAAGCGTAAGACTCCTTACGGAAAGCAATGCTTAACGCTTAGCTACGACGTGGCGACTGATATGAGAGGCGGCGGAATAATTCCTCTTTTTCGGGGGTGTTTTCATGGAATAATTCCTCTTTTAGAAGGCTGTTTTCATGGAATAATTCCTCATTTAGGGTACTTATTTTATGGAATAATTCCTCGGCACTTGCATAAGTCGTTAATAGTTAATACCTTTGCAAAGAATAAAACTTGACGTATGCTACAACGTAAATTCGCACACTATTTGGAAGAATTCCTGCTCCATGAGCCCAGGAAGATTCTGCTTGTCAATGGAGCAAGGCAGATAGGGAAGTCCTACATCATCAGGTATGTAGGGAGGCGTTTATTCAAACACTTTGTGGAGATAAACCTAAAGGCGGACCAAGAAAGCATTGGCATCTTCGAGCAAGTGAAGAGTAAGGAGGACTTTTATCTGCAGTTGGGTGCTATCGCTGGAGATAACTTGGGGACGAGGAACGACACACTCATCTTTCTGGATGAGATTCAAAGTTATCCTCACCTGATGACGATGCTGAAGTTTCTGAACGAGGACGCCAAGTATCGTTACATAGCCAGCGGATCGCAACTCGGTGTGGCTCTGAGCCAAACACCGTCCGTCCCAATAGGCAGCATCTCAATAGAACAAATGTATCCCCTGGATTTTGAAGAGTTCCTGTGGGCTATGGGGTGCGGACGGGAAACGGTAGAGGGAATTAAAAGAAAGTTCGTAGCTAGGGAGGCGTTGGAGGACTCGATGCATCGGTATATGCTTCAGCAGTTTAAGATTTATCTGCTTGTGGGTGGAATGCCGGAGGCTATCAACAAGTTCCTTGAGAACCGCAACATGACGCAAGTGCGTAGAGTGCAACGGGACATTCACGAACTTTACAAGATAGATGCTTCTCAATATGACGGGGAAAGGAAACTGGTGATACGCAAAATCTACGACATGATTGCTTCCAATATGGAAAACAAGAAGAAGAGGATTGTCGTGAAGGATATTGAGAAATCCGCGGCTCATCGCCAGTTCAGTGATTATGCGGAAGAGTTTGAATATCTGACAAACTCCGGCGTCGCCTTGGCTGTGCAAGCGATCAGCAACCCTTCGTTTCCTCTTGCCGAGTCTGAGAACAAGAATCTACTGAAGCTTTACCTAAATGACGTGGGCCTGCTTACCTGTCTTCTCTACGGGATGAACATCAATGCGGTCCTACAAGATGTACGAAGCGTGAACTTGGGATCCGTGTACGAATCTGTTGTGGCTCAGGAACTCCATGCCCATGGTTACTCGTTGCATTACTACGACAATAAGCAAAAGGGCGAAGTCGATTACTTGATTGATGATTATGGAAACCTCTCCGTCTTGCCCTTGGAAATAAAGTCCGGTAAGGATTACACCGAGCACAGCGCATTGGACAAATTCCTGTCAACGCCTGAGTACCATATTAAAGAGGCAATTGTGCTAAGCAACGAACAGCGGGTGTTTGTGGACGAGGGCATTACTTACATGCCGATTTACTACGTCATGTTTTTCCAGAAGGACCACATGGCGAACCCGAACGACTGCATTATCCCTGCTATAGAGCTTCCAGAGACTGGCGCTTAGACGACACCTATAATGAACATGCCACCGAAGCGACTGATGTGGGTCGTTCCGGTGGCATGTTCTTTCAGATAGAGTGGGGTGCCGCTCACTTGGCAGGCTCCACATCGAAGATCTGCGACATGTAATGCTTGGTGCCGTTGCCGTCGTGGTGGTCGGTGAAGAGGGTAGTGTTGGTGTCCAAAGCATCGATGGCAGCCATCTCGGTGTCGGTGAGACGGAAGTCGAAGATGTCCAAGTTCTCTATCATACGCTCTCTGTGAGTGCTCTTGGGGATGACGATGACGCCGGTCTGTATCAGCCAACGCAAGGCCACTTGGGCGGCGGTCTTGCCATGCTTGCGGGCAATGTCCGTCAACGTCGGGTTGGTGAAGAGTCCGTTGCGGCCACGGGCGAGAGGGGCCCAGGCCATGGCGCGGGTGCCATATTCCGCCATGAAGCGGCGCACCTCACGGCGTTGCTGAAAGACGTGCATCTCCACCTGGTTCACCATAGGAGCGACATCCATGTTGGTAGCCAAGTCGATGAGGTGGTCGGGGTAGAAGTTGCTCACGCCGATGGCACGCACCTTGCCGGCCTCGAGGGCTCGTTGCAAATCGCGGTAGGCACCGTAGCGGTCGCAGAAGGGCTGGTGGAGCAACATCAGGTCGATGTAGTCGGTCTGCAGCTTGCGCAGGCTCTGGTCGATGGACTTCATGGTCTGCCCGTCGCCATAGTTGCTGAGCCACACCTTCGTCACCAGGAAGAGCTGGTCGCGGGGGATGCCGCTCTTCTTCCAGGCCTGGCCCACGCCCTCCTCGTTATGATAGATCTGTGCGGTGTCGATCATGCGGTAGCCCACGCTAAGCGCTTCGCCCACACAATGTTCGCACTCCTCAGGTGTCACTTGGTAGACACCATAGCCCAGCTGGGGCATCTCCACTCCATTATTCAAAATAACCTTTTCCATGATAGGTAGTTTTAGGGTATTAGTAGTTCAGTTTGTTATAGCCGGAACAAAGGTAATCGAAAACTTTTATTGAACTACCTATTTATATAGAGACTTTTTTTTCTACTTTTGCAAAACTTATTAGAAGCAACTAAAGAATAAACAAAAACATAGAGTATGTTCAGAACGAATACGTGTGGAGAACTGAGGCTCTCCGATGCAGGCAAGACCGTGACGCTGTCCGGTTGGGTGCAACGCTCGCGCAAGATGGGAGGCATGACCTTCGTCGACCTGCGCGACCGCTACGGCATCACCCAGTTGGTGTTCAACGAAGAGGTGAACGCCGACCTCTGCGACCAAGCGAACCATTTGGGACGCGAATATGTGATTCAGGTTACGGGTAGCGTGAACGAGCGCTCGAACAAGAATCCTAATCTGCCTACGGGCGACATTGAAATCATTGTGAGCCAGCTTAATGTGCTCAACACAGCCATCACACCGCCCTTCACCATAGAGGACAACACCGATGGTGGCGACGACATCCGTATGAAGTTCCGCTACCTGGACTTGCGCCGTAGCTGCGTGCGCAAGAATCTGGAGCTGCGCCACCGCATGACGATGGAGGTGCGCCGTTACCTCGACAGCAAGGGATTCCTGGAGGTGGAGACGCCGATGTTGGTAGGTTCCACGCCGGAAGGTGCACGCGACTTCGTGGTGCCTTCGCGCATGAATCCGGGACAGTTCTATGCCTTGCCGCAGTCGCCGCAGACATTGAAGCAGTTGCTGATGGTGTCAGGCTTCGACAGATACTTCCAGATAGTGAAGTGCTTCCGCGACGAGGACCTGCGCGCCGACCGTCAGCCGGAGTTCACACAGATTGACTGCGAGATGAGTTTCGTGGAGCAGGAGGACATCATCAACATGTTTGAGGGTATGGCCAAGCACCTGTTCAAGGAACTGAGAGGGGTGGAGCTGACAGAGCCGTTCCAGCGGATGCCGTGGAGCGACGCCATGAAGTACTATGGCAGCGACAAGCCTGACCTCCGCTTCGGCATGAAGTTCGTGGAGCTGATGGACATCCTGAAGGGACACGGATTCTCGGTGTTCGACAACGCTGCCTACATCGGCGGTATCTGTGCCGAAGGCGCTGCGACCTACACCCGCAAGCAGCTCGACCAGCTGACGGAGTTCGTGAAGAAACCGCAGATTGGTGCCAAGGGTATGGTATACGCCCGCATCGAGGCCGACGGCAACGTGAAGTCGAGCGTGGACAAGTTCTACAGCCAAGAGGTGTTGCAGGAGATGAAGGGTGCGTTCGGTGCCAAACCGGGCGACTTGATACTGATACTGAGTGGCGACGATGCCATGAAGACCCGCAAGCAACTGAGCGAACTCCGTCTGGAGATGGGTCGTCAGCTGGGCTTGCGCGACAAGAACAAGTTCGCTTGCCTGTGGGTGGTGGACTTCCCGATGTTCGAGTGGAGCGACGAGGAGAACCGCTTGATGGCTATGCACCATCCGTTCACACACCCGAAGGACGAGGATATCCCCTTGCTGGACACCGACCCGGCAGCTGTGCGTGCCGACGCTTACGACATGGTGGTCAACGGCGTGGAGGTAGGAGGCGGATCCATCCGTATCCACGATGCCAAGCTACAGGCCAAGATGTTCGAGATTCTGGGCTTCACGCCTGAGCGTGCGCAGGAGCAGTTCGGCTTCCTGATGAACGCCTTCAAGTACGGAGCACCCCCTCACGGAGGTTTGGCCTATGGTCTGGACCGCTGGGTGAGTCTGTTTGCCGGCCTCGACAGCATCCGCGACTGCATCGCATTCCCGAAGAACAACAGTGGACGCGACGTGATGTTGGACGCACCTGCCGCTTTGGAGCAGAAGCAGCTGGATGAGCTGAACCTGATAGTGAAGCCTATTGAGAAATAATTCTCAAGCTATACCTATATATAATAGTAGAGCCCCGACTTAACAAAGCTGGGGCTCTACTATTGTATATAGGTATAGGCACTCAGTCGAGGAACCGTTTGGTCAGTCCACTGAACTCATCGATGCGGCGGTCGCGCAGGAAGGGCCACCAACGGCGGACATTCTCGGAGCGCTCCATATCCACGTCCACTACCAGGATTTCCTCGTCGGTGTTGCTTGCCTGGGCCAGTATCTCGCCTTGCGGACCGGCAACGAAGCTGTTGCCCCAGAACTGTATGCCGTTAGTCTGTCCCGACGGGTCGGGCTCATGCCCCACACGATTGACTGCTACCACAGGCAGGCCGTTGGCCACGGCATGGCCGCGCTGAGCGATGACCCAAGCGCCCAATTGACGAGCCTTCTCCTCGGGGGTGTCGGTGCTCTCCCAACCGATGGCGGTAGGGTAGATGAGGAGTTCCGCTCCACGGAGGGCCATCAGACGGGCTCCTTCGGGGTACCACTGGTCCCAGCAGACCTGCACGCCCAGCTTGCCTATCGATGTCTGGATAGGATTGAAGCCTAGGTCGCCCGGGGTGAAGTAGAATTTCTCGTAGTAAGCGGGGTCGTCGGGGATGTGCATCTTGCGGTATTTGCCGGCCATGCTGCCGTCGGAGTCGAACACCACGGCGGTGTTGTGATAGAGGCCGGGGGCACGCTTCTCGAACAAGGAAGTGACAAGCACCACGCCATGCTCGCGGGCCAGCTCGGCATAGAACGCCGTGGACGGACCAGGAATAGGCTCGGCCAAGTCGAACTTCTCGGTGTCCTCCGTCTGGCAAAAGTAGAGTGAGTTGTGCAACTCCTGCAACACAATCAGCTGAGCGCCGCGGCGGGCGGCCTCGGCTATGTTGGCGGCAAGTTTACGTTTGTTCTGTTCCACAGATTCCACGTTGGACTGTTGCACAAGTCCTATCTTAATAACTCTCATAGTGTATCTTCGTTTTATTGTGGTTTTCAATCGTTCTCCTGCAAAGCCCCGGCGGGATATTGCATGGTGATGCAATGGAGCGACCCATGCTGCTTGATGAGGGCACGGCAGTCGATGCCCACCAACTCGTAGCCGGGGAATGCCTGTGCCAGCACCGCCTTCGCCTCCGCGTCGTGAATGAATTGGTTGTAGGTGGGGTAGAGTACGGTGTTGTTCATTATCAGGAAGTTGGCGTATGTGGCGGGCAGACGTTCGCCCTTCTCGAAGATGGCGTCGGGCATAGGCAAGGGGAGGAGGCGGTAGGGCTTCCCGTCGAGGGTGGTGAACCCCTTCAGTTGCTGCTCCATAAGCTGTAGCTCGGCGTAATGCTCGTCGCGCGTATTGGTGCACTGCACGTAGACGATGGTGTCGTGCGGGCAAAGGCGCGCGAGGGTGTCCACATGGCTGTCGGTGTCGTCGCCGGCCAGGAAACCATGGTCGAGCCAGAGGATTCGCTGCAGGTTGAACACCCGCTTCAGCCGCGACTCTATGCCGGGGCGGTCGAGGATGTCGTTGCGATTGGGGGCCAGCAGACAGGTGGAGGTTGTGAGCAACGTGCCACGGCCGTCGCTCTCGATGGACCCACCCTCGAGCACAAAGTCCATGCAGTTGCGGTAGTCGCCATGCAACAGGCCGGAGTCGAACAGTTTCCCGTTAATCTGATTGTCGTAGTTGGCGGCGAACTTCATGCCCCAGCCATTGAAACAGAAGTCGAGGAACTGCAGCCCCTGACTGGTGTTCATGGTGATGAACCCGTGGTCGCGCGCCCAGGTGTCGTTGGTGTCGCATTGGAAGAAGTGGACATTCTTCATCTGGATGCCCACCTTCTCCAAGGACTCTTTCACGCGGTCGGGGTGCGGGCTCACTATCAGCAGCTTCTGCCGACGGGCTATCTCGCGGGCGATGCGTGTGTAGCAAGCCTCCACCTCATCGAGCATATAGTTCCAGTCCGTCCCCTCGTGGGGCCAAGTGAGCTGAATGAAGCTCTGCGTTTGCCACTCGGCTGGCAGGAAGGTGTCCGTTTGCTCTATCTCGAAACCGAACGAGAGTTGCAGGGTGCGCTCCCGTCCGCCTGTCTTTGGTAATCCGACTAATATTCCCATAGAGGCGTTATTTCTGTTCTTCTTTAGGTTTGCGGTCGAAGAAGGGATTCTTGGAAGAGGCGCTCAGGGGGATGGCCAACACCTGGCGGCAGTCGGGCAACCACTGCAGACGTTGGGCGGCCAGACCGGCGGAGAACATCACCCGGGTGTCGATGCGCAGGTCGGCAGCCGTGGCACAGGCCGAACCGACAGCGATGCCTACGTCGATGGAGTTGAGGGCGCAAGGCACACCGGCCGGACGGGCCGAGCAGACGCTGTATCCGCAATGGCCGCAGTTGAGCCCTTGCGGTTGCTCGCGCGTACCTATTATAATGACGGCTTCGGCGGAAAGGATGTTGTCAGCGTCGCGCAGGAAGAACTTCATGCCGTTCTCCGCGCTGATGGCTCTCATCTCCTCACTCAACAGCTTTATCTCGTCGCCCGTGACGGTAGCCACTTCGATGATGTCCACTCCCTTCCCTTTGGGGGCTGTGCGCGCGGCCGTCATGATCTGACGGGCCGCCTGAAGCACATGCTCGTGGCGTATGTCTCTTTCATTCAGTATCATAGCTCGTAAATCTTATAGTACAACAAATTGATTGGACAAAGATAATCTAAATCGCACGCATAACATCAAGCTTAGTGGAATATTCTACGCAGTGTCAACTAAATTTTTACAGATATTTGCATGATAGTAGCATTTCCGAAGGGTGAGAAGGCGACGTTTAGTGCCCGAAGAAGCAGTATTTTGTACTTTTCTTGTACGGCCAAACAAAAATGTCTACCTTTAGCGGCCAATTAGAAAAGGCGATTAGCATGATAAGAATCGACAACGCTTGCATTACATATAACGACAAAATATTGTTCAAAGGCCTCTCGCTGCACGTGCAGAAGGGAGAGACCGTCTGCATCTCGGGCGAGTCGGGGAGCGGAAAGACCTCCTTGCTGAGGGCCATCCTGGGGTTTGTCCCCCTGGCCGAAGGTACCATACAGGTGGACGGCATCACCCTTACGGCCCAGACGACCGAGAAGATTCGACGCCTGGTGACCTACATTCCACAGGAACTGTCGTTCCCCACGGAATGGGTGAAAGAGATGGTGATGTTGCCCTTTGAGCTGAAGGCCAACCACTCGTCGGTGTTCTCGAAAGAGAGGCTGTTTGAGAACTTCCGTCTGCTGGGCCTAAGAGAAGAACTGTATGAGAAGCGGGTGGGAGAGATCTCCGGCGGACAGAAACAACGCATCATGTTGGCTGTCAGTGCCTTGCTCGACAAGCCGCTCTTTATTGCCGACGAGCCTACCTCAGCGCTCGACGTGGAATCGGCGCACAAGGTGCTCTCCTTCTTCCAACACCGCGCCCAGCAGGGACAGACGCTCATCATGGTGTCGCACGACAAGGAACTGGCCGCCGGGTGCAACCGGACATTTACGTTACATTAAACAGAAAATCAGATGG
The DNA here is from genome assembly GCA_963625535.1 of Anaerovoracaceae bacterium. GTDB lineage: Bacteria > Bacteroidota > Bacteroidia > Bacteroidales > Bacteroidaceae > Phocaeicola_A. Next base: position 5,576 of record CAVFUK010000142.1, on the reverse strand, counting down.
ATACCATAGACATAAGCTATTTGAACTTGGGGGTTGGCCTGCTGTTGATGGCCATACCTATTTATTTCTTGTGGAAATTCAAGACCGGACTGGTGAAGGCTACCGTCGTCGGTACCCTGCGTATGGTCGTACAACTTTTCTTTGTAGGACTCTACCTGAAATACCTTTTCTATTACGACAATCCGTGGATCAATGCCCTGTGGGTCATCGTCATGGTGATGGTCGCCAGCGAGACAGCTCTCACCCGAACCCGGCTCAAACGTTCCATCCTGATGATTCCCGTGAGTACGGGATTCCTCACGGCCTCCGTGTTGATAGGTCTCTACCTGCTGGGGTGCATCCTGCGACTGGACAATGTGTTCAGCGCACAGTACTTCATCCCGATATTCGGCATTCTGATGGGTAACATGCTGTCAGTGAACGTGGTGGCACTGAATGCGTTCTACTCGGGACTCTTGCGCGAGAAGCAACTCTACTACTATCTGCTGGGCAACGGAGCCACACGGTTCGAGGCCCTTGCACCTTTCGTGAAGCAGGCTATCATCAAGTCCTTCAGTCCGGCCATCGCCAATATGTCGGTGATGGGCCTGGTGGCGTTGCCGGGGACCATCATCGGTCAGATACTGGGAGGCAGCACGCCAAACGTGGCTGTCAAGTATCAGTTGATGATCATCGTCATCACCGTTTCGGCCTCCATGCTGTCGCTGATGATAACCATCGCGTTGGCTTCGCGCAAGTCATTCGACGAGTACGACTGTCTGAAACAAGTGATGGTAGAGAAAAAAATCTATAAATAACCGCAAAACGACCGAAAGTATGAAAACTATTCCCTATCTTTGCACCGAATTATAGTTCAAAGAACATCGTGAAAATAAAGGAGATTGTGAATGCCCTTGAAAGGTTCGCACCCCTGCCATTGCAAGACGGATTCGACAATGCCGGACTGCAAATAGGATTGACAGAGGTGGAAGCAACAGGGGCTTTGTTGTGTCTGGACGTTACTGAAGCGGTTGTGGACGAAGCTATCGCTTTGGGGTTCAACTTGATAGTTTCGCACCATCCGTTGCTCTTCCATGGTCTGAAGCATATCAGCGGAGTGACCTACATTGAGCGTTGCGCGCTGAAAGCCATCAAGAACGACATCGTCATCTATTCGGCCCACACCAATCTGGACAATGCCCCGGGCGGCGTGAACTACAAGATTGCCGAGAAGATAGGTCTGCACGACGTGAAGATTCTGCAACCCAAAGAGTTGGAGAGTACGGCCGGCAGCGGTGTAATCGGCATGTTGGACGAGCCGGAGACGGAGCTGGAGTTCCTGAAACGGATAAAGAAGACGTTCGAAGTGGAGTGTCTGCGTCACAACAAACTGACGGGTCGGCTCATTCAGAAGGTCGCTCTCTGCGGCGGTGCGGGTTCGTTCCTTTTGCCGGATGCTCAGAGGCAAGGAGCCGACGTGTTCATCACCGGTGAGATAAAGTACCACGAGTTCTTCGACTATGACAAAGGTATGCTGGTGGCTGAGATAGGACACTACGAGAGCGAGCAGTATACGAAGGAGTTGTTGGCGACCATCATCTCCGAGAAATTTCCGTCACTGGAGATAGAGATAACTAAGATAAATACAAATCCTATAAAATACCTGTAAGAACTATGGCAAAAGAGACAAAGAAAGATCCTCAGGATTTAACGGTGGAGGAGAAGTTGAAAGCGCTCTACCAGTTGCAGACTATGCTTTCTGAGATAGACAAGATCAAGACCTTGCGCGGTGAGCTTCCGCTCGAAGTGCAGGACCTTGAGGACGAAGTGGCAGGTCTGACCACCCGTATAGAAAAGATAAACGCGGAAATAGCCGACCTGAAGAACGGTATCGCTACCAAGAAACATGAGATTGAGGAGGCACGTGTTTCGATTGACAAATATAAGACCCAGCTGGACAACGTTCGCAACAACCGCGAATACGATGTCCTGAGCAAGGAGATTGAATTCCAGACCCTGGAGACGGAGTTGTGCGAGAAACGAATCAAGGAGTTCACGCAAGCCATCGAAAACAAGACTGGTGAGATTGAGAGAAGCCAGGCTTTGTTGGAAGAGCGCAAGCAAGACTTGGAGGTGAAGAAGTCCGAGTTGGAAGAAATCGTTGCCGAGACCAAGCAGGAGGAGGAGAAGCTTCGCGATAAAGCCAAGAACCTGGAAGCTACCATCGAACCTCGTTTGCTGCAAGCCTTCAAGCGTATCCGCAAGAACTCACGCAACGGACTGGGTATCGTTTACGTGCAGAGAGATGCCTGCGGCGGTTGCTTCAATAAGATTCCGCCTCAGAGACAGCTTGATATCCGTATGCGTAAGAAAATCATCGTTTGCGAATACTGCGGCCGCATCATGATAGACCCTGAACTGGCTGGTGTACAGACAGCTCCGCAGCATACAGAGGCTAAGCCGAAGAGAGAAAAGAAGGAAAAAGAATAAGTGAATTCTTCAATATACTGTCAGAAAGCCGTTTCGTACTTCCGTCGTGGAAGTGAAACGGCTTTTTGGCGTATTCACAGTCACGTGGGTGGATGGGGAGTCTACCATCTCTTTCGTGGAAGTAAAACGGATTTCTGGCCCATTCACAGCAAGGAGTAGTCGGGGATGTCGGGCAGGAAAATATAGCTCTGGCGCTCATAATCCATCCGGCAACAGTAATGCTTGAGTCCGTTGCTGACAATCAGATAGTCCACTTTCAGCACCAGGTTGTAGTTGGATATCTGAGTGAACACTTTTTGCGTGATCTCGATATGGGGAGCCTTGTACTCGATAATCATTTTGGGAGTCAACTCTTTGGTGTAGAGGACGGTGTCGCATCGCTTAGGCATTCCGTTGAGCGAGAGTGAGACCTCGTTACCCATCAGTGCCGAAGGAAAATGCTTATGCTCGATAAGGAAATGTACAAAGTGTTGACGTACCCATTCTTCGGGTGTAAGTGCGACATACCGACGACGCAAAATGTCGAAGATTGCATTTTTTCCGTTGCGGACAACGATTTTTGTTGGATAAGGTGGTAAGTTTAACGGCGACATTTATTAAATTTGCATTTGAACATTGAGTCTTGTTGACTACAAAGCAAAATTACTACAAATATGAAGACCAAACAAGAAATCGTGGAGAATTGGTTGCCAAGATACACCAACCGACCTTTGGAAGATTTCACTCCATACATATTGCTGACGAATTTTAATAATTATGTGGAGATGTTTGCCCGGATGTTCGACGTGGAGGTGACGGGCCGAAATGCCAATATGACCTCGGCCAAAGCCAACGACATTACCATCGTCAACTTCGGTATGGGCAGTCCTAATGCCGCCACAATCATGGATTTGCTCTGCGCCATCCGGCCAAAAGCCTGCTTGTTCCTAGGCAAATGCGGTGGATTGGACAGAAAAAACCAATTGGGCGACTTCATCTTACCGATAGCGGCTATTCGAGGCGAGGGAACGTCCAACGATTACCTCCCGCCCGAAGTGCCTTCTCTGCCGGCATTCATGCTCCAGCGTGCCGTCTCTACGGCTCTGCGCGACAATGGCCGCGACTACTGGACCGGCACCGTCTACACCACCAACCGCAGGATATGGGAACATGACGAGGACTTCAAACAGACATTAAGGAACACACGGGCGATGGGAGTGGATATGGAAACAGCCACCTTGTTCAGTGCCGGATTCGCCAACCATATCCCCACAGGAGCTTTACTGATGGTGTCGGACCAACCGATGACACCCGATGGAGTGAAGACGGAGAAGAGCGACAAGATGGTGACACAAAAGTTCGCCAAAGACCATCTGCGCTTCGGCATCGATGCCCTGAGACAGATAGTAGACAAAAAGAATACAGTAAAACATTTAAAATTCGACTGGTAACAACATCATGGCCAAAAAAGAGATTACAGCAGACGACATCCTCAAGGAGTTGAAGAATAAGCAGTACCGCCCCGTCTATTATCTGATGGGAGAGGAGTCTTATTATATTGACAAAATATCCGATTACATTGAGATGAACGTCCTCACAGAGGAAGAGAAAGAATTTAACCAAACCGTGGTGTATGGAAACGATGTGGAAATAGGCACCGTCATCACGGCTGCGAAGCGATATCCCATGATGTCCTCCTATCAGGTAGTCATCGTCAAGGAAGCACAGAACTTAAAAAATATTGACGACTTAAGCTACTATCTGCAGAAACCTCAACCATCCACGATTCTTGTGTTTTGTCACAAGAACGGGAAGATAGATGGTAGAAAAAAAGTTACATCGATGATAGAGAAAGTAGGCATTCTGTTCGAGTCGAAGAAGCTGAAAGATGCTATGCTGCCTTCTTTCATTACCGATTATCTGAGACGGAAAGGCTATGGCATTGAGGAGAAAGCAGCGTCCATGTTGTCGGAGTTTGTGGGCTGCGACCTCAACCGAATGGTAGGAGAGTTGGAGAAACTCATTATCACACTACCGCAAGGAGAGACCCGCATTACTCCCCAAAGTGTGGAACGAAACATCGGCATCAGCAAGGACTATAACACGTTTGAGCTGAAAAATGCGCTTATAGACAAGGATGTATTGAAAGCCAACCGGATTATAAACTACTTCGAGAAGAACCCGAAAGCAAGTCCGTTGCAGCCCACTTTGGCGCTACTCTTCAGCTTCTTTTCGAACTTGATGTTGGCCTACTACGCTCCACAAAAGTCCGAAGACGGGATAGCCGCACAGCTCAGTTTGCGCAACTCTTGGCAAGCCAGAGATTATATCAAGGCGATGAACAAGTACAGTGGGGTGAAAGTGATGAAGATAATAGGAGAAATCCGTCGCTGCGATGCCCGGTCAAAGGGAGTAAACAACAATACGCAGGTTAATGGCGATAGCGAACTGCTCAAAGAACTCATCTTCTATATCCTCCACTAACCATCTAGTGGAGGGAAACCTCCACCAAAACTTTACTCACCTGAAGGTCGATAACTCTTCATTGGCATTCTAGTGAGATTCGCTCCGTGACGCCTTAAGCAATCCGAACAATCTTTAATAGGGCAGATTGTACCTATTACTACATTAAGCCTGCCCATTTTCCTCTCTTTTACCTAGATTCAGCAAGTCTACAGTTGGTCATATCCGACCTAATTGCGTTATTGTAAGCATATTACCCCAATATTGCATCTTTAAGAATGTCATATTCTCGCCATTCACTAGGCAAGGCTAGAATATGCGAAGGATTTTGTCTACAGCCCGTAAAGTATAACGAAGGAAAGGGGAGAGTACAATTGGATAATTGAAGGATTAAGATTACGTATGTAATACTGCGGGTGTCCATCTATGCTAATCTCTATTACAAATTACAAATGTATATGCTTGAGTAAGAACAGCAGAATATTACAGATGTAAATTATGTAGTATGCATGATAATATTACATACGTTATGCCCAATGTTGCCTATGAAGCGTAAGTCTAATACAATTGTAAACGTTTGTTATAACGCCTCGTATTATATCATTGTATATATTTACACACATGTATATTCTTATGTATGCATGTGTTGTATCCGATATTTATAT
>CAVFUK010000141.1:0-18036 GCA_963625535.1 Anaerovoracaceae bacterium | reverse complement strand
TTGATATATAATTAATTATATATAATATATATAGGAGGAAATGAAAATGGGGGTACCTCAAAAAACTACTGTTACTTCTGTAACTGTTACCAAAAGGTGTAATTTTATTCTTGAATATTTAATCTAATTCACTAAAAAGCAATGACTTACGACATTTTTAACAAGAAGGCTCCAGAGATGCCGAAGCCGGTGAGGGGCACGGAATTCATCAAATTGATGCTCTCACAGGCCTCAAAAGACATGCAGGAGGTGCTTGTTCCGATGGCTTTCCCTGCATTATCGGCTCATCTGACGAAAATCAAATTTATGTATTCCGACAACAAATTCTACGAGATGTGTGGGCAAATGGGCCATCTGATAGGTCCTTCGGGCATCGGCAAGGCGCAGCTGAGCCACCTTGTTGAAGCCATCATGCGCCGCGCCAGGCAGCACGACGAGATGGAATTCAGAAAGCTCAGCGACTGGCAGAGGCAGATGAAGACGAAGGGGGCGAACAAGGAAAAGCCCGAGCGTCCTGAGGTGGCTTTCCTCTTTCCGCCTGCCGACCTCACCAACCCTGCCTTCATCCAGAATGCCATGGCTCTGGAGAACCAGGGCGGCCGGACGCAGTTTCTGAACCTCCCGGAGGTGGAGATGGCCGACCGCATGTTTGGCGGACACAAGCAGGTGAGCCAGATGGTGCGCAACATCTACGACTGCCAGCGTGCCGGCGCGCTGCGTGCCACGGCTGAGGGCGTGACGGGCAACCCGCGGCTGAGGGTGAACATCACGTTCACCTCGACGCCGGGCGTGGCCCGCGACTTCTACCGCAAGGACCTCACCAACGGTTTCTTCGGCCGCATCCCCTTCGCCTACAAGGCGCGCGGCGCAAGGAGCGGCAAGATTCCGCGCCAGGGCTCTTACAGCGAGGAATTCCTGCAGAAGCTCGACGAATACCTGCTGCGGCTCGACAACTGCCAGGGCCAGTTTGTGGTGAAGTCGCTCAACAGGGTTGCTGACAGGTTAGCCGAGGACATGGCCCGCCTGGCCGACCTCACGGACGACGACACGCTCTGGGAACTGTCCCACCGCAGCATCTTCGCCGCATGGAAGAAGGGGGCTGTGCTCTGGATTCTGAACGACCAGACGTGGGCGAAGTCCATAGGCGAGTTTGTGGAATGGTTCTGCTACTTTGACCTTTGGTCGAAAGTGAGGGTGTTCGGAGATTTGTTCCAAGGATGTGCCGAGCAGGCGGAAGAGGGGAGCAAGAAGGGCCCCAAGAACATGCTTGACTACCTTGACACGACCTTCAGCGAGGAACAGCTCGAAGCTCTGCGCCTGAGCCTGGGAAAGAGCAAGGAGGGAACGAAGAACCTTCTAAAGGTTTGGAAGAACCGCGGCTTCATCACCTTCTCTCCACAGACGGGCCTCTACACGAAGACGGCAGCCTATCTTTCGTGAATGATTGACACCACAGGCTTCCTTTAACCTCCAAAAAAAAACATCGACAATGACCAAACAACAGATTGACCAGCTCCGCCAGCTGCCCATAGAGGCAGTGGCCGAGCGCCTCGGCATCAGGGTGACGCGCCACAAGGCCCTGTGCCCCTTCCACGACGACAACCACGCCAGCCTCTCCTTCCACACGGGGCGCAACACGTGCCGCTGCTTTGTCTGCATGGACAAGAGCCTGGGCACCATAGACCTCGCCATGCGCGCCTTAGGATGCGACTTCCGCCAGGCGTGCCAGTGGCTGGGAGACAAGGAACAGGCGGTGAAGAGCCTTGAGCCCTCCTCGAGCCGCGAGGCCCGGCCCGAGGCCCGTGATGCTGAAGCCACGATAGCCGCGCGCTACGCCCGCTTCTTCGAACACCCGTGGCTCAGCGAGCCCGCCAGGAGGTTCCTCTTCGAGCAGAGGCGCCTGAGCCCCAAGGTCGTGAGGTGGTGCAGGCTCACGTCCTGGACCGACCGCAGCGGCACGCCCTGGCTCCAGACACCCTACTACGACCTCCAGGGACAGCTCGTCGGGGTGCAGAACCGCCGCCTCGCCCAGCCCCGGAGCCAGTTCGGGGAAGCCTCCGCCCCCGGCGCCGAAGAGGGCGCCGAAGAGGGCGCGGTGCCCCGCTTCCGCTTCCCACGCGGTGCACGCTGCTCCATCTACGGCCTGCCCGTGCTGACGTGGGTGAAGCCGGGCGGCGACGTGTTCATCACGGAGGGCTGCAGCGACTGCTGGGCCATGCTCTCCTCGGGCCGGGCCGCCATCGCCGTCCCCTCGGCCACACTGCTCGGACAGGACGCAAGAGAGCTGCTGCTCAGCGTGACGCGACAGAAGGGCATACGCTGGCACATGTATCCCGACCGCGACGCACCCGGCGAGCGACTCTTCCTGCAGCTGCGCAGCCTGCTGCCCGACATCCGCCACCACTATCTGCCACCGGGCTGCAAGGACTTCGCGGAAGCATTTGCCCGCTCAACCACGAATTACGCGGAATAAACGAATGTCCGGGGGCAAGGGGGATGAACCACGAATCTCACGAATCTCACGAATCTCACGAATGTCCGGGGGCAAGGGGGAAAATTCTGAACACGAATCTCACGAATCTCACGAATCTCACAGATGTCCGGGGACAAGGGAAAATTCCGAACCACGAAAAAGAAATCCCGGCGAAGGTATAATCATCCGCGGAACTTAAACGGAGCTTACACGGAGGGTGGGGGGCAAGATGTCTCCGTATGAATTCCGTCTGCGTTCCGCGGACAAAAATAAATCCCCAAATGAGGGCGCGAGCCTATTCGTGAGATTCGTTAGATTCGTGTTCGGAAAAAACGAAATGCGATTCGTGGTCGAAAAAAACGAAATGCGATTCGTGGTCGGAAAAAACAACAAGCAGAAAAAGCATACTCTAAAAAACAACAACAACAATGACCAAAGAATTCACCATCCGCACATACACCAAGAAGGAACTCGCCTTGATGTATTTTCCCGAGGCCGCACCGCGCACAGCCGTCAATCATCTGACAGCGTGGCTGCGCAAGTGCACACCCCTCTGGGACGAGCTCCTGAAGAACGGTTACCGACCCAAGCAGAAGACCTTTACGCCCCGACAAGTGGCAACCATCACCGAATACCTCGGCGACCCGTAAGACAGTGGGGAGAGGCTCCTTAAACAAATCATCCGCTGAACTTAAACGGAGCTTAAACGGAGGGTGGGGTCAAGATGTCTCCGTCTATGTTCCGTCTATGTTCCGCGGACAACAATAAATCATCAGCGAGCGGGCGCGAGCCTATTCGTGAGATTCGTTAGATTCGTGGTTCGAGAAAAAAAAGTCCCCGTTATGCACCGTTGTGCACCGTTGTGCACGACCGCCCCAATACCTTTTCGTAACTTTGCACCGTGATCAGAAAAGCGCGCTAAAACAACTCCCCGGTCAGAGAAAAAAAACTCCCCGGTCAGAGAAAAAATCACACACACACACACGTGAATCATCAACCGAATGTCTAACCCCCAAAAAGAAACAAGAAAAAACTATGGGAATGAAACTCAAAGCAAAGGAAACCCTCATGCAGGTGGGCGAACAGAAAGGAAAGTATCGCTACGTGCTGACGGCCGAAATGTACGGCAAACTCTCAGAGACCAAAGTCATCAAGGAAGCTGCCCTTCGCAGCGGTGTGAGCAAAGGAGTGATGCAGGCCTGCTGGGACGCAGCCGGCGAGGTCATCAAGGCCTGGGCCACCGAAGGCCACTCCGTAGCACTGCCCGGACTCGGCACCATGCGCTTCGGCGTCAGAGCCAACAGCGTGGAGAGCGTCGACGACGTAGCCACCTCGCTCATCACCGCCCGCCGCGTAATCTTCACGCCCAACACCGACATCAAGGACGAGCTGAAGAACACCTCCATCAGCATCACCTGCTACGACCGCAACGGCAACGAGGTCAAGAACGTCACCTCCGACGACAAGAGCGACGTGGAGGAAAACGACTCCAAGGCCGACTCCGGCTCAGGCAGCAGCTCAGGCTCGCAGACCTCAGGCGGCGGCTCAACGGGCGAAGACACCGACGGAGAGGGAGAATAAGCAGGGGTTTTCTCCTTAGGAGCCTTGAAGGAGACAGCAGGGAGTTCTCCTTCACTCCTTCAAGGCTCCAAAAGAAAATCCCCCCTTAACCCCTCAAAAAAACAACTCCTTTAACAACAACAACTTCTAAAAAAAAACATCATCATCATGAAACAGTCAACCTGGAAAACCATCCTTCAGATAGCCATCAGCATCCTCACGGCCCTTGCCACCACCCTCGGCGTGACCAGCTGCATGTAGAGAGGCTCCTTAAACAAATCATTCGCGGAACTTAAACGGAGCTTAAACGGAGGGTGGGGCAAAGATTTCTCTGTCTATGTTCCGTCTATGTTCCGTCTATGTTCCGCGGACAAAATAGTCCCGGCGAAGGTATAATCATCCGCGGAACTTAAACGGAGCTTAAACGGAGGGTGGGGCCAAGATTTCTCTGTCTATGTTCCGTCTATGTTCCGCGGACAACAATAACTCCCCAAATGAGGGCGCGAGCCTATTCGTGTGATTCGTTAGATTCGTGGTCGAAAAAAAACGAAATGCGATTCGTGTTCGGAAAATCTCCCCAACCCTTAGAGCCTCTCTCCCCCCTTCAGCCCCCTTGGAAAATCGAAAAAACGAGAAACATTTGCACAGTTCCGCATAAATTCGTAAATTTGCAGCGATTTTCGAAAAAGTTATGACAGATCTGACAAAAACAGAACAGCAGTTTGCAAGCGTCATGGAGGAGTGCAGAAGCCTCTTCCACAAGAAGCTGCACGACTACGGAGCCTCATGGCGAATACTCCGCCCGGCCTCGCTCACCGACCAGCTCTACATCAAAGCCAAGCGCATACGCTCGCTGGAGATAAAGAAAGAGTCGCGCGTGGGAGAAGGCATACGCCCCGAGTTCATAGCCCTCATCAACTATGGCATCGTGGGACTCATACAGCTCGAAAAAGGATTTGCCGACCAGGTGGACATCAGCCCCGACGAAGCCCTCGCCCTCTATGACAGCCACGCCCGCGAAGCCCTGCAGCTCATGCTCAGGAAAAACCACGACTACGACGAAGCCTGGAGAAGCATGCGCGTGAGCAGCTACACCGACTTCATCCTCACCAAGCTGCAGCGCATAAAGGAGATGGAAGACCTGCAGGAGGACACACTCGTGTCCGAAGGCATCGACTCCAACTATATGGACATCATCAACTATGCCACCTTCGGTGCCATCAAGCTCGGCGAACAGGCCAGCCACTGCCCATGTCAGCACGAACAACCATAAGGCGGGTGACGGTGAACGTGAGCCGCCTGCTCATGGCTCTCACCTTCATCTTCTCGGGCTACGTGAAGGCCACTGACCCCCTCGGCACACAATACAAGATGACCGACTATCTGGGGGCCCTTGGCTTGGCTCAATACCTGCCCCCATGGAGCGTCCTCGCCGCCAGCGTGGCCCTCAGCACACTGGAGCTGGCCCTGGGCATCTTCATGCTCTTTGCCATCAGGCGACGACTCGTGAGCCGCCTCATGCTCCTCTTCATGACAGCCATGACACTCATCACGGTGTGGATAGTCATCGACAACCCCGTGAAGGACTGCGGGTGCTTCGGCGACGCCCTCGTGCTCACCAACCGCCAGACACTCCTGAAGAACATCCTGCTGCTCGCCATGGCCACCGCCGTGGCCCGATGGCCCCACGACATGGTGAGGTTCATATCCAAGCAGACACAGTGGGTGGTCATCAACTACACCATCCTCTTCAGCATCGCGCTGAGCATGTGGAGCCTGTGGGACCTTCCGCCGTTCGACTTCCGCCCCTATCACATCGGGGTCAACATAGCCAAGGGCATGGAGATGCCCAAGGGGGCCGAACAGCCCAAGTTTGAAACAACCTTCGTCCTGCAGAAGAACGGAGTGAAAAAGGAGTTCACACTGGACAATTATCCCGACTCCACGTGGGAGTTTGTCGACTCGCGCACCGTGCAGGTGAGCCAGGGCTACCAGCCGCCCATCCACGACTTCAGCATCGAGGACACGCGCACGGGAGAGGACATCACGCAGCAGGTGCTCAGCTTCGAGGGCTACACCTTCATGCTCATAGCCCCGTCACTGGCCAAGGCCGACGACTCCAACTTCGGTGTCATAGACGAAATCTACGAATACGCCCAGGACCACGGCTACCGATTCATCTGCCTCACGGCAGGGACGCCCTCCGACATAGCCCGCTGGCAGGACATCACGGGAGCCGAATATCCCTTCTACGCCACCGACGCCACGACGCTCAAGACCATCATAAGGAGCAACCCCGGACTCCTCCTCCTGCACCACGGCACTGTCATAAGGAAGTGGAGCCACAACAATCTGCCCACCCACGAGGAGCTCGCGCAGCCGCTCGAGAAAAGCCAGCTGGGACGCATGCAGGGCCAGTCCGCATGGGCCAAGATACTGAAGAGCATCCTGTGGTTCTTCATTCCGCTGCTACTCCTCACCCTGGCCGACAGACTCTGGGCCTGGAGCTCGTGGCTCATCAGAAAGAGAAAAGAAAAAGCTAACAAATTGATATCAACTTTTAATAAAAAAGAAAAGAAAATGAGAAAGAAAATTGTAGCAGGTAACTGGAAAATGAACATGAACCTGCAGGACGGTGTGGCTTTGGCCAAGGAAATCAACGAAGCACTCGTAGCTGACAAACCCAATTGCGGTGTAATCATCTGCACTCCTTTCATCCACTTGGCTTCCGTAGCCCAGGTGCTGGATGCTGAGGTCGTAGGCCTGGGTGCCGAAAACTGCGCCGACAAGGCTAAAGGTGCCTACACGGGTGAGGTTTCTGCCGAAATGGTGAAGAGCACCGGTGCACAGTATGTCATCCTCGGCCACTCAGAGCGCCGCCAGTACTACGGCGAGACTGCCGAGATTCTCAAGGAGAAGGTGGAGCTGGCTCTGGCCAACGGTCTGAAGGTCATCTTCTGCTGCGGTGAAACACTGGAGGAGCGCGAGGCTGAGAAGCAGAACGAAGTGGTGAAGGCCGAGCTCGACGGCAGCGTGTTCCACCTCGATGCAGAGGCTTGGAAGAACATCATCCTGGCCTACGAACCCATCTGGGCCATCGGTACAGGCAAGACCGCCACTGCCGACCAGGCAGAGGAAATGCTCGCCTACATCCGCTCCATCGTGGCCGAGAAGTATGGCAACGAGGCTGCTGAGGACACCACTATCCTCTACGGCGGCAGCTGCAAGGCAAGCAACGCTCCCGAGCTCTTCTCCAAGCCCAACATCGACGGCGGCTTGATCGGCGGCGCTTCTCTGAAGACTGCTGACTTCAAGGGCATCATCGACGCTTGGAAGAAGTAAGCAAGCAATACACATATATTTAAATATATATAGGTATATATAGTGGAAGCCGAAGAGGTCGCGGCTCTCTGTCAGCCCCGGCTCCTTCGGCTTCCTTGATTTTTTTCTGAAGCATATTTTTTTTTTTTTTTGAACACACCTCTTTTAAAGATGTCCTAATGAAACATTTCTTTTTACTGCTTTTGAGTGTGCTGACCATTTCAGCCAGCCTGCAGGCACAGACCTACATGGACCGTCTGAAGCAAAACGCTCCGGGCAAAGGCTCTGTCACCGTGCACCAAAGCAAGGAATTAGACGAACTGGTGAACGGCAAGACCACCTATCAGGCCAGCACGCAGAAGCCTGCCGCCTATCAGCAGGACCTCGGGAAAACTCCCGCCAAGCAGCAGGACTCCCGGAAAACTCCTGACGACAAGGCCGCCAAAGCCAACACAACGCAGAAAACAACGCCCGACTCCACAAAGAAGAAGCCCGCCGAGCATCATGATGCCGCTGCTTCCCCGCAGCACGAGTCGGCTACACATAAAACCGAACCTGAAGACAAGGCTGACAGCGAGCAGACCCCCGTTGACCTCCGCAAGAAGGTGATGAAGGGAAGCTACAAAGTCATCGGCTACCGCGTGCAGGCCTATGCCGGAGGCAACTCGAGGGACGACCGGCAGAAAGCCGAGCAGATTGGCAATGCCATCAAGATGAAATATCCCGACCAGCCCGTCTACGTCCACTTCTATTCTCCACGCTGGATTTGCCGCGTGGGCAACTTCCGCAGCCTGCAGGAGGCCAATGCCATGCTCGCCAAGGTCAGGGCAATGGGATACAAGCAGGCCTGCCTCGTGAAGGGAAAGATTACGGTGCAATAAAAAAAACAAATAAAAGTCAGGAAGAATACCCCCGCGTGCCACGGCACGCACTCAATAAAAAAAAAACTTCAACAGTGAATCCAGAAACAGAATTCCGCGAGGGACTCGACGAACTCGCACAAGAATACAAAAAAGTGTTGCAGCTGTTGGGCGAAGACCCCGACCGCGAAGGACTGCTCAAGACACCCATGCGCGTGGCCAAAGCCATGCAGATGCTCACGCGAGGCTACTGGCAGGACCCCCAGAAAGTGCTCACCGATGCACTCTTCGAGGAGAAATACAACCAGATGGTCATTGTCAAGGACATCGACTTCTTCTCGCTCTGCGAACACCACATGCTGCCCTTCTACGGAAAGGCTCATGTGGCCTACATCCCCAACGGCAAGATTACGGGCCTGAGCAAGATAGCACGCGTCGTCGACATCTTCAGTCACAGGCTGCAGGTGCAGGAACGACTCACGCAGCAGATCAAGGACTGCATCCAGCAGACACTCAATCCGCAGGGAGTGATGGTGGTGCTCGAGGCCAAGCACATGTGCATGCAGATGAGAGGCGTGGAAAAACAAAACTCCATCACCACCACGAGCGACTACAGCGGAGTGTTCAATTCGCTGAATACGCGCCAGGAGTTTATGAACCTGCTGCAGCTGAGAAACGATTTCTGAACCGCCACCCCCCCCGCAAATTCATCAAGAACCAGGAAAAAACAACCATGCTTAAATTCATCAGTTGGAACGTGAACGGTCTGCGCGCCTGCGTGGGCAAGGACTTCGAGACGCAGTTCCGCGACCTCGATGCCGACTTCTTCTGCCTGCAGGAAACCAAGATGCAGCAGGGACAGCTCGACCTGCAGTTTGACGGCTACGAAAGTTTCTGGAACTATGCCGAGAAGAAAGGCTACTCCGGAACAGCCATCTACACGCGCCACAAGCCCATGAGCGTGGCCTACGGAATGGGCATCGACAGGCACGACCATGAGGGACGCCTCATCACGCTCGAATATCCCGACTTCTTCCTCGTGACAGTCTACACGCCCAACTCGCAGGACGGCCTCCGACGGCTCGACTACCGCATGGAGTGGGAGAGGGACTTCCGCGCCTACCTGAAAAAACTCGATGCCGACAAGCCCGTCATCGTCTGCGGAGACATGAACGTGGCCCACAAGGAGATAGACCTCAAAAACCCCAAGACCAACCGCAACAATGCCGGCTTCACCGACCAGGAACGACAGAAAATGACCGAACTCCTTGACGACGGATTCATCGACACCTTCCGACTGCTGCACCCTGACGAGGTCACCTATTCATGGTGGTCCTACCGTTTCCATGCACGTCAGAAGAATGCCGGATGGCGCATCGACTATTTCCTTGCCTCAGAGCGGCTGAAGCCTGCCATCGTCTCTGCCTCCATCCACACCGAGATTATGGGCAGCGACCATTGTCCCGTAGAACTTTGCCTGGATGAACACTGTTGATTTTGTCATCTTCCTCGTCTTCACCGCCGGCGTGGTGCTCTTCGGCTGCTCCATCTTCCCGGCATCCATCTTCACCAATATCTTGCCATCATCCTTGGCACTGCCACTGTTTTTGTCGGAGGGTTCTTGCTTACTTGGATGCTTGGAGGGCAGAGAAGAAAATAGCCGGCCTGGTGCAAATATGCTCCCCGCCCTGCAAATTTGGGCTTGTCGGAATGGTTGCGGAATTGTTAAAACCAATAAATAAAGAGAAAATCTGTAAAAAACTTGCTGAAAAATTTGCGCAATCCGAAAAGTGTTTGTACCTTTGCAGCCGCAAACGCCTAAGAAGGCCAAGCAATCGGGATTTGGCGCAGTTGGTAGCGCACACGTCTGGGGGGCGCGAGGTCGCTGGTTCGAGTCCAGTAATCCCGACAGAAAAGAGATAAATCAATTGGTCTTGATGCCGTTGTTTATCTCTTTTTTTTGTGTAGGCCAGGCAAGATTTGCCAGGCAAGCGTGATTTAATTAGTAGTAAGATCTTAACAGCAACAATAGTAATAACTGAAAAATAAGAAACAAGACAATGAAAAAACTAAGTATTCTGGCGCTGATGGCTGTTGTGCTCGGCGCCCTTTCCCTTACTTCCTGCAACGTAGGCAGCTCGTCTTCAACCTCTTTGCCCTCCAAGACAGAGGCCACTTACATGTTTAGCGAGTTAGGCTCCTACAACACAGGCACGCTGATGTATTATGGCACAAGCACCCAAACGCTCGACTCGATCAATGGCGTGCAGCTCACTGTGACGGCTTCTGACTCAGTGGCTTACATTCCCGACTTCCCCGTAAGCATCTACTCTCGCTACGTAAAAGACCAGGACTTGCGCGAGGCTTTGGCTGAAGCTCCCAATGAGACGCTGAAGGTGAAGCTCGTTCCCTACAACTACA
Organism: Anaerovoracaceae bacterium; assembly: GCA_963625535.1. Classification (GTDB taxonomy): domain Bacteria; phylum Bacteroidota; class Bacteroidia; order Bacteroidales; family Bacteroidaceae; genus Phocaeicola_A. Next base: position 7,401 of record CAVFUK010000141.1, on the reverse strand, counting down.
CGTCAAAAGTGTTCGTGGGCTATCCTTATACGCTCGATGTGACGCTCAACTATGGCGGCGCAGAGCACACTGCGTCTTTCCAGTTCTGGGGCGCACAGTACACTTACCTGCAGATGAACTATAGCGACACTTATCGTCTCGTGTTCACCATTACCCTGGCCGGTGTTTATCTTGACAAGAGCACAACATCGTTGCTGGCAGTGCCCGACTCCAATGGCACCTACACCGCAAGCAGCGCCATTCCCTGCTATTTTGTAGTGAAGAAGTAAAAACTCTTACATAAAAGGGCTTGGCTTGGCCCAAACCAACCGAAGGGATGCGGTTGCCGGAAAAGGCAACTTCATCCCTTTTTTCATATTTCCCGCACCGGGTGCTTGTTGACCGTTGAATCAGAAACTCTTTTTTCTGTTGAATCAGAAACTCTTTGACTGTTGAATTGGTGACTCTTTGACTGTTGGATATGGATAACAATTCTGCATGAACCTTATTTTTTCTTAAAATATCAGCCCGTTCCGTTATCCGAACAAAATAAATACATATTTTTGCATCTTAAAACTATGTTTTAATACGATAAGGAAACAATAGAAAATTAAAAGAACAAAACAGTAAGCTGATTAAGAGTAACTTTAGGTAAGTAAAAAGAGTAACTTTAGCTAAGTAAAAAGACTAACTTTAGGTAAGTAAAAGATGCACAAAAGATACAACCATACAACAAGGATGACAAGCCGACTCGCCTCGCTCATCCTGCTCGCATTGCTACTCCTTGGCTGCAACGTGCAGAGAACCTTTGCAGCTGACACCTACACTGTGGATGCCGTGACCTACACTGCCGTCTACGAGAACGGAGAGTGGAAAACAACGGTAGACAATAGCTACAAGCACTACCACATGAAGGCAACCGGCACCACGGGCAAGAACATTGCCATCTACACCGACATCGGAGAGGTCTACAACTACCACACGGACTGTATTGCAAAAAATGCCTTCAAGGGCAACGAAAAACTCGAGTCGGTAGACTTCGTGGACGTCTACTACAGCAGCGCCTCAGCACACCAGTATCTCGACATGGAACTGGAAGACAGCTGCTTGGCCAACTGCCCCAACTTCAAAATCCTCTACATGAGATACAAGGTGAACGGCCACTACATCATGATTCGTCCCGAGTGGGTGAGACCTACAGGAAACGGAATCTTCGCAGGAAGTACGCAAGCCAAGATATGGGTGGATGCTGAATACTACGACGACTACATCAACGACCAGTACTGGAAACAGTACAAAGACCTCATCGTGCCCGTCACATCCATGCGCTCAAGTCTGATCTCGTTTTTTGGAGCCAACTACGAGGCTGAACGCAACCGTGACGCAAGTTATACACAAAAGAAGGGACAAGTGGAGGTAGACGGCACCATGACCGAAATGGGCCTGGTAAACGTAAACGGAGCAAACGACACCTATCTGCAGGAGAACAACGGCAAAATGTACATTCTTAACGCTCCTCTTGTATTGACAACAACGAACTTCACCACCAAAGTGTGGAATAAATCGTTTCTTGGCAATTCCAACCTGACCCAAGTAGGCTTTGGATCTCTAACGGAATCAGACAATGTCAAGACTGACATGATGCTGGGCGACAGTGCCTTTGCCAATTGCTCCAACCTGCGCGTGTTCGACGTCATGAACCTTCACACGGACACCAACCAGCCCACATCGCTGAAGCCAAGCCAGATAAGGCTTGGCAAGGATGTCTTTGCCAACAACTCCAACCTCTGGATACGCGTCTCGTCCGACCTCATCGAAGAGTTCCGAAACGACTCCGTCTACGGATGGAACCAGTATGCTGACCGCATCACGGGCTACATGACGGAGAATACCAGCGGTGCATCCTACAAGGGCATTCTCTACAGCGACATCATCAACCCCAGTACCAAAAAGGCCTTCAAGAACAGCGAGAACGAAGCCCTGAAGACCTATTTGCTCTCGCTGGAGCAGAGCATCACGAGCCAGAAGTTCAACATCGACGAGCTACTCGTCAGCACCGACGTGTGCACGGTCTATTACAAGTTCCTTGGCGGATCGGACAGCGACCTGACAAAAAACGAGAACGGCACGATGACCATCGTCAACGACTTTGGCTCCTACTACAACTACCGCACCATAGCCGTCAGCCCCACAGCCTTTGTGGGCAACACCGACATCAAGGAAATAACCTTCCAGGACCTGCCCAACAACTATGCATGCAGCAGCCACTATGCCCTGAAGATGGCCTTCCCCGACCGTGCCTTCTCAGGCTGCAAGAACCTCAAGGCTCTCAACATGGTCTACTTCGTCACCGACGGCACCGACCATTATGAAACCCTCGGACCTGGCGACGTCTTCATTGGCAAGGACGTCTTCGACGGGTGCGACTCCACCTTCACCATACGCGTCTCGCCCGACCGCTACCAGGAGTTCATGGAAGACCCCGACTGGGCACGCTACAAGCAGTATATACGCGTGTGGGAATTTGCACCCACCGCAAGCAGCTCATTCACCGAGGACGGACTCATCTACGACTATGCTGCCACACTGGTCAACAACATGCCCAACGACAAGGTGGTACGACTGCAGTATTCGCTGCTCAACATCCCAATACAGGCTGCCAGGATCGTTCTCACGGCCATTGCCGGTTCAATGGGATGGGGATACGTCTCTTCCTTAGCCGGCTGGAGTGCAACAATGTGGGAAACATTCCTTTCCGATGCATTCTGGAGCGCTGTGGGCAATCTTGGTGCTACGGCAAGCATGGTGATCTCTGACATCTATGGACTGGACGGACTGGGATACATCCTGTGGTACGCCATTCCATCCTTGACAGGACTCACAAATGGAGCGATAAGCACCAGATGGATACAATTTAATGAAGCGGAAGTGTCTTTGGCAAGGCGTATCCTCGAGGGGAAGGTCTGGCCTATAGTAAGCGGCGGAGCGTCGCCGCAGTGCTTCACAACATTTACGGTGTTTAAGAGTAAATTGGCGAAGGCTGCCCTCAGCAAGCTGAACACCGAACTTTCACTCAACAACACCAAGAACATACAGTCGACTTCATTCGAAGACCAACAGCTCGACCAAATAGGCTCCACCAACAACTACTTAAGCTACTGGTTTCTTGACTGGATCTTTACGCCGCAGAAGACGAAGGACACCTATGTCCTCTACAAAATGTACATCAAAGGCACCGACGACAGCAAGCTGCCCAGCGATGGCGAGATGAAAATATACAACGACATCGGCTCTGTCTACAACTACCGCACCGTGGCCATCGGCGAGAAAGCCATGAGAGGCAACCAGAAGATAAACAGAATCAACTTCTATGACGTGAAGAGCTCCAGTGCAGAGCCCTATGCTCCTCTGTGCGTCAGTGTGCCCGACTATGCCTTCGAAGGCTGCTCTAACCTCAAGCGCCTCAATATGTACATCTATCTGGACTTCAAGGCCAACGCCAGCTACCCGCTCGGACCCAACAACTTCCGACTGGCCGGCACGCACGTGTTCGACAACTGCTCGCCCGACTTCAAAATCTACATAGCCAAGGACAAGCTACAGGCCTTCCTCAACGACTCCATCTGGTGTCACTACAAGGACCGCTTTGTTGTGGAAGACTGGAACGAAACGCCTGCCTTCGACAGTGAGGGGGTCAACTACGGATACAACCTGGTGAACAACTCGCTAATTGACAGTGAGGACAAGGTGTGGCGGACACATGTCTTGGGACCTAAAGACGCAAGCCAGAAAAGCATTAGAATCACCGTAGACCCAGGATCGGTCTACGACTACCACACCACCTATGTCAAGGAAAAAGCCTACTATGGCAACCAGTCACTTGAGACCATCCACTTCCAGGACATGGCTGAAGGCAGGTATGGAGACAACGATGACGCCTCATTCTCCATGACACTGAAAGACTCCTGCTTTGCCAACTGCCCCAACCTCAAGGAAGTGTGCATGCTCTACCACAAGTGGGACGGTGACGATGCATGTTACGGCCTCGCCCCCTCTGATGTTATGCTTGGCAGCGGTGTCTTTGCCGGATGCTCCGACGACCTGCTCATCCTTGTGGATGCTGACAAGTACGAGGAATTCGTCTTAGACCCAAGCTGGAGCCAGTATGCAGACCACATTGCACCCTATTTCTATAAAGATGACGACGCGATGACCAACTTGCTCACCGACGGCAGCCAACAGTTTGACGGCATTAACCTGAAGACTTACCATCGGCTCAAGCCAATGAAACTGGCAAGCGCGTTGGATGATGAAACCAAAGCCAAGATTACCAATCTGGAAAAGTATTCGATTCTCGGCTTCATGTACGACCACAAGGACTACATCACGTCCATACCCGAAAAACAGTTTGCCGGACTCTCCAACCTGTGGAAGATCAATATTCCCTACACCGTAGAGACTGTTGGGGCAAATGCCTTCGAGGGGACTGATTTGCGTACCATAAGTTTCAGCGATCAGACAACTGCCATCGGGGCCGAAGCCTTCAAAAACTGCGCCAAGCTCAAGAGTATAGAGCTCAACTGCGAAGCCCCCTCAAAGGTGACCATCGACGAGACGGCCTTCAGCGGTGTGAACGCCAGCTATGTCATCTATGTTCCTGACTCGCTTGTGGACGAATACAAAACCCAGCTGCCCTACTATAAGGAGCACATCAATGGCATCGGCAAGGAACCCAGCACCCTCTCAGGACTCGTCACCGTCACAAGCCGGGAACCGGGAGAGGTTCGTGGAAGTTTCGGACTGGACCTGCAACCAAACCAAGGTACATCCGGACTATCCACTATGACTTACTATACTTTCAAGGACAATGGCGACAGATCGTGGCACTTTATTGACTCACTGAAGATTGTCGGGCCTATGGACGAAACAGACGTCACCTTGATCCTTAATATGACGCGGAAAGCATATGGAAGCCTCACTTATCTGGACTTGAGCGAGGCCTATATGGAAAAGAATCCATCTTTGCCATCCAAAATTTGTTATGTGACTCCCACGGGCTCTCAATATGCATTGGAAAGAATTTCAGACAAATATAACAAAGGACTCTCATCCATATCCATCGATAACGGTGAAAAAACGTTCTATTGGGAAAATCTCAAAACGCTGATATGGGGTAGAGACTACTACCTCTGTAAGAGTTCCACCACAGAGAGACCCAACCTGGTAATATTCCCAGAGAACTTTGGAGGCTTTGTGGTTCCGTCTGAAGCGCTTGATATTGTGGCTGTAATGAAATATTCTCCATATCTGAAGAATGTAGTGTTCCTGAGCGATACACTCTCAACGCCCTATTTCATTATCGCCTCTGATGACCAACCAGACATATATGTGCCCTACAGTGGCAATGCCACATATGGTTCGGCAAAGCTTTTCGGTCAGAAAGCCAACAGTTGTCAAAGTCTCTTCATGGACAACGAAGCATTTCGCACCCTGGCCATGCAACAGATTGTTACGGAAAACGACATGGCCGTCATCGACAACATCGGAACGCTGTTCAAAGGCAACACGAAGATCAAGAACATGGATGACCTGCTGCGTTTCTCCAGTCTCGAGAAGATTGACAACCAGGCCTTCAGCGGGTGCGACAGCCTGCAGCGCATCACTGTGCCAATCAACGTGAAACAGATAGGCCAGGGAGCCTTCGACGGCTGCACACAGCTCAAGTCCATCACCATGCTGGCTGACACTGTGCCCACGCTCGAAGGCGAAGAGCCGGAGTCGGCAGAGAAGACGATGTTCGCCAGTCTGCCTGATGACTTCCGCATCTATGTCATCGACAACATGCTGGAAAAATATCTCAACCACCCGCAGTGGACCAAATACCGCGAACACATAGAGTCATACCAGCAGACCGACTCGCTCATCACCATCACGGTGAAAAAACCGGGCGAAGTGGCAGACAAACTGGGCTTGACTGTAGTGACAAGCGGAAGCGACCACTGCGTCTCATCACTTTCAGGCCCCGACATATCAAGCATACGGCGCGTGAAGGTGATTGGTCCTATCACTGATGTCGACATAGCCGTGCTCCACTGCCTGGGCGGATCCGCCACGTTCAGCGACTTGGAAATGAAAAATGCCCAACTGCGCTATCTCGACCTCAGCGACGCTGAGATCAAGAAGCCAACGGGAAGCTATATCCAAGTGGCCTACGACAGTGACGCCAAGCTCGAAGAGGACAACACACTGCCGCCCTATGCCTTCTACAACTGTGACAAACTGGAGAAACTCATCCTGCCACGCGGCGTGACCAAGGTGGGAAAATATTCGCTCTCGAAGTGCGACAACCTCAACACGGTCATCTTCGGTGAAAACGTGGCAACCGTGGAGAAATATGCCCTCGAAGACTCGCCACGCTTGAACTCACTGGCCATCACATCGAAGACACTTCCTGACTTTGACAGCAACACCTTCGGCTCCACCGCCGGATGGATGTACAACAAGTATAACTTTGTGGACAACATCCACACCACACGCACGCTGCAGCACGAAGTGGCTGCCAACACTCTGCTGCAGGGGCACACCAATGCCGTGAAGGCCAACTTTGACGATGATGCCTTCTTTCGCACTGCAGCCATGCACTGCGTGCTCGACACCGTCTCGGCTGAGCGAGTCAGCCAGGTGGACGGATGGTTCACTGGTAATACTAAGCTCAAGGACGCCAGACAGCTGCGCTGCTTCACAGGCGTGGAGCAAGTGGCCGACTCCCTCTTCCAAGGCTGTACGGCCCTGGAGAAGGTTGTCCTGCCAAAGAATATCACAGACCTTGGCAACGATGCCTTCCGCGGCTGCAACAGTCTGCAGTATGTGGACATGAGCAACAGCACCAGTCTCTCCATAGACGAGTTTGACCGCGAGGCAGGCATCTTCAACGGGACACCTCTCAACACGCTGGTCTATCTGCCTAAGGGCAACTCTCAACAATTCAAGAACGTCAACGTGGTGAATATGCCCCTCGCAGACGACACGGCCGACAGTGAAACAGAAGATAGCTCTAATGCCGCGACCACTGCCTGGTGCCACGACTATCAGATAGCCGACCGCGCCACGGTGGCTGTTCCGTACGCCTTCCGTGCCGACGCCGCCAGCACGAGCCGCGAGTTCAATACGGGCGTCAAGTCTACTGTCTTCCTGCCCTATGGACTCTCCAAGGAGCAGACGGCTGCTCTCGGTTCATTCTACCAGTTCAAAAGTTTCAACACCAGCACCATGGCTGTGACTCTTACTCGTGTCTACGAAACCCAGCCAAATACGGCCTACCTCTTCATACCGAAAGTCAGTCAGCTGGCCACAAGCTCCAGTGTCAACGTGGCAGTGAGCCGTGAGGGAGACAGCAACGAGGAGAACTTCGTAGGAACCTAC
>CAVFUK010000140.1:0-18596 GCA_963625535.1 Anaerovoracaceae bacterium | reverse complement strand
CCAACAAGGAGATAAAGGTAGGACTCTTCGAGAGCCTTATGCCCAATTACCTGGAAGGGATGTTGGCACAAAACGGCGGTGTGACCGTGGCACAGATGTCCGTGTTGATTCGTAAGGATGATATGGATGGAGCCTTGCGGTTGCTGCAGACGTTCCTCGGCACCGTGCCTTACTGCAACGTAACCAATCTGGAGGGACATTACCAACAGATGCTCTTCATCATCTTCTCGCTGCTGACGGCGTATGTGGTGGATGTGGAGGTTCACACTCCCACGGGTAGAGTAGACTTGGTGATGCTCACTACCACACGTCTCTATCTCATCGAACTGAAGCTGGGGAAAGATGCCCGGACGGCTCTTCGGCAAATCGACCTGAAGAATTATGCCCAGCGCTTTGCCCTCTGTGGCAAACCTATCGTGAAGGTGGGTATCAACTTCGACATGACGAGCCGCAACATCAGCAATTGGAAGATTGAAGGAGACATTCATTAATGAGTTATCTTCCCTATTCTTAATAACTACAGACTATGAACATACAGCAGTTGGAATATATCTTGGCGGTGGATACCTATCGCCATTTTGCCAAGGCGGCAGAACATTGCCGGGTCACGCAGCCGACCCTCAGCATGATGATTCAGAAACTGGAGGACGAGCTTGGCATCAAACTCTTCGACCGCAGCACGCAGCCGGTATCGCCCACCCCCTCGGGCCGCAAGGTGATAGACCAGGCGCGCGAGGTGCTTCGTCAGGTGTCGCGCATCAAAGACATTGTTGGCGAGGAACAGCTCTCGCTCAAGGGCACATTCCGACTGGCAGTGTTGCCCACCATCGCGCCCTATCTTCTGCCGCGTTTCTTTCAGCAGCTGTCGGAGAAACATCCCGACCTCGACATTCGCGTCATGGAGATGAAGACGGCGCAGACCATCGCTGCCCTCATCAGCGGGGAGATTGATGCCGCCATCATTGCCAACCAGCCTTCCGAGTCACAGCTTCAGGGCGAGACGCTCTACTACGAGCAGTTCTTCGGCTACGTGGCCAAGGGCGACCCCGTGTTCAAGAAAGAGCTCATACGCTCTGCCGACATAAGTGAAGAACGGCTTTGGCTACTGGACGAGGGCCATTGCTTCCGCGACCAGTTGATACGATTCTGCCAAATGGAAAAGGTGAAGCTGCGCCAGGCAGCCTACCACCTCGGGAGCCTCGAGACATTCATGCGAATGGTGGAGAGCGGCAACGGCATCACGTTTATCCCCGAACTGGCTACCCTGCAGCTCGGCGAAGAGCAAAAAGCCTTGGTTCGCCCCTTTGCCATCCCGCGGCCCGCGCGCGAGATTGTATGGACAACGCGCAAGGACTTCGTGCGCCACACCATTGCCGGGAAACTGACGGAGAGCATCAAACAGTCCGTGCCCAAGAGCATGCTGACGCTGCAACCCGGACTGAAAGTGGTCTGACAATTGTCCCCCCCAAAATGCCGTCTGCGCAAAAAAATATCACTTTTTACTTGCAGTTTCTCAAAAATCGTTACTTTTGCCGCGTATTCAACGAACAAAAGAACAGAAATGAATCGATTTTTCTTTACATATTACTTTTACTACTTTTACTTTAACCGGGTGAAGGCAGGAGTTTGTATGTAGAGAGTTGATGAAAGAAATGAGAATATCAAATGAGAATATAAAGTCCTGCCAATCTACGGTGGGACTTTTTTTATGACAATAAGACAAGAAAGATGAAGAAGAAAGTAGCCATTCAAGGTATAGCCGGTTCGTATCACGATATTGCCGCCCGCAACTTCTACGAGGGCGAGGAGATTGAGATTGTGGGCTGCGACACGTTCCGGGAAGTGATTACCACCATCAAGAAAGACCCGTCGATATTCGGGTTAATGGCCATTGAGAATACCATTGCCGGAAGCCTGCTAAGAAACCATGAACTCATCCGCGAGAGCGGCCTGTGGGTCATTGGGGAATACAAACTGCGCATCTCGCATTCTCTGGTTGCCCTGCCGGGCTCCTCCTTGAGCGACATCACGGAGGTCAACTCACACCCCATCGCTCTTATGCAGTGCACCGACTTTCTCGACACCCTTAAGGGCGTGAAGATGGTGGAGAAGGAAGACACCGCCATGAGCGCACGGTGGATTGCGGAGAACCATCTGAAAGGACATGCTGCCATCTGCGGCAAGCTGGCGGCACAAATCTACAACATGGAGATTCTTGCCGAAGGGATTGAGACAAACAAGAGAAACTTCACACGCTTTCTTGCCCTTGCCGACCGCTGGGTGGCAGAAGATATGCTCAAGAAAGCCGACATCAACAAGTCGTCCATCGTGTTTGCTCTCTCGCATGCCGTAGGAAGCCTCTCCAAGGTGCTCTCCATCCTCTCGTTCTACGATATCAATCTCTCCAAGATACAGTCGCTGCCCATCATCGGGCGCGAATGGGAATATCTGTTTTATGTGGACCTCACATTCACGGATTACACCCGCTACAGACAGGCACTGGATGCCATCATGCCATTGACAAAGGACTTGAAAATATTAGGTGAATATGCAGAAGGAAGACAAAGCGTGTGATATTATCCCCGCACAGCGCGTGAGCAGCGTACAGGAATACTACTTCTCGAAGAAGCTGAAGGAAGTGGCAGAGATGAATGCCGAGGGCAAAAGGGTTATCAACCTCGGCGTGGGCAGTCCCGACCTCCCACCGTCGGAGCAGACAATAGAGACACTGTGTCATCACGCCCGCAAGGCCGACGAGCACGGCTATCAGCCCTACGTGGGCATCCCGGAGCTTAGGCAAGGGTTTGCCGACTGGTATAAGACATGGTTTGGAGTGGAGCTGGATGCCAAGACGGAGATACAGCCGCTCATCGGCTCCAAGGAAGGCATTCTGCATATCTCGCTGGCATTTCTCAACCCGGGCGACGGCGTGTTGGTGCCCAACCCCGGCTATCCCACCTACAGCTCCGTCAGCAAGCTTGTAGAGGCACGACTCATCCCCTACGAGTTGAAGGAGGAACTGGGATGGCAGCCCGACTTCGACGAACTGGAAGAGATGGACCTCTCGGGAGTGAAACTGATGTGGGTAAACTATCCCAATATGCCTACGGGAGCAAATGCAAGCATGGAGCTGTTCGAGAAGCTGGTGGACTTTGGTCGCCGCCACGGCATCGTGGTATGCAACGACAATCCCTATAGCTTTATCCTCAACAATCATCCTCTGAGCATCCTCCGCGTGCCGGGAGCCAAGGACGTATGCATCGAGATGAACTCCATGAGCAAGGCACACAATATGCCGGGATGGCGTATGGCGATGCTGGCATCGAACGCCCAATTTGTGAAATGGATACTGAAGGTGAAGAGCAATATCGACTCGGGGCAGTTCAAGCCCATGCAATATGCCGCCGCCGAGGCCCTGCGCGCCACCAAGGAGTGGTACGACCACATGAACAACACCTACCGCAGCCGTCGCGACCTCGCCGGGCAGATTATGCATACCTTGGGATGCAGCTACGACGAGAAGCAGGTGGGGATGTTCCTCTGGGGAAAGATTCCCGAGGAGATAGAGAGCAGCGAAGCCTTGGCAAATAAGGTGCTCTACGAAGCCAACGTGTTTATCACCCCCGGATTCATCTTCGGCAGCTGCGGCGAGCGCTACATACGCATCTCCCTCTGCTGCAAAAACGAGACACTGAAGGAAGCCCTCCATAGGATTGAAGGCATAACCAAAAACGCAAACAATTAAAAAAACATATATCATGGAAATGGAATTGGAATCAATCGTACTGCCGGGCGTGGATGCCCAGCGCCCCATCCTCATCGCGGGGCCGTGTAGTGCCGAGACAGAAGAACAGGTTATGGACGCAGCCACCCAGCTTGCCTCCAAAGGCGTAAAGATTTTCCGCGCAGGAATATGGAAGCCCCGTACCAAACCGGGAGGCTTTGAAGGCATCGGCGCCGCGGGACTGCCATGGCTTAAACGTGTGAAGAAAGAGACAGGCATGTATGTGACCACCGAGGTGGCCACCAAGGACCATGTGTTTGAGGCTCTGAAAGCCGGCATCGATATACTGTGGATTGGCGCACGCACCACAGTAAACCCCTTTGCCGTGCAGGAGATTGCCGACGCATTGAAAGGCACGGACATTCCGGTGCTGGTGAAGAACCCCGTCAATCCGGACCTGGAGCTGTGGATTGGTGCCTTTGAGCGTCTCTATAGAGCAGGCTTGCGCCGACTTGGAGCCATCCACCGCGGCTTCAGTTCATACGAGAAAAAGATTTACCGCAACCTGCCCTTGTGGCATATCCCCATCGAGCTGCGTCGCCGCATGCCCAACCTGCCTATCTTCTGCGACCCGAGTCATATCGGTGGCAAACGCGAACTGATTGCTCCCATCTCGCAGCAGGCCATGGACCTCAGCTTCGACGGACTGATGATTGAATCGCATCCCTCGCCCGACGATGCATGGAGCGATGCCGCACAGCAAATCACGCCGGATGTGTTGGACTATGTCATCAACCTCCTGGTTATCCGCAACGAGACACAGACCACAGAGAACCTTGCCGAGCTGCGTCGCCAGATTGACGGCGTTGACGAGCAACTGCTGGAGCTCCTCACCAAGCGTATGCGTATATCCCGCGAGATTGGTATCTACAAGAAAGAGCACAACATGCCTATCCTGCAATCGCCGCGCTACAGCGAGATACTGGAGAAACGTTCGGATATGGGTCTCGTTATGGGCCTCAGCACAGAGTTCGTGAAAGAAATCCTCAAGGAGATACACGAAGAGTCTATCCGCCAACAGATGATTGTGATGAACGAGAAACAATAACAACATAGGGAAAGAAAACAATGAAAATACTGATACTGGGTGCAGGAAAGATGGGTTCTTTCTTCACCGACCTTCTGAGCTTCGACCACGAGGTGGCCGTGCTTGAAAACGACCCCAAGAGGATGCGCTTTATCTACAATGCCATCCGCATGCAGAAGCCGGAAGAGATTGCCGACTTTGCCCCCGAGCTCGTGATAAACTGCGTCACGCTGAACCATACCATTGATGCGTTCAAGACGGTCATTCCCTATCTGCAACCCTATTGCATCATCTCCGACATCGCATCCGTGAAGACTCACCTCAAGGAGTTCTACGCCACCTGCGGTTTCCCATACGTCTCCACCCACCCGATGTTTGGTCCCACGTTTGCCAACCTGGGGAACCTGGAGAGAGAGAACACCATCATCATCTCCGAAGGCGACCACCTTGGAAAGATATTCTTCAAGGATATCTACTCCAGCCTGCACCTCAACATTTGCGAATACACCTTTGAGGAGCACGACGAGGTGGTGGCCTACTCCCTCGGTATTCCTTTCGCCTCAACCATGGTGTTTGCTGCCATCATGAAGCATCAGGATGCGCCGGGCACCACCTTCAAGCGACACATGAAGATTGCCCGCGGACTGCTCTCCGAAGACGATTACCTCCTCACCGAGATACTCTTCAACCCGCGTACGCCAAAGCAGATTGAACGCATACAAGAGGAGCTGAACGTCCTCCAGGCAATCATCAAAGACAAGGATTCGTCCGCCATGAAAGCGTATCTAAGCAAGATTCGCAAAAACATAGAGTAGGGAAAAGGATATATAACCACTCAAAGAGAAGCCGTCCCTCCCAGGGCGGCTTTCTTGTTTATGCTCGGCGGGGCATTGTTTTGCGGGGGGAAAGATGCTGCCGCGGCGGAGAAATTGGTTCATGTAAGTGGTACAATACCTCAGAGCGTGGCGCGACAGCTTAATGTAGATGGTGCAATACCTTAGAGCGTGGCGCGACAGCCTCATGCAGATGGTGAAAGACCTCAGAGCGGGGCGCATTAGCTTCATGCAGATGGTGAAAGACCTCAGAGCGGGGCGCACCAGCCTCATGCAGATGGTGAAAGACCTCAGAGCGGGGCGCACCAGCCTCATGCACGTGGTGTAATACCTCAGAGCGGGGCGCATTAGCTTCATGCAGATGGTGCAATACCTTAGAGCGTGACGCTCTAGCTTCATGCAGATGGTGCAATACCTCAGAGCGTGGCGCGACAGCTTATTGCAGGTGGTGCATGAGGTTGTTGCGTCGGAGAAATTGGTTCATGCAGGTTGGCACGAAGCCCTCGCGCCGGAGATTCCTATGGTTTCTGGAGTGAAACATATCCAATCAAATTGGTTGAAATCCCGTCGGAACTGTGTACTTTTACGACACTAACAGAAAAACACGAGAAAAATAGAATCATTACCATGAAGCGAATTGCAAGAAAACTATCCGTAGGGTTGCTCTGTTTGAGCAGCCTGGTTGGTGGGGCGGTGCACGCCGACTCGCTGGCCGACAAGTTCAAGAACATCCCCGAAGAACAGCGCGTGGCTGTATATTGGTATTGGATGAGCGACAATATCTCCGTCGAGGGCGTGAAGCACGACCTTGAGGCCATGAAGAAGGCAGGCATCACACGTGCCTACATCGGCAATATATGGCAGAATTCGGTGAAGCCCGGCAACATAAAGGTGCTCACCCCCGAATGGTGGGAGGTGGTGCATGCCGCCCTCAAACGTGCAAGCGAACTGGACATCGAGATAGGTATGTTCAACTGCCCGGGATGGTCGCAGAGCGGAGGCCCATGGATAAAGCCCACCGAGGCCATGCGCTATCTCAAGGGGGAGAGCGTGGATGTGACGGGCAACGGCAAACAACAGACCATAAAGCTGCCGTCGCTGGGCGAGGATGCCACCGACGTGCGCGTGCTGGCCATTCCACGACACACAGCCACATTCGACACCCTGCTCACCGTCAACAAGAGTGCTGATGTGAGCAAGACGGTGGACCTGCATATGGATGCCCCGCAAACACTGCGCAACATCACTTTCACCACAGAGAAACGCCTGATGGCAGAGGTGGAGATACAGGCAAAAGGCGGCAGTGGCTACAAGACCATCAAGACGGTGCATATCGACCGCACGAACCCCATCATCAACGTGGGCTTCATTCCTTGGGCTCCCGTAAGCATCAATCTGCCCGATGTACGCACTCAAGACCTTAGACTCATCATCACCCCAAGCACCCAAGACAGTCTCTTCCAGGTTCGCGTCTCCGACCTGCCACAGGTGGAACGTTATGCCGAGAAATCGCTTGGCAAGATGTTCCAGACGCCGCTGCCCATGTGGGGTGAATATATGTGGCCCACGCAGCCGGAACCCAAAGACGTAGCCGTGACACAGCCTTCGGAGGTAATAGACCTCACCGGCCAAATGAGTAAGGACGGCACACTCACGTGGAAAGCCCCCAAGGGCGAGTGGAGGGTGATGCGCACCGGCATGGTGCCCACCGGGATTAAAAACTCACCGGCAAGCAAGGAGGGCACAGGCCTTGAGGTGGACAAGATGAGCCGCGAGCATGTGGCACGTCACTTCGATGCATTCCTTGGCGAAGTGCTCAGACGTATTCCCCCCGAGGACCGCACCAGCTTCAAGATAGTTGTGGAAGACAGCTACGAGATGGGTAGCGAGAACTGGACAGACGACATGGCTGAATCGTTCCGCGCACGCTATGGCTACGACCCCATACCTTATATCCCCACTCTCTACGGAACCATCATCGGCTCGCAGGACCAGAGCGAACGTTTCCTTTGGGACCTCAGGCGACTGGTGGCAGACCGCGTGGCATACGATTATGTTGGCGGACTGCGTGAGGTGAGCAACCGTCATGGCCTCACCACCTGGCTCGAGTGCTACGGACACTGGGGCTTCCCCGGCGAGTTCCTGATGTATGGCGGACAGAGCGACGAGGTTGGAGGTGAGTTCTGGAGCGAAGGCTCGCTGGGCGACATCGAGAACCGTGCAGCCAGCTCGTGCGCACATATCTATGGCAAACGCAAGGTGTGGGCCGAGTCGTGCACCTCGGGTGGACCAAACTTCAACCACTACCCTGCCGACATGAAGCAACGCACCGACCGTTTCTTCTGCGAGGGTATCAATGCCACACTCTTGCACCTCTACATCCAGCAGCCCGACGAGACAACTTTCCCCGGAGTGAGTGCTCCCTTTGGCAACGACTTCCAGCGCAAGAACACATGGTTCTCGCAGATTGACCTCTTCACCGACTACCTGCGTCGTTGCAACATGATGCTGCAGCAAGGCAGCTATGTGGCTGATGTGGCTTATTTCATTGGTGAGGATGTACCGAAGATGACGGGCGAATGCAATCCTGCCCTGCCCCGTGGCTACAGCTTCGACTATCTGAATGCCGAGGTGCTCCATTCGGCTTGGGTGAGCGACGGACGGCTCTGCCTGGCAGGCGGAATGACATACCGCACGCTGGTGCTCCCCAACCAGACCACCATGCGCCCCGAGGTGCTGGAGGATATCTCCCGTTTGGTAAAAGATGGCCTCACCGTCATCGGCCCCAAGCCAACCTCGTCACCCAGTATGCAGAACTGGAAGGAGGCAGACCAAGAGGTGAAAGCCTTGGCGGACCAGATGTGGAGCGCCGGCAAGTGGGGCAAGGGACGCGTCTATCCCGCCGGCACTGAGCTGCAGTCCGTGCTCGACGGCATGGGCATCAAGCCCGACTGCTACGTGGATGCCCGGCAGCCTTTCGCCTTCATCCATCGCCGCCTGCCCGGCAAGGAAATCTACTTCGTGAGCAACCAAAGCGATAAGGCACAAGACCTGAAGCCCGCGTTCCGCGTATCAGGCATGAAGGCCGAGATATGGAACCCCGTGACAGCCGAACGCCTGCGCATAACCGACATGACGGACAATGGTTCACTCACCACCATCGGTCTGCACCTCGAGGGCAACGAGAGTGCCTTCCTCGTGTTTAGTAAGGAAGCAGACGAGTCGCTCGCCGAGTATGTACCCGTTCCACAAAACACACTGCTCACCATCAACACTCCTTGGAAGGTCAGTTTCCAAGAAGGTCGTCGCGGACCTGCCGAAGGATGCACCATGGAGACCCTTCAGCCGTGGAACGAGAGCCAGGACGAACGCGTGCGTTACTTCTCGGGCACGGCAACATACACAACCTCCTTCAAGCTGAAGCAACAGCCCGGTCAGCCCGTGTGGATTGACTTGGGTAAGGTGATGGTGATGGCTCGCGTGTATGTCAACGACCAATATGTGGGAGGTGTGTGGACAGCCCCCTATCGCCTCAACGTTCAGAATCTGCTGCGTAAGGGCACCAACACATTGCGCATAGAGGTGGTCAACAACTGGCAGAACCGCCTCATCGGCGACCAGAAACTGCCCGAAGCCGAACGCCCAACATGGACCAGCATAAACCCCTGGAACGCCGACTCCGAACTACAAGAGTCCGGCCTCATAGGCCCCGTACGACTTATCCAATAAAACGTGGTAACAAGAGACAAGAAAGCCGTCCCTACTGTGGACGGCTTTCTTGTTTATGCTCGGCTGAAGAATGTTTGACGAAGGGGAACAGCGAAGAATACGGCACAGTCAAGCCTACCAACATGGTCATAAAAGACAAAGGCAAATCCGCCAACTGCCACAACGAAAAAGCGCCAACTGCCACAACGAAAAAGCGCCAACTGCCACAACGAAAAAGCCTATTTTCAAAAACAAGCAAGTGTATATTCTTGGTTTTCAGAAAATGTTGTAATATTGTAACCACAAACGAAATTCCTACAAGAAATGAAAGAGTACAAGGCTAGAATTGCGGATAAAATATTAGCCGAAAAACTGGATGCAATGGGTGCTGTCTTGATAGAAGGCCCCAAGTATTGTGGCAAAACGACCTTGGCTTCGCAACAAGCCAAGAGTATCTTGTCAATGTCTGACCCTGATACAATGGAGCAGAATATTGCCATGGCTAATACCAATATAAAACTATTGCTTCGGGGCGAGACTCCACGGTTGATTGACGAATGGCAGATAGCGCCCAAATTTTGGGATGCTGTGAGAAATGAAGTCGACAAACGTGATGAGGATGGACAATTTATCTTAACCGGATCAGCTGTGCCTCCAAGCCATGACGAAATCTTTCATACAGGAACGGGACGATTTGCATGGCTTAAACTGCGGACGATGAGTTTATGGGAATCGGAAGATTCTACGGGAGAAGTCAGTCTTGCCAAGTTATTTGCTACTGACAAGGAAGAATACTTCGTTGAAGGTGTCAACAATATTGATATTGAGCGTTTGGCATATTTAACATGCCGTGGAGGTTGGCCAAAGTCTTTGAACAAAAAGACAGAGAAGGCAGCCCTTCAGCAGGCGATAGAGTATTTTGAAGCAGTGACTAAATTTGATATTTCCCGTGTTGATGGTACCAAACGCGACAGCGAGTTAGCACGTAGACTAATGCGCTCTTATGCCAGAAATCAAGGTAGCCAGGCAACGACAGGTACGATATTAGCCGATATCATAAATAATGAGAGTGTCGAAGTGAGTGAAAATACGATTTACTCATACATAAAGGCCTTGAAGAAAATCTTTGTGATAGAAGACTCCGTTGCCTGGAATCCTAATTTACGCAGCAAGGCGGCCATTCGTACATCTGACACAAGATACTTCACAGACCCCTCTATAGCAGCGGCGGCTTTAGGCCTTGGTCCGGATGACCTCGTGAATGACCTGAACACATTTGGTTTGTTCTTTGAAACATTGTGCATCAGAGACCTGCGTGTTTACGCTGAAGCGCTCGGCGGAACCGTATATCATTTCCGTGACAAAAATGGTCTGGAGTGTGATGCTGTAGTTCATCTCCGCAATGGGAAATACGGACTGATAGAAGTGAAACTGGGTGGCGACAAACTGATAGCAGAAGGAGTAGAGACTCTCACTACCTTAGCAGACAAGATTGATACAACAAAGATGAGAGCCCCCTCTTTCAAAATGGTATTGACCGGTGTCGGACAATATGCCTACCAACGTCCTCAAGACGGGATATACATCGTCCCTATAGGATGCCTAAAAGATTAAAAGACAGGACCGAAACGGCATTCCGATGAAACAGCCCTGCCTCAGACTTTCCGGCATTGTTGTCTGTCAGTTCAATCTTCATGCTTCAGAGTCTGAATCATCCGTTTTTTGTATTGCTAGCGCCTGTTTCCCAATAAGCCTTTGACAGTTTAGCCAGAGTTTCTTCTGCCTTACGAAAACCACGCAAGTACTCTTTGAGTAGTGGCTCAAGATTCATCTTCCACAGTTTTTCGAAATCACCTCCATTATAGGCCAACCTCAGGAAATAGGCAGGCCCAACCTGATAAGCCGTCCCCAAACCTTCTATCTCCGCTATGGCCTTGTTAAGTTTCTCCATAATTTGTTTTGCACGGTCGGCACACGCAAGGCCATCAAGCATAGACTGAGTGTCGGCAGGCGACACTTCCTTCCAAGTGAAACGACGTCGCATGGCAAAATCCATACTCTCCACACTGCGGTCTATATCATTCATCGTGGCAAGAATGTAGACGTTGTCCGGCACATAGAATCCATCGGCAAACACATCCGTATCGGGCACAAGGTTTTGGTATTGCGTCTTCACGCGCACCTCCTTCTTACCTCTGTATCCAGGATCGATGGCATAGAACAACTCGCCAAAAATCTTCGAAGCCTCACCGCGGTTGATTTCATCGATTATGCAAACGAATGGACAGCGTTCCACCCTTTCGGCAGAAGCGGCGGGCTCAGAAATCTTCAACTTACGGATTTCCTTCGTGATGATGAAGCACTTATTTGCCAGCAGACAAAAAGCGGCGAATCCAAAATAGGAATGCACACAAAAAACACCGAAAAAAGCCGCTCTTCCAAGGTATTCAGCTCTTGGAGGAACGGCTTCTCTATATTATATAAGTCCGCGGGAACTTATTTGTACTCAGCCCAGCTCTTGATGGCGATGTCGTTGATGTCGAGCGTGCAGAAGGCTTGGATGAAGGCGCTCGCCAAACGGGCGTTGGTAATCAACGGAATATTGAGGTCGATGGCGGCACGACGAATCTTGTAGCCATTGTCCAACTCACCGGCGGAGAGGTTCTTCGGGATGTTCACCACCATGTCTATCTCGCGGTTGTGAAGCATCTCCAAGGCCTGCGGCTGCATGTTCTCACTGGGCCAGTGAACCAACGTGTTCTCCACGCCATTGTCCGTCAGGTAACGTGAGGTACCTCCCGTGGCGAAGAGCTTGTAACCCTTCTTCACCAACAGACGGGCAGCGTTCAGCATATCGGCTTTCTGCTTGGCGGTACCGGTGGAGAGGAGGATGTTCTTCTCGGGGATACGCTGACCCACGGAGAGCATAGACTTGAGGATGGCGCACGAGGTGTCGTCGCCGAGGCAGCCCACCTCACCGGTGGATGCCATGTCCACACCCAACACAGGGTCGGCCTTCTGCAGACGGTTGAACGAGAACTGCGATGCCTTGATGCCCACGTAGTCGAGCTCGAAGAGGTTCTTGTTGGGCTTCTCCACCGGCAGACCGAGCATCACCTTCGTAGCCAACTCAATCAAGTTGATCTTGAGCACCTTGCTGACGAACGGGAAACTGCGCGACGCACGCAGGTTACACTCGATAACCTTGATGTCGTTCTCGCGAGCCAGGTACTGGATATTGAACGGTCCGGAGATGTTCAACTCCTTAGCAATCTGACGGGAGATGCGCTTGATGCGGCGCACGGTCTCCACGTAGAGCTTCTGCGGCGGGAACTGTATGGTGGCGTCGCCGGAGTGCACACCGGCATACTCGATATGTTCGCTGATGGCGTAGGCGATAATCTCGCCATCCTTGGCCACGGCATCCATCTCCACCTCCTTGGCATGCTCGATGAAGCTGCTCACCACCACGGGGTGTTTCTTCGACACGTTGGCGGCCAATTTGAGGAAGCGTTCCAACTCATCTTGGTTGGAGCATACGTTCATGGCAGCGCCGGAGAGCACGTAGGAAGGACGCACCAGCACGGGGAAGCCCACCTCGGAGATGAACTCGTTGATGTCCTCCATGGAGGTCAGCTCACGCCAAGCAGGCTGGTCCACACCGATGCGGTCGAGCATGGCGGAGAACTTCTCGCGGTCCTCGGCATTGTCGATGTTCTTGGCGGTTGTTCCCAGGATGTGCACCTTCTGTTGGTCGAGGCGCATAGCGAGGTTGTTAGGTATCTGTCCACCGGTGGAGACAATCACGCCGAAGGGGTTCTCCAGGTCGATGATGTCGAGCACACGTTCGAAGGTAAGCTCATCGAAGTAGAGGCGGTCGCACATATCGTAGTCGGTGGATACGGTCTCGGGGTTGTAATTGATCATCACGCTGCGGTAGCCCTCCTTGCGGATGGTGTTGAGTGCCTGCACGCCGCACCAGTCGAACTCCACGGACGAACCGATGCGGTAAGCGCCCGAGCCCAGCACGATGATGGAGCGGTGGTCGCCCACATACTTCACATCGTTGGCCACGCCGCTGTAGGTCAGATAGAGGTAGTTGGTCTGTGCCGGATATTCGGCTGCCAGGGTATCTATCTGTTTCACCACCGGCAGGATGCCTTTCGACTTGCGGAAGTTGCGGATCACCATGATGGCATCCTCCATCTCCTCCACCTGCTCCAGGCCGAAGGCACGGGCAATCTGGAAGTCGGAGAAGCCCTGCACCTTAGCTTTCTTCAAGAGTTCGATGTCGGTGAACTCGGACATCTGTCCGCCGCTGATGCGCGGTCCCCAGCTCTCCAGTTCGTGCATAGTGCGCACGATGTTCATCAGTTTCTGGAGGAACCACTTGTCAATCTTCGTCAGTTCGTGAATCTGGTCGATGGTGTATCCGGCACGCATGGCCTTGCTAATGACGAAGATACGTTTGTCGGTCGGCTCGCGCAGCGACTTGTCGATGTCGGGAATCACCAGCTCCTTGTTGCCCACGAAGCCGTGCATGCCCTGGCCTATCATGCGGATACCCTTTTGGATGGCCTCCTCGAAGGTGCGGCCGATGGCCATCACCTCGCCCACGGACTTCATGCTGGAGCCCAACTCGCGGTCCACGCCACGGAACTTACCCAAGTCCCAACGGGGAATCTTGCAGACCACGTAGTCGAGCGCGGGCTCGAAGAAGGCAGAGGTCACTTTGGTGACGGAGTTCTTCAGGTCGAAGAGTCCGTAGCCCAAGCCCAACTTGGCGGCCACGAAAGCCAAGGGATAACCGGTGGCTTTGGACGCCAGGGCGGACGAACGGCTCAGACGGGCGTTCACCTCTATCACGCGGTAGTCCTCCGACTCGGGGTCGAAAGCGTACTGCACGTTACACTCGCCCACGATGCCGATGTGGCGGATGATGCGGATGGCGAGCTCGCGCAGCTTATGGTATTCTTTGTTTGTGAGTGTCTGCGACGGAGCGATGACGATACTCTCGCCGGTGTGGATGCCCAGCGGGTCGAAGTTCTCCATGTTACATACGGTGATGCAGTTGTTGAAACGGTCGCGCACCACCTCGTACTCTATCTCTTTCCAGCCCTTCAGGCTCTTCTCCACCAACACCTGCGGGGAGAATGAGAAGGCTTTCTCGGCCAACTTGTTCAGCTCTTCCTCGTTGTCGCAGAAGCCAGAGCCTAGACCGCCGAGGGCGTAAGCGGCGCGGATGATGACCGGATAGCCCAGCTCAGCGGCAGCCTTGCGGGCGTCGGCGATGTTCTCCACAGCCTCGCTCTTGATGGTCTTGATGTTGATCTCGTCCAGCTTCTTCACGAAGAGCTCGCGGTCCTCGGTGTCGATGATGGCCTGCACCGGCGTACCCAGCACCTGCACGTTGTACTTCTCGAGCACACCGCTCTTGTAGAGCTGCACACCGCAGTTGAGGGCCGTCTGTCCGCCGAAGGCCAACAGGATACCGTCGGGACGTTCCTTCTGAATCACCTTCTCCACAAAGAACGGGGTCACGGGGAGGAAGTAGATTTGGTCTGCCACGCCTTCACTGGTCTGCACGGTGGCAATGTTGGGGTTTATCAATACCGTCTGTATGCCCTCTTCTTTCAGGGCTTTCAACGCTTGCGATCCTGAATAGTCGAATTCACCTGCCTCACCAATCTTCAAGGCACCGGAACCAAGCAGCAATACTTTCTTTATGTTATCTTTCATTTCGATTCGTCAATTAAAAATAGGTGATTAAAGCAGTTTCACAAACTCGTCGAACAGGAACTCCGTGTCCGTAGGACCGCTGGCGGCCTCGGGGTGGAACTGTGCGGAGAACCAAGGTTTGATCTTGTGGCGGATACCTTCGTTGGAGCCGTCGTTCATGTTGATGAACAGGGGTTCCCAGTCTGTGCCGAGAGTGGTGTTGTCCACAGCGTAACCGTGGTTTTGGCTGGTGATGAAGCAATGCTCCGTGCCTACCAAGCGCACCGGTTGGTTGTGGCTGCGGTGTCCGTATTTCAGTTTATAGATGGTGGCGCCACCTGCCTTGGCCAGCAGTTGGTTGCCCATGCAGATGCCGAAGATGGGTTTGTCGGAGAGCGACATGGCCTTGCGGATGTTCTGCACAGCCTCGTCGCAGGTGTCCGGGTCGCCTGGGCCGTTGGAGATGAAGAGTCCGTCGTAGTCCAGCGCGGTGAAGTCGTAGTTCCAAGGCACGCGGATGACGGTGACGTCGCGCTTGAGCAGGCAACGGATGATGTTGGTCTTCACACCGCAGTCCACGAGCACCACCTGCTTCTTGCCCTCGCCCTCGTTGTAGCGGATGACCTCCTTGCACGACACCTTGTCCACGTAGTTCACACCGGAGTACTGGGCCTGCGGCACGTTGTCCGGCTCGTCGTCGAAGAGTATCTTGCCCATCATCACGCCGTGTTCGCGCAACACCTTGGTCAGCTCGCGTGTGTCGATGCCGGTGATGCCGGGCACCTGCTCGCGCTTCAGCCAGTCGGCCAGGCTCTCCACAGCGTTCCAATGACTGTATTCATAACTGTAGTCACTCACGATGATTGCCTCGGCATGGATTTTCTCACTCTCCATGAAAGTGGCCAATCCGTTGGGTTCGATAGTAAAGGGTGGAACACCATAGTTGCCTACCAGGGGATAGGTCAAGGTCATCAGCTGACCAGCGTAAGAGGGGTCCGTAAGGCTTTCGGGATAACCGGTCATAGCTGTGTTGAATACCACCTCACCAGCTACGGGTTTCTCATAACCGAATGATTTCCCGTGGAAACGGGTTCCATCATCGAGGACTAATGTTACATTTCTCATGTCAGATATCTTGTTTCTTAGGATTGATAAACTTGTTCTATATAATTGATGAAGGCCTGGCTGACGAGCTTCACGCCGCCCGGTGTGGGATAGTCGCCCGTGAAGTACCAGTCGCCGATGTGGTGGGGACAGGCGTCGCGCAAGCCCTCACGGGTCTGGTAGACAATCTCCACCTTGGCGTTGATGCCCTCGGGTGTCAGCAGTTCCACCATCTTGGCGGAGATCTCCTCGTCGGTGAAGGGGGCGTAGATCTCCTTCACATAGTTCACCATCTGCTCCTTGGGCAGGGTCATCTGTTCGCGGGTCTTGCGGTAGGCCTCGGATATCACGTTCTGCATGCCGCGGTCCTTCAGCAGTTCGATGGCGGCCTTGAAGGCGATGAACTCGCTCATCTTGGCCATGTCGATACCGTAGTAGTCGGGGTAGCGCACCTGGGGCGAGGAGGATACGATGACGATCTTCTTCGGGCGCAGGCGGTCGAGTATCTTGATGATGCTCTGCTTCAGTGTGGTGCCGCGCACGATGCTGTCGTCGATGACCACCAGGTTGTCCACGTAGGGCACGAGGCTGCCGTAGGTCACATCGTAGACGTGGGCGGCCAGGTCGTTGCGGCTGTTGCCCTCGGCGATGAAGGTTCGCAGTTTGATGTCCTTGATGGCCACCTTCTCACTACGAATGCGCATGGAGAGGATTTTCTCCAGCTCGTCGTGCCCGGGCTTGTGGTCCAAGGCCTCTATGCGGCGTATCTTCTGTTGGTTCAGATAGTTGTCGAAGCCCTCGAGCATGCCGTAGAAGGCCACCTCGGCGGTGTTGGGGATGAAGGAGAAGACGGTGTGCTCCAGGTCGTTGTCGAGTGCCTTCAGGATAGGCTGCACCAGTTTCTCGCCCAGTTTCTTACGTTCCTTGTAGATGTCCGTGTCGCTGCCTCGACTGAAGTAGATGCGTTCGAACGAGCAAGCCCGAATGGTCTTGGGCTCGTTCACCTGCTCCAGTCGCATCTTGCCGGCCTTGCTCATGAGCAGGGCCTGTCCGGGCAACAGCTCGTGGATGGCGTCGACGGGGAGGTCGAGGGCGGTCTGAATGACGGGACGCTCAGAGGCGAGCACCATAATCTCGTCGTCCATATACCAGAAGGCGGGACGTATGCCCCAGGGGTCGCGCAGGGCGAAGGACTCGCCGCTGCCTGTCAGTCCGCAGATGACGTAGCCGCCGTCCCACTCCTTGCTGGAGGTGCGGATGACGTTGGCCAGGTCGACGTTGTCCTCGATGGCTTGTGTCAGCTCCACGCCCGTCTTGCCTTCGGCCTTGTATTGTTGGTAGAGGCGCTCCACCTCACGGTCGAGGCGGTGTCCCACTTGTTCCAGCATGATGTAGGTATCGGAGTAGATGCGGGGATGTTGTCCGTCGGCGGTAATCTTGGCGAACACCTCGTCGACGTTCGTCAGGTTGAAGTTGCCGCAGAGCGACAGGTTCTTCGCCCGCCAGTTGTTGCGGCGCAGGAAGGGGTGGACATAGGAGATGCCGCTCTTCCCGGTGGTGGAGTAACGCAGGTGTCCCATGTAGAGCTCGCCGGCGAAGGGCAGATAGCGCTGCGCATACTCGGCATCGTGGAGTTGCTCCGGTGTCAGGTCCTTGAACTTGCTCTGCACCGTGGCGAATATCTCCGTTATAGCTCCCGTTCCCAACGCGCGCTCGCGGAACATGTATTCCTCACCGGGGTTCGCCTGCAGCTTCACGCAAGCCAGTCCGGCACCTTCCTGTCCGCGGTTGTGTTGTTTCTCCATCATCAGATAGAGTTTGTTGAGCCCGTACATCCACGTGCCGTACTTCTGCTGATAGTAGTTCAGCGGTTTCAGCAAGCGTATCTGCACCACTCCACACTCGTGTTTCAACTGTTCCATAGAACTTCTTTAACCTTTCTCTTTTACCTATATATATAATAATGTATATCCTTACTCCACAGTGACCGACTTTGCCAGGTTGCGGGGGCGGTCCACATCCTTGCCCTTGCACACGGCGATGTAGTACGCCAGCAGCTGCAGGGGGATGGTGGTGATGAGGGGCTCGAGGCACTCCAGTGTCTGAGGCAGCTCGATGCATTCGTCCACCAGTTTCGATATTTCCTTGTCGCCTTCGGTCACCAGAGCGATGACCTTACCCTTGCGGGCTTTCACCTCCTGGATGTTGCTCACTACCTTCTCGTACATGGCGTTCTTCGTTGCCAGCACCACCACGGGCATCTCGGCGTCTATCAGGGCAATAGGTCCGTGTTTCATCTCGGCGGCGGGATAGCCCTCGGCGTGGATGTACGAGATCTCTTTCAGTTTGAGCGCACCCTCCAGGGCCACGGGATAGTTGTATCCACGGCCCAGATAGATGAAGTTGTGGGCGTAGGTGAAGA
>CAVFUK010000139.1:6867-19918 GCA_963625535.1 Anaerovoracaceae bacterium | reverse complement strand
GTCAGTAGCAGTGGCCCAGGACGAGAAGTCCAGCTCGAAGGAGGAAGGTAACCGCAACGTGATGCTCAACGCATCCAGTGCCAACGGTCCGCGAGAGATTCAGATTGGTCTGCCCTCGGCCGATGTCAATGTGTTGGAGAACGGACTGCCCGTGGTCTACACCACCAATCCCCATTCCGTGAACAGTACGTGGCGCGGCGATGCCAGCCTCAGTCACCAGGGACTGCTCAAGATTGCCGAGACAGCCATCACCACCGGCAACATAGGCTACGCCGTCAACTCCTTTACCCAACTTGGTCAGAAAGGTTTCAACGGCACACTCAATTACAAGAGCAACCATTTCGGACTGCAGGAGTTTTCGCTCAACCTGAACGGTGACTTCGGCAAGGACTGGTACTATAGTTTCAATATGTATCAGGATTTTGATCCCGGAACATTCAAGATCAAGTCAACGCCTTATCAGGACCGCACTCAGATTTACAAGGCTCTCATCACCAAGCGCTACAACAACAATCGCGGAGAGTTGACCGCCATGTACAAATACAGCAACAGCCACAACGTCTACAATTATGCCACGCAGAGCGCACCTTTTATATATGTAGGTGACGGAAGCGTGAAGGAATATGGCAAGTTCAAGCTCGGAACCACATCCTATCTGCCCACCAACAACGACATGACCTACATGGACATGCGCACGGGAGAGGTGAAGCAGACCACACTCTATGACGCCTGCCTGAACAAGTCGAGCGAGGTGATGCTCATGAACAACTACAAGTGGGACAACGGACTGGATTGGAAGGTGACGGCACGATACAGTCATGCCAGAGGTTCCATGGTTTACCAGACACCGATGCAAATCCTCGACCTTTATGCCAACCCCACAGCCTACGACTATAAGTATACCGATGCCGAAGGCCATGAGAAGAACTACACCGGGCAGTATGTGCAGACCCGCATGTCGTGCCTCAACTCGGGCAACATTGACGAGTTGCTCTTCACTTCCGAACTGTCAAAGAAATTCAGCACATCCACCTTGCGCCTTGGCGTGAACGAATGGTTCTACCACATCGACTACTGCTCCAACACCACCATGTATGACCAGAGTGTGCCCGACGACGGAAGCTATGCTGTGCGTCTGAGAGACAACAATCGGAATGACAGCTATTTTTATGACTACAACAAGAATGCGTCGGAGTACTACAAGGGCAACGAGAACAAGCTGGCGCTCTATCTGACCCACGACTGGGACGTCACCGACAAACTCAACCTCTACTATGGAGCCCGTGTGGAGTGGCAGAAACTGAAGGGCGAAAATGCCGCCGTGAAGAATGCCAACGGTGAGTATGTAGGCCGCTTTGCCAACTACTATCTCGGAGCCACAGCTGCCGACGGCACCAAGATTGCTCCCGCACAGCTTGACTACAACTGGTTCAACTACGACCTCTCCCTTGCCGCCACCTACAAGCTGACCCGCAACTTCGGATTCACAGGCGACTTCACCTACATTGTGCAGCATCCCAAGTTTGAAGCCTTTTCGCCAGCCACCCTGCCCAATGTGGACAAGATTTCCGTGCCCCTGGGCCGTGCCGGAATCTACTACAACAACTCATGGCTGAGTCTCACGTCACTCTTCTCCTACATCTCGAAGACCAACAACAACTCCACGCTCAACCTGCAGCACGGCAGCGAGATTAAGGCAGCTCCGCTCACCTACGACATACAGACCATAGGCTGGACTACCGATGCCGTGGCCCATCCTTTCAAGGGCTTCGACTTCCACTTCCTCTTCACCTGGCAGAAGCCTACCTACAAGAAGTATGAAACCAGCATCACCTTCAACGACGGCTATGTGGGCAACATCAATGCCACCGGCAATATCGTGGCTGAGATTCCGCAGGTGCTCATTGAGCTGGACCCCAGCTACATGATTCTCCACAACCTCAAGGTGTGGGCCAGCTTCCGCTACTTCAGCAAGACCTATGCAAACATCAATGACGCCTACTACTTCAATGGCCACTGGGAGACCTTCGGCGGACTCAACTGGCAGGTCAACAAGCGACTCTCCCTGGGCTGCACGCTGGTCAACTTCCTCAACCAGACCGGTGCCAAGGGCAGCATAGCCGGTGCAGAACTGAGTACTAAGGAAGACGCTGCCGGCATCAGTAACCAAATCATGACGGGCAGCTATCTGCGCCCATTTACGGTGGAATTCTCAGCATCACTGAAATTCTGATCCGCTCCACATCTTCAATCACAACACACACACACAACATTTTTAGAGAAACGAGGGGGACGAAAAATACAATAGTCCCCCTCTAATGAAGTTATAATGATATAATAACGCCATTATGAAAACCTACACAAACACCACAAAGGCCGCCTGCCTCAGCATGCTGATGCTGGCTGGCGCAACGACAGCCGCCAAGGCACAGACCATGAACATAGAGCACCGTGGCGACACCACCATAATCCGAGTGGACAACCCCACGAAATATCTCCTGCTGCCCGTGCAGGAAGACAACGACGATGCACAGGTGCTGCTCGATACGGGCCGCAAATCGGACACGTGGATGGACGTGCGCCTGGCCCACAACGGCACCGACTATTACGTGCCCTTCGCCCTGGGCAAGGGAAAGACGGCTACGGTGAAGATCCTTGGACTGAAGAAGAATTCGCTTGCCACCAACCTCATGAAGCTCAGCGACACCTTCGACACCACCAATACCGACTACTACCGTCCCTCTTACCACTTCACACCCCTCTACGGATGGATGAACGACCCCAACGGTATGGTCTACAAGGACGGACTCTATCACCTCTACTTCCAGTATAATCCCTACGGCTCAAAATGGGGCAACATGCACTGGGGCCACGCCGTCAGCCGTGACCTCCTCCACTGGGACCACAAGGAGCCGGCCATCGCACGCGACACTATGGGCCACATCTTCTCAGGCAGCTCCGTACTCGACAAGAACAACACGGCCGGTTACGGCAAGAACGCCATCATTGCCCTCTACACCAACAACAGTGCAAACCACGATGAGGTGCAGTGCATGGCCTACAGCACCGATGGCGGCAACACATTTACCAAGTATGAGGGCAATCCCGTGCTCAAACCCTTCGACGGACTGAAAGACTTCCGCGACCCGAAAGTCTTCTGGTACGACAAAGGCAAGTGCTGGTACATGATTGTCTCAGCCGACAAAGAGATGCGTCTCTACAAGTCGAAGAATCTCAAGAAATGGGAATACGTGAGCGCCTTCGGAAGCGGAATGGGCCAGCAACCCTGCCAATATGAATGTCCCGACTTCTTCCAGTTGCCCGTCAACGGCGATGAGAAGAACAAGAAGTGGGTCATGATCATGAACATCAATCCCGGCTGCCTCTTCGGCGGCAGTGCCACCGAATATTTCGTGGGCGACTTTGACGGCAAGACCTTCACCGCCACCGACCCCAATGAGGCCAAATGGCTCGATTACGGCAAGGACCACTACGCCACCGTCACCTACAGCAACACCCCCGGCCGCGTGCTCGCCATGACCTGGATCAGCAACTGGCAGTATGCCAACCTCACACCGTTCAAGCAAAACCGTGGTGCCAACGGCCTGCCGCGCGAACTGAAACTCTACACCATCGACGGCAAATACTATGTTTCAGAGAATGTCGCTCCCGAGGCTTATGCCCTGCGCAAGACCACCCATGACCTGGGCAGCGAGACTGTGGACGGAGTCAAGGAGTACAAGGGCGCAGCGGCCCAGATGGAGGGAGCTTTCGAGATTGATGCCGACATCACGCCCGACCAGAACGGTCTTGCCGGCATTGAAATCTCCAACAACAAGCGCGAGCGAACCACCATCTATTTCGACATGAAGAAAGGCCGCGTCGTAATGGACCGCACGGAGAGCGGACTCACCGACTTTGGCAAGCGTGCCGTGCCTCATGACATAGAGCAGGCATGGGACAAGCAGCGCGAGGCTCAGGCCAAGCAGCCTGCACGCGTCACCAACTCCATCAACTACAAGAACGACTTTGCCCTCGCCACATGGGCTCCACTCTCACTCTGCGACAAGGCTACCACCTATCACGTAGAGATATTTGTGGACAAGTCGTCCATCGAGCTGTTTGTCAACGGAGGCCGCATAGCCATGACCAATCTCGTCTTCCCCGTGGCCCCCTATGAGAACATGAAACTCTACACCAAGGGCGGCAAGGCCGAATTCCAGAACATAAAGGTCAGAAAACTGTCGCTGTAAGAAAGCAACGAAAAAAACACTGTTGACCCCTTGTTGCGTACCGGTCGACCGGTACTTGAGTTTTGATTGACCGGTACTCGAGTTTTGGTTGACCGGTACGCCAGTCCTGATAAATGGAAACAAAAAGGAGTACTGAACTCAGGAAACAGTTAAACCGTAAAAAAACTAAGAATTGATGATGAATAAATCCATAAAGCTGACTCTCGTCCCGCTGATGCTGAGCTTCTTCAGCATGGGATTCGTAGACCTGGTTGGCATTGCATCCAACTATGTAAAGGAAGACTTGTCGCTCAGCGACTCCGTAGCCAATATCTTCCCCTCGCTGGTGTTCTTCTGGTTCCTTATCTTCAGTGTGCCCACGGGCATGCTCATGAACAGGATAGGCAGGAAGAAGACAGTGCTGCTCTCGCTCGTGGTCACAGTGGTCTCGCTCCTGCTCCCCATTTTTGGCGAGTCGTTCGGCATCATGCTCGTGTCATTCTCGCTCCTTGGCATCGGCAACGCACTGATGCAGACCTCGCTCAACCCGCTTGTCAAAGCCGTAACCTCGGGCAGCAACCTTGCCTCTACACTCACCTTCGGCCAGTTTGTCAAGGCCATCGCCTCGTTCATGGCACCCTATCTGGCCATGTGGGGCGCTGTTGCCACCATCCCCAGTTTCGGACTGGGCTGGCGCGTTCTCTTCCCCGTCTATATGATTATCGGTGTGGTGGCCACCATCTTCCTGGCCGGCACCCCCATTGAGGAAGAGAAAACCGTCGGCAAGGCTTCCAGCTTCATGGAGTGCCTGCAGCTGTTGGGGCGTCCCATAGTGCTGCTCTCCTTCATCGGCATCATGTGCCATGTGGGCATCGACGTGGGCACCAATACCACGGCTCCCAAACTCCTGATGGAACGACTGGGCTGGACACTCAACGAGGCGGCCTTTGCCACCAGCCTCTACTTCATCTTCCGCACGCTGGGCTGCTTCACCGGCTCCGTCTTCCTCCG
Source organism: Anaerovoracaceae bacterium (assembly GCA_963625535.1). Classification (GTDB taxonomy): domain Bacteria; phylum Bacteroidota; class Bacteroidia; order Bacteroidales; family Bacteroidaceae; genus Phocaeicola_A. The sequence goes on along the minus strand of CAVFUK010000139.1, from coordinate 14,675 downwards.
CGTGATGAAGACACGCGCCTTCTTCATCATCAGTGTGGTGATGATGGCACTGAGCATGTTGGGCATGTTCTTCGGCCACTCCCAGGAGGTCATCTATGCAGCCATTGCCCTTGTGGGCTACGGCAACAGCAATGTCTTCTCCATGGTCTTCTCGCAGGCACTCCTGGCCATGCCCGAGAAGGAGAACGAGGTGAGCGGACTCATGATTATGGGCCTCTTCGGCGGCACAGTGTTTCCGCTCATCATGGGCTTTGCCAGCGATGCAGTAGGACAGACTGGCGCCGTGGCTGTCATGGCTGTGGGCGTGGTTTATCTCTTTGCCTACATCGGAAAAATTAAAGACTGACATAAACACACACATTTTTATATAAAGGACAAGACAAATATATATATATATAAAGGACAAGACAAATGATGGAAACCAAGAATCTTAGCAAGAAATATATCGTGGGACTGGGCGAAGCCTTGTGGGATGTTCTCCCCGAGGGCAAGCAACTTGGCGGTGCTCCTGCCAACTTTGCCTATCATGCCGGTCAGCACGGGCTCAACTCCGTGGCCGTGAGTGCGCTGGGCAAGGACGAACTGGGCGACGAGACGGCCAGGATGCTCGACGAAAAGAATCTGCACTACGTAATGCCGCGCGTGGACTACCCTACGGGCACCGTGCAGGTGGAGCTCGACGCTGAGGGAGTTCCCACCTACGACATCAGGCAGGGCGTGGCCTGGGACAATATTCCCTTCACCGACGACATCAAGGAGATAGCCGTCAATGCGGGCTGTGTGTGCTGGGGCTCCTTGGCCCAGCGCAACGAGGTGAGCCGGCAGACCATCTACAAATTCCTCGACCACACGCCCCACGACTGTCTCAAGGTCTTCGACATCAACCTGCGCCAGACGTTCTATTCAAAGGAGGTCATCTGCGAAAGCTTGAAGCGCTGCAACGTGTTGAAGATTAACGACGAGGAACTGGTGACCATAGGCCGCCTCTTCGGCTATCCCGGACTTGACATCGAGAACAAGTGTTGGCTCATCCTGGGCAAGTATAGTCTCGATATGCTCGTCTTGACTTGTGGCATCAACGGCAGCTATGTGTTTACGCCCGGCAATGTTTCGTTCCAGGAAACTCCCAAGGTGGACGTGGCCGACACGGTGGGCGCAGGCGACTCCTTCACCGGCACCTTCTGTGCTGACATCCTGAAGGGCATGAGTGTGGCCGAAGCGCATAGGCGCGCCGTGGAGGTGAGCGCCTACGTGTGCACACAAAACGGTGCCATGCCCGCGATTCCGGAGAATCTCAAATAAGAGCCGAAGTTACTCAAAGGACCACATCTTTGAAAATCTTGAAAAAGCTAACGAGCGCCACCTTCCTGCTGAAAGTGGCGCTCGTTTTTTTGTGTGTGTTTTATTTTACTTCAGACATTCTTCATATTACTTCAGACATTCCTTGCAGGGAGTCCAGGGCTTGAGCTGCTTGAAGAAGTCGTTGCCCTTGTCGTCCACGAGGATGAAGGCGGGGAAGTCTTCCACCGTAATCTTCCAGATGGCCTCCATGCCCAGTTCGGGATACTCCACGCAGTCGATGCTCTTGATGCTGCTCTGAGAGAGGACAGCAGCCACACCGCCGATGGTTCCGAGATAGAAACCGCCATGCTTCTGGCAAGCATCAGTAACCACCTGGCCACGGTTGCCCTTGGCTATCATCACGAGGCTGGCACCATGATCCTGGAACTCATCCACGTAGGGATCCATGCGGTTGGCCGTGGTGGGACCCATTGAGCCACAGGGGTAGCCCTCGGGAGTCTTGGCCGGACCAGCATAAAGGATGGGGTGGTTCTTGAAGTAGTCGGGCATTTCCTCGCCTGCATCGAGACGGGCCTTCAGCTTGGCGTGGGCAATGTCGCGGGCCACGATGATGGTTCCCTTCAGGTTGACACGTGTGCTCACGGGATATTTGGACAGTTCGGCACGCACGGCGTCAATGCCCTTGTCGAGGTCGATCTCAATGCCCTTGGCGCCCTCGCCCGGCTTTCTCAATTCCTCGGGAATCAGCTCTGTGGGGTTCTCGTCCATCTTCTCCAGCCAGATGCCGTCCTTGTTGATCTTGGCCTTGATGTTGCGGTCGGCCGAGCAGCTCACACCCATACCGATGGGGCAGCTGGCACCGTGGCGGGGCAGACGTACCACGCGGATGTCGTGAGCCAGATACTTGCCGCCAAACTGTGCGCCGAGACCAATCTTGTGCGCCTCTTCGAGGAGCTTGTTCTCGAGGTCGATGTCGCGGAAGGCACGGCCTGTCTCGTCGCCCGTAGTGGGCAGGTTGTCATAATATTTGATGGAGGCGAGCTTCACGGTGAGCAGATTCTTCTCAGCACTGGTGCCGCCGATGACGAAAGCAATGTGATAGGGAGGACAGGCGGCTGTGCCGAGGCTCTTCATCTTCTCGACGAGGAATGGCAACAGGGTGCCCTCGTTCTGGATGGTTGCCTTGGTCATGGGGTAGAAATAGGTCTTGTTGGCCGAACCGCCACCCTTGGCCACCATCACGAAGCGGTATTCGTCGCCCTCTACGGCCTCGATGTCGATCTGTGCGGGCAGATTGCAACGGGTGTTCACCTCGTCATACATGTTGAGCGGAGCGTTCTGCGAATAGCGCAGGTTGTCCTGGGTGTAGGTGTTGAACACACCGAGGCTCAGAGCCTCCTCATCCTCGAAGTCGGTCCACACGCGCTGGCCCTTCTCGCCGTGGATGATGGCCGTGCCCGTGTCCTGGCAGAAGGGAAGGATGCCCTTGACAGCCGTCTCGGCATTGCGCAGGAACTGCAGAGCCACATACTTGTCGTTCTCGCTGGCCTCGGGGTCGGTCAGAATCTTGGCCACCTGGGCATTGTGCTCGCGGCGCAACATGAACTCCACGTCGTGGAAACCCTGCTGGGCGAGCAGCGTCAGTGCTTCCTTGCTCACCTTGAGGATGGTCTTGCCCTCAAACTCGGCTGTGCTCACGCCTTCCTTGCTCACGAGGCGATACTCAGTCTTGTCTTCTCCCAGCTGGAACATGGGAGCGTACTTGAATGAAACGTTGTTTGCCATAATGTTTTAATGTATTTCTGTTGTTCTGTTATTCGTGTGGCAAAAGTACAAATAAAAGCTGAGATAATCACATCTTTCAATGTTTTTTTCGATGAGCAAGGTCCTAAACGGAGAGAAGCGGGGCGAAAAGTCAGCCTTGAAACCTTTTTAGTTTGCATTGTAGCTTTCAGTGTGAAGGATTTTTTGTATCTTTGCAGCCGCAGATGGACTTCTTTGAAGATTTCTTCAAGGCAAAGCGAAAGTGAAGCCGGCCTTTTTTATATTAAGGATGTTTACGCTGAACAAGAAAAAGAAAGAAACACAATATTTTTATGGAATATATGTCACAAGAAGGCTATGACAAGCTCATGGCCGAACTGCAGGACCTGGTGAGCGTGCAGCTGCCCCAGGTGAAGGATGCCATAGCCGAGGCGCGCGACAAGGGCGACCTGAGCGAGAATTTTGAGTATCATGCAGCCAAGCGCGAGCAGGGCAAACTGCTGAGCCGCATCAGCTTCATGCAGAAGGTGCTGGAGAATGCGCGCGTGCTTGACAAGTCGTTGTTGCAGGGCGACACGGTGGGGCTGCTGAGCCAAGTGGTGCTGACCAATCTGGGCAACAAGGCCAAGATGACCTACACCATTGTCAATCCTCATGAGGCCAACCTTCGTGAAGGAAAAATCTCCATCAAGTCGCCCATTGCCCAGGCATTGATAGGCAAGAAGACGGGCGACGAGGTGGAGGTCACTGTCCCGGCAGGGAAGATAAGGTTGCACATAGAGAGCGTGACTCTCTGAGAAAAGGAGTCAGGCGCCCCCTCCTCATTTTTTTTTGCTTATTCGTTTCTGAACACCAGTCCGCCTGCGCCGGCAGCGTGGTCGATTGTGATGGGGCGCTCGCGGCTCACTTGCCCGGCGAGGATCTTGCGGCTCAGGTCGTTGAGCACGTAGTCCTGAATGGCTCGCTTCACGGGCCGTGCACCGAAGTCGGGGTCGTAGCCCACCTGGGCCAGATGGCTGATGGCGGCGGGTGTCCAGCAGAGCGAGAATCCCTGCGGCTCCAGCATCTTCTTGACGCGGTTCATCTGCAGCTCCACGACGGAGGCAATCTGCTCCTGCGACAGGGGCTGGAAGGTGATGATGTCGTCGATGCGGTTGAGGAACTCCGGGCGGAACGTCTGGCGCAGAGCCTCGCGCTGGGCGTTGGAGGTCATGATGATGATGGTGTTCTTGAAGTTCACCACGCGTCCCTTGTTGTCGGTGAGCCTTCCGTCGTCCAGCACCTGAAGCAGCGTGTTGAAGACGTCGGGGTGGGCTTTCTCAATCTCGTCGAAGAGCACCACCGAATAGGGTTTGCGGCGCACGGCCTCGGTGAGCTGTCCGCCCTCATCATAGCCTACGTATCCCGGAGGCGCTCCGATGAGTCGGGTCACGGAGAACTTTTCCTGGTATTCGCTCATGTCGATGCGCGTCATCATCTGCTCGTCGTTGAAGAGGTATTCGGCCAGTGCCTTTGCTATCTCCGTCTTTCCCACACCTGTGGTGCCGAGGAAGATGAAGGAGGCGATGGGGCGCTTGGGGTCTTGCAGTCCGGCCCTGCTGCGGCGCACGGCGTCGCTCACGGCGGTGATGGCTTCGTCCTGTCCGATCACGCGCTTGTGCAGTTCTTCCTCGAGGTGGAGCAGTTTTTCGCGTTCGCTCTGCAGCATGCGGCTCACGGGTATTCCCGTCCATCGGCTCACCACCTCGGCAATGTCGTCGGCGGTCACCTCCTCGCGCACCATCACTTCGCCGCCCTGCGTGTGCTTGAGCTGTTCCTGGATGTGCTTGATGTCGTCCTCGAGCGCCTTGAGCTTTGAGTATCTTATCTCGGCCACGCGCTCATAGTTGCCTTCGCGTTCCATGCGTTCGGCCTCAAAGCGCAGGTTCTCCATCTGCAGTTTGTCCTGCTGAATCTTGTCCACCAGGGCTTTCTCTCCTTCCCACTTTGCGCGGAAGTCGTGTTCCTGGTCCTTGAGTTCGGCTATCTCCTTGTCCAGCTGGTCAATCTTAGGCTGGTCGTTTTCGCGCTTGATGGCTTCGCGCTCTATTTCCAGTTGCTTCAGGTGGCGCGTAATCTCGTCGAGCTCCTCAGGCACGGAGTCGCGCTCCATGCGCAGCTTGGCAGCCGCCTCGTCCATGAGGTCGATGGCCTTGTCGGGCAGGAAGCGGTCTGAGATGTATCGTTGTGAGAGTCTCACGGCCTGAATGCAGGCGTCGTCCTGTATGCGCACCTTGTGGTGGTTCTCGTAGCGTTCCTTGATTCCTCTGAGGATGCTGATGGCGTCCACCTCGTCGGGTTCGTTCACCATCACGGTCTGGAAGCGTCGTTCCAGGGCCTTGTCCTTCTCGAAGTATTTCTGGTATTCGTTGAGCGTGGTGGCTCCGATGGCTCTCAGTTCGCCCCGTGCCAGAGCCGGCTTCAGGATGTTGGCTGCATCCATGGCTCCTTCGCCTCCGCCAGCCCCCACGAGCGTGTGGATTTCGTCGATGAAGAGTATGATTTGCCCCTGTGCGCCAGTCACCTCCTTGATGACGCTCTTCAACCGCTCTTCAAACTCGCCCTTGTACTTTGCTCCTGCCACGAGGGCACCCATGTCGAGCGAGTAGAGCTGCTTGTCACGCAGGTTCTCGGGCACGTCGCCCCTCACGATGCGCTCAGCCAGACCCTCCACGATAGCTGTCTTGCCGGTGCCCGGTTCGCCGATGAGGATGGGGTTGTTCTTGGTGCGGCGTGAGAGGATCTGCAGCACGCGCCTTATCTCGTCGTCGCGCCCAATCACGGGGTCGAGCTTTCCCTGGCGTGCCTGCTGCACCAGGTTCTTGGCATACTTTGAGAGGCTCTGATAGTTGTCGTCGGCGCTCTGCGACTTCACGTTCTGTCCCTGTCGCAGGGTCAGTATGGCGCTCTGCAGGTCGCGCTCGTTGGCTCCGGCGTCCTTCAGGATGCGTGCCGCCGTGGTGCCGCTCTGCAGGATGGCGAGCAGTATGGGCTCCACGCTGACAAACTCGTCGCCCTGCCCCCGTGCTGTTTCCTCAGCCTTGTTCAGGATGGCGGTGGTGTCGTTGGAGAGGTAGGGCTGTCCGCCCTGCACGCGTGGCAGGTGCTTTATCTCCTGCTGCACGAGCTGTGCTATTTGCTGAGGCTGCATGCCCAACTTCTGGAACAGGAAATTGGTGACGTCCTGTGCCTTGTCCATGATTCCGCGCAGGAGGTGCACCGGCTCTATGGTCTGCTGTCCGTTCTGCTGCGCAATGTTCACGGCTTGCTGCACGGACTCCTGTGCCTTGATTGTAAACTTGTCGAATGTCATAGTCTTCTATGCTCCTTTCTATGTGTGTTTTTTTTAAGAGAGTGTGTTGCTCTTTTTGTTTTGTTTTGTTTTGTTTTTTGTTTTCACAACATCTCCCTTCAATCTCTGTGCCCTAAGAGCATTTTTGGGTAATTCACTGACTATTTGGCGGAAAACTTCGGTTGTCGGAGTGGCTTTTATGTCAAAATGACATTTTTTTCAGAAGGAGTGAAAAAAAATGAAACAAGCCCCTCCCCCTTCCCTTTTGGGGAGGAACGGGGAGAGGCTTGCCGAAAAAATGGGGTGGTAAAAATGGGGGTGGGAGAGGGGTAATTTTATTTTGCCACGCAGACCTTCTTCACGGTGCCGTCGCTCATCTTCACGATGTTGATGCCGGCCTTGGGCGAAGACAGTCTTGCGCCGCCAATGTCAAATCTGGCCGTTTTCGTAGCCTTGTCGGCTGCCGTCACGTTAGCGATGCCTGTCGTGGTCTTAATTTTGCCAAACTGGATCCAAAAATCTGCTGTCGAATATAAAGTCTCGGTTTCTTCCGGAACGATGAGGGTGGCATTGTAAAAATCGGCACCGGTGAATGAGTTATCGCACACAGGCGGGGTCGTGGCCATGCAAGTCACAGTTTCAAGTTTAGAGCAATATGTAAAACTGTCACTAATTTTAGTCACACTTGCAGGAATTGTGACCGTTTTAAGAGCCATGCTAAACGTGAATGCACCGTCTATTGTCGTAAATGTGCTTCCAGCGCCAAAGGTTACGGTTTCCAGTTTTATACAGTTGTAAAAAAGGGTTCCGCCGAGGTCTCCTACATTGCCAAAAGACACACTTGTAAGACTTGTGCAGTTTACAAAGGCAGTATTGGCAATCTTCGACACGGCTCCGCTAAAACTTACGCTCTTCAAATTCGAACAATGATGGCAAAAACTCGCAGGAAGCGTTATCGTGTAGTTGCTGTTGTCAACTGTCAAGCTTGTTGCATCATCAAAAGACAGATTATCACAGTCCATCCCCGTGACGATGTAGGTGTAATTTTCGTCAGAAAAAGTTGCCGGAATGTTGACGTCTCCGCTCAATTTCTGGCCTGAACTGACTTTTACCTTCAAGCGGCCCTTGCTGTCGGAAGAACCGTCAGTCATTTCGTAGGAAACACCGTCATGCACAATCTCGCCAGCCCAAGAGGCGACCATACTGCAGGCCATCGCAAGGCACAAGGCCCAGGCGCGCATGTGAGAAACTCCGGATAAAAGTAGATTTTTCTTCATAATGTAAGAGTTAAATGATTGAAAAAATGATGTTTTGAAGCGTCGTTGCTTCTTTTTGCTTGCAAATTTATCTATTTTTGTCCTTACGAAAGCAATAAAATGTAAACTTTTTTAGGCATTTTTTTTTTTTTTTT
>CAVFUK010000139.1:5632-6857 GCA_963625535.1 Anaerovoracaceae bacterium | reverse complement strand
TTTTAGAAGTTATCGGAAGTCAGGAGAAGTCAGAGCCATATGCTTTTTCTTCTTAGGAGTTAAGGAGTTAAAGGGAGCCTGGGGTCAAGGGGGAAAATTACGAACCACGAATCTCACGAATCTCACGAATCTCACGAATGTCCGGGGTCAAGGGGGAAAATTCCGAACACGAATCTCACGAATCTCACGAATCTCAGGGTCAAGGGAAAAATCCGAACCGCGGAACTCCCCAAATGAGGGCGCGAGCCTATTCGTGAGATTCGTTAGATTCGTGGTTGAAAAAACGAAATGCGATTCGTGGTTCGAGAAAAATCTCGGCAGTTAGGGGCTACCCGTCGCAGTTATTTGTCAATTATAAAAGATAAAATACAGAAAATGACCGATTTTGTCTTTTATAAAAGATAAAAGTAGTATATTTGCGGCAAATTTCTTTTATAAAAGACAAAAATGGAGGCGATGAATCGAGAATTTTACATAGAGAAAATAGAAAAGTACTTGGGCAAAGAGATGATCGTAGTCCTGGTGGGGCAACGTCGTGTAGGCAAAAGCTACATGATGAAACTGCTGCGTGAGCGTATACAGGACAAGGGAAACAGCCATGTCATTTATATAGACAAGGAAAAACGGGAATTCGACTTTATCCAGACTTACCAAGACCTCAATGCATATATTGACGGGCACTTCGACAAAAGTAAGCACAACTATATCCTGATAGACGAAATACAGGACATCAAGGAATTTGAACGCTCAGTGAGAAGTTACCGCACCGAACCCGCCACCGACATTATCATTACAGGAAGCAATGCCCGTATGCTGAGCAATGAACTGAGCACGCTTATCGGCGGAAGGTATAAGGAGATTTACATCCAGTCGTTGAGCTACAAGGAGTTTCTTGCATTCCACCATCTGCCTGACAGTGATGACTCTTTAGGCAAATACATACAGTATGGAGGTTTGCCGGGATTGACAAAAATCGGGCTGGACGAAGATGACGCGCGAGAATACCAGACGGACATCTATCATACGGTGCTCTTGAAGGATGTCATCATGCGCAACCAGATAAGAAACGTACCGCTGCTGGAAAACCTCGTGCGCTTCCTTGCTGACAATATGGGTAAACTGATTTCTGCCAACAGCATTGCCAAGTACATGAAATCGCAAGGCGAAAATGTTACGTCCACCGCCATCATCAACTATATCTCTTTTCTTTGCGAAGCCTATATCC
>CAVFUK010000139.1:0-5622 GCA_963625535.1 Anaerovoracaceae bacterium | reverse complement strand
GTTTTGACATTCACGGCAAACGAATCTTCGAGACCAACGACAAGTTTTATTTCGAGGACAACGGCATCCGCAATGCGCTGGCAGGCGGAACAAGAGAGGGCGACATCGAGAAGATCATCGAAAACATCATCTATCAGCAGCTTGTCCGTTTGGGTTATCAGGTGTATGTAGGCCAACTGCAAGCCGGTGAGATTGATTTTGTTTGCACAAAGCCAGACGGCCGGCGCTCTTACGTGCAAGCCTCCTATATCGTTGCCGATGAAACGACCCGGGAGCGGGAGTTTGGCAACCTGCGGGCCGTCAAGGACAACTATCCCAAGTATGTAATTTCCATGACTCCTCTGCTCACACGGAATGACGACAACGGAATCACACACCTGCACCTCCGCACCTTCCTGCTCGAGGGGTTGGGGTGAACCACGAATCTCACGAATCTGACGAATCTCAGGGTCAAGGGGAAAATTACGAACACGAATCTCACGAATCTCACGAAAGAGGCCCTGCCGTGCGCCCCGCCGGGATTTATTTTTGTCCGCGGAACGCAGACGGAATTTATACGGAGACTTTTTTGTCTCCTTCCGGTTAAGTTCCGTTTAAGTTCTGCGGATGATTATACCTTCGCTGCGGACTATTTTTGTCCGCGGAACGCAGACGGAATTTATACGGAGACTTTTTTGTCTCCTTCCGGTTAAGTTCCGTTTAAGTTCTGCGGATGATTATACCTTCGCTGCGGACTATTTTTGTCCGCGGAACGCAGACGGAATTTATACGGAGACTTTTTTGTCTCCTTCCGTGTAAGCTCCGTTTAAGTTCAGCGGATGATTTGTGTTAGCGGGATTTCTTTCCGAACACGAATCTCACGAATCTCTCCCGTCTTCCCTTTCATTCAGGCATTCACCTGAGCGTTCCAGTTGCTCTCCGAGGGCCTGTAGTAGCCGGCAGCGTGCAGGATGCGCCACAGGTCGCGCTTGCTGCCGGCGCGCGTCACCTTGCCGGCACGCAGCAGGCTGTTCACCTCCCCGGTGACGGCCGTGGGCTTGGCCCCGTCGATGCGGCTGACGAAGGCGGCAGCCTCCTCAGCGTTGTTCTTGAAGATGGGGCGCAGCTCCTGCTCAATGCCCCCTGCTGGGCACAGGGGCTTCCCGCCGCCAGTGGCCTTCTCGCCGCCAGTGGCCTGTCCGTCCTGTCCGCCCTGTCCGGGAGCCACGATGGTCACCTGCGCGTTGTCGTGGATGTCAAACATTTTGGCGATGCTCACCGGCCCGTTGAAATTCATCTTGATGTCTGCCATAATTTCCGTTTTCGTTTGTGTCTTTTCAGCTATAGCCCTGCAAAATTAGCAAATTTCGGGGGGAAAAGTTGTGATTGGCTAAAAAAAATGTACCTTTGCAGTGTAAAAAAAACAACACCACCCAAAAAAACACACACAGAATTTATATGGTAACAAGCAAGACTGTTTACACGTACAAGATTATGCAGCGGGACGGAGTCACCCTTCTGGAGGCCCAGCAGTGGCCCTGGACTGTGGTGCAGATTGTCCCGGTGCCCGACGGGGGGCTTGACTCCGTACTGGCCAAACTTGAGGCCGGGATGGCCGGGCCCGTGGTGCAGCACGACCACGACAAGTCGTTTGTCGTGATCATGATTTGTGCCGGCGACCAGGGCGGCAAATACCCCGAGCGCCATCTGGAGCTCACCCAGGACAACCACATGGAGCACTACAATGCCATTCTCGACACGATGGCCCAGGCAGCCGTGTGGTACAAGACAAACGTCATAGATGCGGGGGGCAGACTCTAACCCGCACGAAATCTGACGAATCTGACGAACGAGGCCCTGCGCCCACATTTGGGTGGAGTTTCGCATTTCGTGAGAAGAATCACGTGTCCTTTCGCCCCCTTCCCTTCAGGGGAGGGTCGGGGAGAGGCTCCTAAGGGTCGGGGAGAGGCTCCTTCAGGGCGTCATATTTGCCCGATGTTCACCTGGCCGTTGCCGTGGACATCGTTGAGCTTGTCAAAATGCAGCTTCGTCTGGCTCTTCTCGCCCAGTTTCCCGTAGAGCCGCTTCAGCTCCTGCTCATAGCAGTGGCCGTGGTCGTCGTTGTATTTTCCTAACACCAGAATGTTCTCCTTGATGGTCGAAGCGTCCAGCTGGTCGGCCATGCGGACGAAGTAGTCGAAGAACTCGTGCACAGCCTCGTCGCCCCCATCCTGGCGCAGCCTCACCATGGCCGCTAACAACGTCTTGACGGCCCGCACCTGGAGGCGGGGCAGATGCAGGTACCACAGGCGTCCCATGAGCAGCTCGCCGCTGCTCAGAAAGAGGTCGGCCACCACGGGCGGCAGCTTGCGGGCCATCATCTGCGCCCGCTCGCCCCACTTCAGCAGGAGCATGTCCATCTGCGTCGACTGGGCCAAGGCCACAATCTGGGCCACCTGCAGCCGCCTCACCTCCGGAGAACCCATGGCGTCGACAGCCTGCTGCAGGCGCAGAGCCTTCTGCCCGTAGAGAGGACGGCAGGGCGTCCCGGCAGTTAGCAGAGCCTGCAGCGAGCCCACCTGGGCTGACAGCTCGCAGCTGATGTCGCGCCACATGTTCTGCTCCACATACTCTAACCACTGCTCCGTGTCGTCGGCCCACTCCTCCTCCATCTCCACCACCGTCAGCAGGTTGGCCACCATCGTGTGCAGACGCGTCTCGGCCTCGTCGGGGTGCAGCAGCTCGCCGTCGAACGTCCAGCCCGTGAACACCGACTGCGGCCGCTCCAGCGGCTCCATCAGACGGGCCTCCCCGAGGCAGGCCGCCGCCCCCTCGGGCACCGTCAGCTCCATCGTCACCCAGCGGTGCTCGCTGTCGGCTCCGGAGAGCCTCCCCATGACCACGCCGCGCCCCGTGCGGCGGATGAGGGCCTCGGCACGCTGGCGGTCACCTCCGCTGCGCACATAGCCCACGCATCGGCTGCCCGCATAGACAATGACGGCCCCACGCTCAGCCACGTTGTCGGCCTCGATGCTAAGCGTGACGCGCTGACCGCCCCCGGCGGCGAGGGCGTAGAGCTCGTCGAGCGAAGACTGGAAGTCGTGGTGGCGCAGGCCGGTGACGGTGAAAGTGGCAGTGAGGGGCATTTTAACTCAAGTTTCGTATTTTGGTTGGTGAGATTGCTACAGATGCTTTAGGACTTGCAAAATTAGCATTTTTTTTGGGGAAAAGTGAAGAATAGTGGAGAAAATGTCGTAAATTTGCCGATGGAATTTTACTCATCCGTGAACAGGAGGCTAAGAATTATGGCAGAAAAGACCAATGTGAAACAGTTAAAACAGCACATCATCGGCAAATACGCGGGGCAGAGCTGGCAGGCGGGGCCGAGCTACAGAAAGGAGAAAAACCAATGAACAGCGAGCAACAGGCAAAAGCCGTTTTTATGTCGTTCTGCATAGAACAATACGCAAAGGCTAAAGACATGCCGGCGGAAGACGTGGTGAAACTGTTTGAGCAATACGGAATAGCAGAACACTTCTGCGAGTTCTATGACGTGCTCCATACGCAGGGACACCAATGGCTGATAGAGGAAATCGACAAAATGATAAACGACAGGAAGGAATGAGCAAAGTATATCACGGAAGCGTAGAAGAAGTGAGGAATCCGGAAATACGTAAACCCAACCGTTCACTCGACTATGGCTCGGGGTTCTACACCACAACATCCTTTGACCAAGCAAAACGACTGGTGGAACGAAGGATGAAGGACAAGGGTGTGGCTGTAGGCTACGTGAACGTCTATGAATTGGACGACGAAGCAATAAGCCGCCTGGAAACGCTGATCTTCAAGAGGGCTGGTGAAGAATGGGTGAACTTTGTGATGAAAAACCGCACGGAGAGAGACTTCGCCCACAACTATGACATCGTTTATGGACCGGTGGCAGATGACAGTGTCTATACACAGTTCACGCTCTTTGAAGGAGGCATCATCAGCATGGGGACACTCATTCAGGAACTGAAGACCTACAAATTGGTTGACCAGTACCTTTTCCATACAGAGAAGGCACTGCAGACTATCCGTTTTGTTGAATCAATAAAAATTGAGCTATGAATACTGAAATAACACAGAAAAACCTGTATCTGCTCCTGCCGTTCAAGATAGGATGGCTTGCTTCGTGGCTGTCGGAAGACAAGAATATAAGCCTCACGGAGGCCATCAGCTGCATTTACCGCTCAAGGTTATATAAAAAACTGGCCACTGCAAGCACCCTGTATTGGCACTTGGGCCCCGTAGACTTGTATAACGAACTGAAGGAAGAATTAAAATAAGGGCGCCGAGCATCCCCTTGACCCTGGACATTCTGTTAAATCTACAGTTCGAAACGTGCGTCAGTTGTTTTCGCCGTCGTGTTTTATTTTATGCTTTTCCTACATCAAACCACAACTGTATGCATGCAACCGTGAGAAGAAAGCATGTTGTATTTTATGCTTTTCCTACATCTTATCACAATAAGGCAGCAATTGCCGAAGGTGTTAAAGCCTATACTCCCGCCTACTCGGTGGGAGTTTTTTTTTGCCTCCCAACCAACCCCCCTTGCATTTTCTTGCATTTTCTTGTATTTTCTTGTATTTTCCTGTGCGTTTTCTGACTCTGTCGTTTTTGCTTTTGGGGCCCGTTTTTTCGCCCTACCTTTGCACTCGTCAAAAGGACACGCTCCCGGCCTGCGTTGAACATTCAGAGAGCCGCCGGTAAGCGTCAACCCCCTTTTGCGTACACAACAATAATTATGACAACACAAGTGCTAAGAGTGGAACGGCAGGGCGAGGCCTTCGCCGTTCAGAGCCAGAAGGCTGAGGGTGGACAGATGAACAAGTGTCTCATCGTGCTGCAGGATTTCGGCGGTCAGTATGCCGACAGGTTTGCTGCCGTGATGTTAGGCAAGAATGCGCTGCTGCGCTTCTATCCGGGCGACGTGGTGGCGGTGACGATGCGCTTCTCCACCAATGAGTATGAGGGCAAGGTCTATCAGGACATCCTGATCACAGACATTGCGAAAGTGGGCTGAGCAGGGCATTTCCAAACAACTAAAAAACCAAAAAAAAATGAAGACAATCAGATTGACATCAGCCAACCTCCACACGCAGCTTGAGGGCATGGCTCACTATGACCAGCAAGGTTTCATGTTCTGTCCCGACGAGACGTGCCCCGGGCAGGTGGCCGACTATCGCCTGACGGGCATTGCGCAGCTGCTGCGCGACGGCACGTTCAGCTTCACGCTGAAGCCCCGCGTGCGTGCCAAGTCGACCCTCATCAAGAAGTTGGCCCACGGCCGCGTGAGCCACACCAAGGACGGAGCCGTGCAGCTCACGCTGAAGGTCTATGCCGCCGAGGGGCTCAACATCGGCGACACCCTGGCACGCGAGGCCATCCAGGCCAAGGACGCTGTCGTGGAGCAACAGCTCAGGACATAAACGGGAGGACAGCGGGCCTTGTAGAGGGCCCGAAGAGGTTACTCTGGTTACAGTAACAGTAGTAACAGTAAAAATAAAAGGTACCCTTATCTCCCGACTTCTCTTCTTTCTTCTTTATAACTTATTGATATATAATTAATTATATATAATATATATAGGAGGAAATGAAAAT
>CAVFUK010000138.1:0-22683 GCA_963625535.1 Anaerovoracaceae bacterium | reverse complement strand
GCATTGTTCGCGTTCGCATAGACGAGACCGCCATTCGCATTCGAGTTGTTGTTCGCACGACCCACCACACGGCGCGTTGAAGCCCTCTGCCGTCCGCCCCTCCTATGGGGCGCGTGTATCTTTCTTTTGTTTCATATGCTTTTCCCGTTTTTGGCCGCCCCTCTTGCAAGGGGCGGCACGCTTTACGCTTCCTACGCTATGTCGTTCTCTACGCTTATCTTGCCTCTGAAGGCAAGCCGCGCCCCGAAGTTCGTGAGCGCATTCGAAGACGCAATGTTCGCGCCCGCACAGACGAGACCGCCATGCGCATACGAGTTGTTGAACGCACGACCCACCACACGGCCTCTTGATGCTGAGTAGTATTGTACGTCCGTGTAGTCCGAAGCCCACACCGAGTTGTCGGTGGTGCACTTGCTCGCTATCACGTCGCAATACCGTCCGTGTTTCACTCTGCCTATGCACACGCCGCTCGATGTTATGCCCTGCACTACGCGCTCCGTCTTCGTCACGGGGTCGTATATGTGCCACTTCGCGTCTATCGGGTCGTTGTTGTTGCTGTCCGTCTGCTTGTCCTTCTTCCATTCGGCATACGAGCGTATGTTGATGCCCACGTTGTCCATCACCTCCCACGTGCAGCCGAAGAAGCTCTCAAAGCCCAGGCACTTGTTGCCGCTCACCTGTCCGCGCTCACTGTCCGTGTTGCCCAGCGTGTCGGCATAGCCTGTCGTGCCGCCCGCGCCTCTGCCGTAGCCGCACAATAGCTGCGCGTCGCGGTTGCCCGTCATACTATAATAGAGTATTGCCATCAGTTTGCTCATTTCGTAGTCAAACAATTGGTAGCCGCTGCCCCGTCTCGCCGCAAGGTTCATCAAGTCCTTGCACGTGTAGTGCAGCGTGCCCACAGGCGTGTTCGTCGGGTTGCCCTCACTGTCGTAGGCCCACTCCGTGCTCGTCGTTGCATTGCCGTCTCCCGTTCTCACGGTGCCTCCGCTTATGCTTCTTAGCTGCGTCAGCGAGTCAAGGCTCGCCTCATACACACCGCCCAGGCACGCCGCGCTCTCCACCCAGTCGGGTTCTATGGCCTCTATCTCTGCCGAATCCACGGCAATGGCCTCCAGCGTGTTATACTTCGTCGCTGCGCCGAACACGAATGCCACCGCCCCGTCGGGCACGTCGGTGAATATGTAGTCGCCCTCCGCGAAGTCAAACATCGCGTTGCTCACCGCCATGTTGTATTTGGCTATTATCACTCCGCTCGCGTCCACAAACACGCCGCCTATCTGCGAGTGGTTCACGCCCGGCCATCTCACCTGCTTCATGCCCGTCACGTCTATCTTGTAGGCGTTGTAGTTCGCCGTTGTCACCAGCACTCCGTCGGTGTTCAGCGTGCTCTCGCCCACCACCGCCGATGCCACCACCACGGCCACGTTCTCGGCATATATTATGTCCTTCAGCGTCTTGCGGTTCACGTTGTTCGCAGTGCTCAGAGGCTCCGTGTCGAGGCTCGACCAGCATATGTACTTCTTCTGGTTCTTGAAGTCGTTCACGCCCTTGTACCACAGGTGCGGTATGCGCATCATCACGTCGAAGCTGGCGCCCGTCTGGTCTTTGTAGTCAAACTCCGTTCCGTCGGCCAGATTGTGGTAGTTGCCGTTGCTCAGGCGCTCGCCTTCCCACACGCCGGTCTCCGTGTTCAGCTTGCCCTTCACAGGCACCAGTCTCCGTCTTATGCGCGTCACGTGGCCGCTCGCCTCATACGTCTCGCCCGTTGTATTGTTGTCAAGGTTCGTTATGTTCTTCGGGTCGCTCACCGTGTCGTCGAATACCACTACGCTGAACTGCGAGTTTATCACCTCCAGCTTCGGGTAGTACGCCTGCAGTTCGGCAAGCTCCGCATCCTCCAGCAGCTCCTTCAGTATCCACCGGCCTGTCAGTCCCGAGCACTGGCCGCTCTCGCCGCTCACCGCGCCGCTCTCGTCTATGCCCGTTGTGCCGTAGCCTTTCAGCGTCCGCAGTATGTCCGCGCTCGATGTCGTGTTGATGTCGGGTATGCGGATGTTCTTCAGTGCCGAGGCCGCAGCTATCGTCTCCAGCATCTGCATCGCGTCTATGTTCGGGCAACTGTCCAGATATAGCTTCGTCACCTTCTGCACGCCCTCTATCGTCAGTCCGCCCGGATAACTTAGGCTTGGCAGATTCTTCAGCCACAGCGTCGTCATCGTTGCCGGAAGCTCCATCGTGCTGATGGGCGCAGTCTCTGCCACGTCTATGTTGGTCAGAGCCGAACCTTTCGCCTTCACCGTCTTCAGTCGCGGGCAGTAGGTGGCGTTCACGCTCGTCACTCCCGTGTTACGTATGTCGAGTTCTTCGAGGAACGGCATGTTGCCCAAGTTCAGGTTCTTCAACTCGCCTGCCGTTATCGTCACGGGCGTGTAGTCCTCGCCGCCAATCACGAGCTTTCTCAGCAGCGTGCACTCGCCGATGCTCCAGCCGCTCTCGCTCACCGTTCCGGCAGAGATGTCCACCTCGGCCAGCTTGTTCGCGCCGAGCACATACATCATGTTGCCCGCACCCAGAATGTGCGAGTTGGCCTTCAGCACATATTCCTCGCCCTCGTTCAGATAGCACGAGTCGGTTATGGTGTCCACACGCTCCACCGCCAGCCCGAAGAAGCCCTGCTTTGCGGCCTTTATCTTTATCGTCACGTCCTTCGAGGCCGATATACGCATGTTCAGGGTGCTCGAATACAGGTCGCCCGTCTGGTAGAATCCGTCACGATACACGAATCTCTCCTTGATGAACGCCTTCAGTCGCTGGATGCTCAGTCCGTGCAGCGCGAAGAAGTAGTTCGCAGTGCTCTTCGAGTGCTCCACATACTTGCGCATGCCGTCATACGAGCTTACAAGTTTCGGCCACTTGCTCAGTCGGTCCGTTATCCAGTATTTCGTCAGTCCGGCCTGCGAGAATGGCACCAGTCCGCTGCTCACCGTGGTCGTGCGCATCGCCTGCGCCACCTGTCGCGTGGTCACCGTGCTTCCGTCGGGCAGGGTGAACGCCTCGTTGCCGGCATTCTTTATCTGCTGGAAAAGCACCGAGTCCCAACCTTGGTAGTACGCCGTGTCCTCGTTCGGGTCAAGCAGAGCCGGCACGGTCAGGCCGCAGTCGTTGTCGCTTCCCAATATCGTGTCGCCGTCATACAGGTGGTTCAGATACATTCTGGTCACGCCGTCCGTGTCAAGATAGAAGCCCACCATCATGTTCTTGCTCCGCTGGTCCACTGCGGCCACATAGTCCGTGAACACGTGATATGCCAGCACACTCTTCACGTTGGCCATCGTGTGCAGTTCCTGTCTCCATTTCAGCAGGCGGTTCGCCGTCGTGCCAGCCACAGTCACGCCGTTCAGCGTTATGTTGCCGTCGGCCTCCGTCAGATGGTGGTTGCAGTCCTGGCAGAAGCGCAGCCACTTGTATAGCTTGTAGGGCACCTTCTTGCCGCTCTCATATAGCGCGTTCAGATTGTCGTCGTCAGGGTATC
Source organism: Anaerovoracaceae bacterium (assembly GCA_963625535.1). Taxonomy (GTDB): domain Bacteria; phylum Bacteroidota; class Bacteroidia; order Bacteroidales; family Bacteroidaceae; genus Phocaeicola_A. The sequence continues at coordinate 19,148 of CAVFUK010000138.1, read as the reverse complement.
GGCTCTCGTAGTACTGCGTCCATATCGGTGCGCCGTCCGAGCCTTCCACAAGCATGTCGTCCACCGAGTTCACACCCTGCATCCAGTCCAGCGCGTCATACTTCAATAGCTCGTAGTTCTCCACGGGGTTCACCACGTCGCCCTCCACCGTCCACGCGCCGTCCACAAAGCCCATCGTGCCGGTAGTGTCTTTCCACGTGCCGTCCTCTTGCTTTCTGAACACCTTGTAGTTAGGGCCGCAGAAGTCGCTCACCACCACCGTCTGCCAGTAGTTCACCGTGCCGTCCGAGTTTGTGCTTTCCTCGAACAGCCATTGTGTCTTGTCGGCCTTGCTCAGATAGTCGGCCAGCGTCTGGTCCTTGGCCGTCACAAGTTCGTAGAAGTCGCCGTAGTTCAGGCAGTCGGCATTGTAGCCGCTCACGCCCTCGAAGCCGAACACCTTGGCGTCGCCCTTGTCCTCGTTCCAGTTGCCCTTCGCGTGGAAGTAGCCGTACGATGGACTTGTCGCGTCGGCCGAGTTCGCGTCCGTTCTGCAGAACGAGCAAGGTATCGAGTTGATGCTCGTGTTTATCTTGTGGCTGTCCGAGTTGAATCTCTGTGCCGGAGTTATATAGTCGTTGCCCAGCGCCCACTGCAGTTCGTTGTACAGTTGCGTTGACGCGCCGTTGTTCGCGCCGCCGCTCTCCGAGTAGTCCACCTTCACCGTTATGATGTTCGTCGGCAGTGAGTCCTCGTATATCTTCACCTTGTGCTTCGCGGCGTTCTTCGCGCAGGTGTTATACTTGGCCAGCTCGTCTCCCGAATACTCGTCTGCCGTGTGCAGCAGCGTCAGCGTTGCCGCCTTCAGCTTCATCTTTATGTTCTTTATCGGGCGCTGGCTCGATGTCGTTCCTTGGTTCGTCACCGTCACGCCTATGGCCTTGAAGTCCTGCCACGGGCGGTCGGGGAAGTAGGCGTATATGTCAAGTATGCGCTTCGTCTTCTTGTCGCCGTCAAGACCTTCGAGGTAGTCGGGGTATTGGTCGCTCGTGTTGTCCGTGTCCGCATTCTTGCACACCACAAAGTAGGGTATGCCCTTGTCGTAGAGGCTCGATGCCTGCGGGCGGTTCGTTGCCGGCTTGCCCTCGGCGCTCTGCGAGGCCATCACTTGGTTGAACGTATACTCCGTTATCATGCTGCTCGTGTCGCTCATCTTCAGCAGGTAGTTGTCAAAGGCCTGCTCAAACGAGTAGTATGTCTCCCATGCCCTTATGTTATATAAGTACAGGTCGGCCTCCGTGCCGTCAAACGTTATTATCGTGTCGTGCCCCGTCAGCGTGCCGCTGTCATAGTAGCATGCGCCCACCAGCTCACCGTCGAAGTACATCTTCATCACGCCGATGCCGCCATAGGGTGCCTGGCTCGTCGGCTCTATCACTATCGCCACATCTACCAGCGTGTCCTCGCTGAATGCCGACGCTATGCTCTTGGCCACCGTAGCGTTGCCGTCGGTGGTCATCACCACCTGCGTGCCCGTCACATAGAATCCGTAGCCCGCCGTGTTTATGCACTGCATCACCTTCGCGTCGTCGTCGGCCACGTTCTTCACCTTTATTCTGAACTGTATGGCTGCGCCGTTGGCCTCCATCGCCGTAGTGTCAAACATCTTGTAGTCCAGCCGTCCCGTCACGTTCTCGGCTATGCGCAGGGCCATTATGCCGGTGTCGGCATCGCTGCCGTATTCGCTCGTGCCGAACGTGTCTTTCACAAATCCGTTAGTGCTCCAGTTCGCGCCTGTCAGCGTCAGCGTGTAGCCGTTGTCCGTCATGCTCTTGTCGGCATCGGCATTGCTGCGGTTGCTGAAGTCCATGTCCAGCTGCAGCTGCGTAGTCACGGGTTCTATGTCCAGTATACTTCCGCTCACCGTCCACTTCGCCGTCGCGCTCTCGGCACTGCCGCATATCACCTTCACGCTCATCGTGTAGCTTCCGTCAGTGGCCACGCCCTCTATCTGCTTGGTGTAGGTGTAGGTCGTGCTGCGGTAGCATGCGCGTGTCAGCTCCTGCTTGCCGTCCACCGTCACCGCTGCCGTGCTCGTACTGTTCTCCGGGTCATACACCGCGAAGTCCATGCTCACCGTGTCATACTGCTGCACCGTCGGCTCCTTCTCGTCCGAGTAGTAGCGTGTGGCCACAATGGGCGTTGTCAGGTCTTTGTCTATACACATGATTGTCGTGTACAGATAGTTGCCCACCACACCGCTCGCCACGTCCACACCGTGTATTCGCAGCTGGTATGCGCCGTGGCTCAGCACCTTGCCCATGCAGTTGTTCGGGTTCACGCTCACACTGTGGGTGTAGGTGTCGCTTATCGTCGCCGTGCCCAGCGTCTGCCACTCGCCGTCAACACATATCTCCGTCGTGCAGAGTATGCCCTTCTCGCTCGCGTTGTTCGCAAACTTATACATGGGCAGGGTCTTGGTCGAGCCGCCCACGGTCAGCACCGTGCTCGCCGTGTAGTTCAGCGTCTGCTCGCTGGTTATCGTCACGTCCACCGCCGTCACGTTTATGTTGCGGCTTCCCGTGTTCTCGCTGTCATCATATGCCACGAGCTTGAATTTTCTCGCGCCAGCCTGTGTAAAATATGTCGACAGGTCAAACGCGAAGTCGTAGGTCTCCGCGTCTGCGCTCGATGCTTGGTTCAGTTTCAGCGTCTCCAGCAACTGGTTCGTGTCGCGGTCGTATATCTCCACCTTTTCTATGAGGTTCGTCTGCTCTGTCTGTCCTTGGGTGGTCACCGAACGTATGGCGCATTTCAGCGTCACCGTGCCCGCTGCCTTGGCGTATAGGGGCGATTGCTCGGGACTTATCGTCACCACCGTGCCCGTGCCGCCGCCGCTGCCTGTACCCACGGCAAACTGCACCTCGTCGCCCACAGCCTCGCCGCCGGCGTTCAGCATCTGCAGCTTCACCACGCCCTCGGTCTCCGTGTCGGCTTTCATCGTGGTCGGTATGTTCGCATAGGCGCCGCCCGTGCTCAGTGCTTCCTTGCCGCCTTCCTCGGGGGTGTCGCTCGTCTCCACGTCACTGCCGCCGCCGAAGTCCTTCCATAGGCCGGTCTCGGCTGCATCGGCCGCACTCGCGCCTTGGAACTGCTTCGTCTCCATAGTGTTCTCAGCAGTAGCGTAGGCTATTATCAGGCCGGGCTTCACATAGCTCACGTTCGTCTCCTGCTCATAGGCCACAAGGCGTGTCACCGCACTCTCCAGCGTGTAGTAGCTGCCCGCAGTGGGCGCACCGCACAGGTTGTCTATCACGATGTAGTTCAGACTTCCCTCGGCCATCGAGCCGAAGTCCTGCCAGTTGCCCTCGGTCTTGAATGCTGCTTCCGTCACCGACGAACCTGTATACTGGTATGTCTTCCACTTGGTTTTCGACACCTTGAATGTCATCAGCAATCCCAGCGAAGCCTTGCCCGCGTTCCAGGCCACATGCACCGCCGAGAATGTCGTGTCCTCGTCGTCATACAGTTCGTAGTAGCCTTCCACCGGATACTCTGCCGTGAGGTTCAGCACAGCCGAGGGCGAAGAGTTCTTCTTCAGTTCCGCCACATCCTCCTGCACCGCCGACAGGTTGTCCGTCAGCTCCGTTATGTCGTCCCTCATGGCCGTGTCGCGCACCTTCTTCCAGCCGCTCCACTTGCCGTTATATTGCTTCATGTCGCCCTCCAGCGCAATGCCGTAAGAGCGCATCACCATGCCCGCCATCTCGTCCGAGTGCTCCGTCACGCCGTTGTTCAGTCCCGTAGCACTCTCGCGTGTCAGCATCACCTGCGTTATGCCGTGCCAGCTATCATCGGCAAATACGTCCATCACGCCTATCAAGTGCCCGTCAGCGTCTTTCACGTTCACCCTCGTGGCCTTCGTTCCGGCGCTCAGCGTCTCTTTCATCGCCGCGCCGTCAGCGCCCCAGTACGTGTCCGCATCCGCCAGCAGTATCGTCGGCACGAGTGTCGGGGCCAGCGCGTCAATGTTCGTCTGCAGGGCATCCGCCTTGCGCTCCATAGCGTCTTCCAGCGACTGCACCGAGTTGTTCGCAGCATCAATGTTGCCCTGCAGCGCCTCGTCTGCCGCCTTGCGCGCAGTCTCCTCGCCTTCCAGTGCAGTGCTTGCAGTCTCCTCAGCCTCCGCCTTGGCGGTCTCTATCACGCCTTTCAGTTCCTCGTCTGCCTTCTCGCGTGCCGACGTCTCCGATGTCATCAGCGTGTTCAGGTTGTTTATGCTGTCGCTCTGTGTCGTCTGCGTGCTCCGCAGACTCTTTATGCCCGTGGCGTTCTGGCTCACGTCCACCTTCACCGCGTCAAGGTCGGCAGTCATCTGCTCCACCGCTTCCAGATACTCCGTCGAGTCTATCGTCGGGTTACCCTTCAGCAACGCATTGCCGTCACTGTCCACCTGCGCCACCCAAGCGCCGCCGTCGGCCATATACAGTTGGCCCAGGTGGTCGCTCTCCGCGCTGCCTTCCACAGTCACAAGCGCCCACCAGCCTTCCTGCGGGTTCGGGTACGCCTCGCGCAACTGCGCCGCAGTCTTGAACAGGCCCTTGTTCGGACCCTTCACGTTCTTCGCCTCCAGCCAGCCTTCCACCGTCAGGTTGTGACCCACCGTCAGCGATCCGCGCACCGTGCCCGTGCCGCCCATGCTCACGTTGCGGCCCACCGCAACGTCACCGTCTATCTGTTTTGTTGGTATTGAACTCATATACTATTTCTATTTCAGGAATGTTTGTGCTGTTTCCGAGAGAGTATTCCCTTTTTCAGTCTCTCCGCACGTTATCAGTGTCAACCCCGCTGTCGTATACACCACCGCGTCGTAGCATCGCTCGCTTATATCCACGCCGCCGTTGTCGTCTATCTCCGGATATGGCATGTATATGGCTCTGCTCACCTGCGCTTCTTCGCTCTTGCACGAATAAAACTCCAGCACTCTGCCTTCGGGACGTGTGGCAATGGCGCACACCGGCCTTTGCACCGTACCGCGCAGACCCTTGAAACGGCTGCGCTGTTTCGCATACTCCGCATCGCCCGTGGTTATCGCCTGGTACACGGCGCGCTCCCAGTCGTCCATCTCAAACACGACAAGGCGCATGAAGTCGTCCGGCAAAAGCACCCATCCGCTTCCTTTGTCGTCCCAATATACTGCATCGCCGAAGTCATGGCCGCTTTCAAGCAAATGAACGGGAGCGCCGAGATGCACAAGTCGCACGGCTTCCAGAATCTTCGAGCGGATAATGTCATTGAGAGCAAGCGTGTCTATGTCGTCGCTGGCAAGCAACACATCGCTCGTCATGTTCTGGTCCATGCAGATGCGCACGTCCTGCATTATCTTGTCGATTTGATATATCATGACAGAATGCGTTAGGCTATATATACGAACTTTATGCCGTGCTCGGCGCATGCTGCGTCAAATGCCGCTTTCGTGCGGAGCTTCACTGCACCGTAGCCCTTGTCGGGATAGTTCTCCTTCAGGTATTCTATGGCGTCACTCTTGTCCGCCACCTTCACCACTGTCAGTCCGTCTGCATCATCTGCTGCGGTGTCACTTTCTTCTGATATCTCCGAAGTCTCTGCAGTGACTCCCTCATCCGAAGTCTCCGGCTGCTCTGTAGTGGCAGTCTCCTCCGTCGAAGATACCGACTCGGCGCTGGCCTTGTGTATCTTCACTGGCGTTTCTCCTGCAACCTCCATCTCGTCGAGCAGGCTTATGCGGCCGCTCTTGTAGTGTTCACTGTTCTCTATCACCATCTGGAATAGGGGATTGCTCGTCGAGTAGGTGGCGGGAGTCACACCGTATGCAGTCAGCGCACCGCCCGAGAAGTGCACGTTTATCGTAGCCTTGCCCGCCTTGATATTTGTGGTCCAGTCCATCAGGCCGGACACTCCGTATGTCTTGCGTGTCATAATATCTGTTGTTTATGGTTATTTTAGTTGTTCAAATAAATAAAAAATGGCGAATGGCGTTCGAAGGCCATCCGCCAATAATGGTTATCCTGTGTCGTGTCGCAATCTTATTCGCCTGCGTCCACAGTGCCGGTATACTCAGTCCAGGTCAGTGCGCTGCCCGATACGGCCACCTTCCACATCGTGCCGTTCTGTGCAGTCTGGGTCGAGGTCAGCTTGCAGTCCACGGTGAAGTAGTACACTGTGCCGTCGGTCACGTCATCGGCAGTAGGTGCGGTGTTGCTGTCCCAGATGCTGTAGGTGGTGGCACCGCCGTTGGCGGTCTCGCCCTCACCGTCTATCCAGATATGGCACGAGCCTTTCAGCGCGAGTGCGTCCCAAACCACCATACCCTTGCGTGTTGCCTCCTCGCCTTCTACGCGGTCAGCAAACTCGTGCTGGGTCGAATAGGTGTAGTGCACAAGACGGTCCTCGCCAAGCAGTGCGCCGCTGTTGCTCCAGCCAAGGGTGTCAAGGGTAGGCTCGCGCTTGATGTCGATGTCGCCGAATACGGTATGTATGCGGGTCACGCTCCAGCCGATGGGGTTCTGGGCCGAGATGATTTGTATCTCGGGATGCTTCGAGAAGTCGATGCACTGTATCTCCTCCAGCAGGTTCTTGCCTGCAAGCAGCAGAGCGGTCTTGGGTACATCCTCGCCGGTGAAGAACAGCTTGGCAAGCGCAATGAGCTTCTCTATTGTCCAGTTGCCGGTATGCTGCAATTCACGCTTGAACTGCCAGCGGATACCTTCGGTGAAATACACCGACTGCTGGCCGAGCTTGGGCACATTCACGCTCAACTTGCCTTTCTGACCGGCCCAAAGCGTACGGTTGCCGGCGCGCTTGAAGTTCAGGATGGCCTGCTCCGCAATCATCGCCTGGGTGAAGTGTATGTGCTTCTTCTGGGCCTCGAAGTAGTCCGATACAATCTGGTTCATGCCGCGCTTCTGCAAGTACACCAGCGAAGGCTGGGGGATTATCAGGTCGGGGTCCACCTCCTTCTGGGTCTCATACATCGCGTTGCCGAGCAGCTTGATTTTGGTGCCCGCAGGGATTGCAGGGGTGCTGCATTGGGCAGCAGAGCTGGCCTTGGGGCCGTTCACCGCTCTACATACAGGGTTGCCGGTAGCAGTGTCACGGCCGGTCACAAAGAGCATAAGGTCTTTGCCCGGGGTCACGGTGGTGCCGTCGGTCTTGTAACCGTCCACTCCGCACACGAGCAGGGTGTGGTAGTCACGGGGAATCTGCTGGTCATTGCTCTCCAGAGGAAGGATAAACGAGTTCGCACTGCCTGCCGCTACTGCGGTATTGGTGGTCAGCGTCGCACGCTGCTCGTCTATCATGTAATGCTCCACCTCGGGGGAGTTCACTTTTACTTTCTTCGATTTCAGCATGAGCGACATCAGCGCGGTGTCCTCACTCTGAAATCTGAACAACTGTTCGTCGATGTCTGCCTCGACGAGATTACCGGGTGCTATGCCACCGCTTGCGTCCGCAAGGCCGCTCACGGTGGAACTCTGTCCGGGTACTTGGGTGTTCAGCCCAGCACTGCCTGGAGTCGGAGTGATGGCCGCTCCAGTGCCAACGTTTACATTTTCTGCCATTGCTAAAAATTTGATGGATTAATAAAATTATTTACTGTCTCTTTCTATCATCGCTCCTCTGCCTATGCCGCCTGTCGCCATCGCCACATTGCTCACCGTCGTGGACTGTCCGGCAAGCTGGCTGCGCAGCCCCGCGCTTCCCGCAACGGGGCGCAGCGGCTGCGCGTCCACCACCTGCACGGTCTCCTTTATCATCGCGCTTCGTCGGCAAGGTCAAACATACTGCGGCCGATGCTCTTACGTGTAGGCGCATTGTTGCTGCCCGCGAGGTTCGGCTGGCCGTCACCGGACTTGGGCTTGCGCAGCTGCTCGTCTATCTTCGCATTGCGGCCTGCCACCGTTCCCTCCGTGCGCGCGTTCTGTACGTCCGCATCGTGGTTCACGGCATTCAACGCCATACTGATGGTCTCCTCGGTAAACTTGCCCACGATGGCTTCATTCGCAATCTTCATCACCAGGTCCATCGCAGCGTCCACGGTCTCGTCACCAAGCTGGCGCTCCTTCTGTATCTTCTCCAGCAGGTCCATGCTCTCGGCGAAGTTCTTTTCATACTCCTCCTCCAGCGACTTCTCCTTGGCCAAACGCTCCACATACTTCTTGTTGGCCTCTGCATACTCGGCCTGTTTCTTCGGGTCGTTCAGCAGGTCCGTCACTCCGTCAATGCCCAGGCGTTCAAGCACCGCTATCCACGGGTCGTTGCCCTTGGCCATATCAGTGATAAACTGTGCATTCTTCGGGTCCTTCGCAAACAGGTCCGCCATACGGCCCTCGCGTTCCTTATACTCGTTGAGCTGGTTGTCGTAGTCAGCATAGTCATCGTCTATCTGACCAAACAACGCCTCGTCGTCCGCATATTCGCGGTCGGGATATTTCTTCTTCAAGCGCTCGCCAAACTTCTCCCGTTTGCTTTGGCTTGGCGCTGGTGTCTCTTTTTCAGCCATAGTTATTGCCAATTGTTATTATGTAGCAAAATTACGGGTTAATCATGGGTGTTTTTTGTTATCTTTTGTGTTTGTGCCTCGAAATATTTTCGTATCTTTACATTGGTTGGGCACCTTAACTATATGTGTATGTGTGACCGTGAAATATATGGGCTGTATCCTCGAATTTACCAATGAACGAAACAAAGAGTTGATGAAGGCTTTCCGCCAGACAATATCGAAAGCCGAATTCATCGACGTTGCCGAAGTATCCGAAACAATCGTCAATATGCCGTGCTCGCGCTTCTGGGTCTCAGAGGAGCGGGCTTTGGTTGTTGTCGCCTCTCTGCTCAAGGGCAAAAACGTTCTGCATGCCATGCGCTCCACCAAACGCGAAATGTTCACCGAGATATTCCGGCGTGTCGTGGCCCTACAGAAGCAACGCCCCAATGCGCCGCTGCTCGAACTGGTCATGAAGGTGGTCAATTCACCCGCGCCCAAATTCTACATGAAGCCGCGGTGCGCAATGGAGATAATCTATAAAATCAAAAATGGATTCTATGAAAAGCAAAAACGACGCTATTAGCGAAATACTCAAAGAGAACGAACGGCGCCGGTCCGTCCTCTTCGCGCCGTTCAATCCTATAACTGGCCAACATAGTATCGGGGAGCGTCAGCCGTTCACCATTCCCGACTTCCCCATACCCACACAGATGTTGCCCGTCGAAATGATGCACGAGCCGATTGTCAAGGCGCTCACCAAGGCCGGAAGCGTCGGCGCATTGATAGCCGACGTGTTGCGGCTCCCAGTCACCGATGATGCCCGTGCAAAGGTCGTCGAGGAATTCACGCGCCTGCGCTCGCGTTACGACTTCCCCTTCTGGGCTGCAACATTCGTGTTCATCAAGCGCAAAGGCGGAGGCAGCGACGTACTCTTCCGGCTCACCTATCCGCAGCGCAAGTTCGTCGAGCGGCTCGAAAGCCTGCGCAAGCAAGACAAACCCATCCGCCTCGTCATGCTCAAGGCACGTCAGTGGGGCGGCTCCACCACCTCGCAGATTTACATGGCGTGGCTACAGCTCGTACACAAGGTGGGTCTCAACTCGCTCATCATCGCACACCAGGGCACTGGCTCCGACGAAATCAAGGATATGTTCGACCGCATGATTAAGGCCTATCCCGTCGAGATGCTCCACAAACTGGGCGAAGCCTACGCACCCAACGAGGCCAAAATGGTCGGCGTCGGCAAGTCGGGCAGCATCTACCGAGTGCCGCAGCGAAACTGCAAAATCAAAATCGGTACAGCCGAACGCCCCGACAGCTGCCGTGGCGGCGACTACAACCTCGTCCACCTTTCCGAGGTGGGCATATGGAAAGCCACCGACGGCAAACGACCCGAGGACATCGTCCGCTCTGCATGCAAGGGCGTGCTCTATCAACCATACACCATGATTATCTACGAAAGCACGGCCAACGGTGTCGGCAACTTCTTCCATCGCGAATACATCGACGCCCGCGACAACCCACGCAGCCAGTTCCGTTCCATGTTCGTCGCTTGGTTCGACATCGAACAGAATACCCTGCCCATCGACAACATCGGGCAGTTCGCCGCTACGCTCTACGAAAACCGCAACAACACCAACGAACCGTCCAACCGCGAGGAAAGCGGACGCTATCTATGGTGGCTGTGGCAACGCGGAGCCACTCTCGAAGGCATCAACTGGTACATCATCGAGCGTGCAGGCGTGCAGACTCACGGCGAGATGGCCGCCGAATGTCCCTCCGACGATGTCGAGGCATTCGTCAACTCAGGCGCTTCAGTCTTCGACAAATACAGGGTCGAACCGCTGCGCAAGGCGTGCCGCGAACCGCGTAGGGTAGGCGACATCTACGCCAACGACGACGACGGCGAAGGGGCCTTGCAGGGCGTGCGCTTCCGCGAAGACCACCAGGGACAGTTGTGGATATGGGACATGCCCGACGCTCCCGACCCGCAAAACATCGTCATCAACCGCTACCTCACCGTCGTCGACGTCGGCGGACGGTCCAACAAGGCCGACTGGTCCGTTGTGGTAGTCTTCGACCGCTTCGCCATGCTCGACGGAGGAAAGCCTTGTGTCGTCGCACAATGGTACGGACATATCGACATCGACCTGCTGGCATGGAAAGCGGCACAGATAGCAGCCTTCTACGACAACTCCCTGCTCGTCATCGAGAGCAACACCCTCGAAACACACGACCGCGAACGTGATGTCGACGGAGACCAGTCGCACTACGTCCTCAACCAAATCAAAGACGTCTACTCCAATCTCTATGCCCGACGCCAGTCCGAAGAAGACATACGGCAGGGAATACCGCGCAAGTACGGATTCCACACCAACGTCGCAACCAAACCGATGATCATCTCCAATCTTATAAAGGTGGTGCGCGAAGCCATGTATGTCGAGCGCGACCAACGATGCCTCAACGAAATGCTCGTCTACGAGAAAAAACAAAACGGCTCCTTCGGCGCAGTACAGGGCGAACACGACGACCTCGTCATGACGCGCGCCATCGGCCTACACATCTGTTTCAACGAAATGGAACTGCCCTACATCACAAAACGCAGCGACAGCAGACACTTCGGGCTTCTCAATCGCCCCGTGTCTGCTGCCACTATCGGATAAACAACACTCCAAATCAACCCTGCTGGGCGTTCGCGTTCCCGCCCATCGCCTGTTGCAACATCTGCATAGCCTCGGGGTCCGCACCCTGCTGCACCTGCTGCATCAGTTCCGGCGATATCCCGTCCGGCACCTGCCCCTGCGCCACCTGCTCCTTCTGGCTGCGTATGCTTTGCAGCAACGAGTCGGCAAACGGAAAGTCTCCTGCCTCCAGCATCTGCTCTATACTGATAGCCTGACTCTGGAACAGCTGCATCAGGAAGTCATTCGATATCGCCCTGTATGCCGGCGTCGACTGGCTCGGCACTACGCTGATGTCCATTTCCACATCGCGCAGCTTCATCGGGTCATACTCTATATTGGCGCCACGGCCCGCAATGTTGAACGCGCGCTTCTGGTCGTAGAACTGCTGGATGTTCTTCACGTCCTTGTACGCCGCATCGCGCACAAACTCCTGGAAACTGTCCAGAATGTCAAGCAGCGATGTGGTCGAGTTCTGCGTCTGTTGGCTATACAGGCTCGCCGACATGCCGCTATATCCGGGCTTGCCCTGCAATGCTCCGTTCACGCCGCTTATGTCCTCAAAGAATTTCAGCATCAGGTTCAGCATCTCGTGCACACCGATGTTCGTCGAATTGTTCGACACCTGCTGCGGCATCGCGCCTGTCTTGCTCGGCGTATACACCACCACGCCGTTGAACTTCGCCCATGTGTCGGCAAACTCCTCGGGCGCAACTCCTTTCGGTATACACTCGTCCGGAATGAGCAACACACCTTTCGCGCTCGCCCTTATCACCCAGTCATTCAGCGTAATCAGCCGGTTCGTATACCGTTGCTGGTCTATCACGTCGGCCACAAAACTGTGTATCTCGCCGTCGATGAACGGGTACGCCTTGAATACATAGGGATGGCTCTTGTGCCCGTAGGGCGTCTCGCCCTCTGCCAGTATATCGCCCAGCGGCGACAGATAGTAATAGTACCAGTACGAGTCCACAAACCATTCCGCCTTGATGAACGGTATCTCTTCAAACGGGATTCCGCTCCGCTCCGCCTGCTCCATGCGCCGTCTGTTCTCGTCTTCCACCATCACGCCGTAGTCTTCAATGTCTATCTTGAAGATGTCACCGTTGTTGTAGTCGTGGCAGCGGAAACGAGGCTTGCTCTCCTTGCGCCACACCTCTATCACCCTGCAGCGGCTCTCGTCTCTCGGCGTCAGAAAATCGGTGTTTATCCAGTCACGCGCATAGCCGAACTCTTCCCAGGCGTGTGTGCTCGTGCCCTTGTCGCGGGCCTGACGGTATATCTCCGCAAGGTTCGCGTAGTCCTCGGGCGTCTTGGCAAACTGCTCGCACAACTGCTCGAAGCTCACGTCGTGTATCTCGCCCACAAACGAGCAGTCCCACGCTCTGAAATCCCTCATGTTGTTGTCTATGAAGAAATTGTTTGGCTGCACATAGTCCGTCCAGCACTCCATCTTGTCGTTCCTCCAGCCATACCACTTGCGGTGAACCACCATGCCGCTGATAAGATATTCCTCCATCGAGCGTGCATAGAGTTCCGTCATGCGGTTCAGCTGCATGTTATACTGCAGCACCGTGCTCATCGTCTCTGCCTGCTGCTGCTCGTCGCGGTCGCGGGCCATACACGTCGGCTCTATCGACTGACTGCGGTACACGCCTATCACATTGCGCACAAGCCTGCGGATGAGGTTCGTCTTCAACGGTATGTTGCCCTGCGACATGATATACTGCTCCTCCGTCATCTTCTTGCCGTTCACGCACACTATGTCGCCCCACTGGTCACCGTAGTTGTAGCGCTTGTTGCGCTCCCTCTCCTTGCGGAAGCGGTACATCGCATTGTAGTAGTTCTGTGCTTCAATCAGAATGCCTTGCGCCCTCGCCCTGTCTCCATGGCACATCAGACGGCTGCGCTTCACGCTGTCGGCTTCCTCGCTGTCACTCGGTATTATCACCTTGTTCAACCTATGTAGTACTATTTCCATTGTCGTTTCTGTTTTATGGTGTGGGCACAAAATTACATCATGCCCACACCATTTCACTTTTATCTATTGGGTTGCATCGCCGCATATTTCTGCGAGAAGTCCTGCATCACTTCTCCAAGTTCTTCCATCGCACGCTCGCCCTTGTCCGTTCCCGCGCCGTCCAGCACATCCACCATCTTGGCTTTGTATGCCACCATCGTGCGCAGGCAAAGGTTCGCCTCCTGCGGGGTCTTGGCTCCCATATACAGCTTCACTATCTCGTCCAGCGCCTGGTCTGTCTGCCTGAACGTCTGGTAGGTAGCATACGCCTTCTGGTCTTTCATCAGCGATGCCATTATCTCAGCGGCCTTCACATAGTCGGTCTTGGCCGCCTTGTTCGCAGCCTTCACCTGCTTGTCAACGCCCTTATACACTTCCTCGTAGCGCAGATAGGCCTCGTTCACTTCCGCGTCGCCCATCTTCTCCGTGCGCTCCTTTATCAGAGTGTTGGCCTTGTCTGTGCTCTTGCCCTTCTGCTCCTCGTCGTTCCACGACCACGGCGCATACAGGCGCCCGCGTTTCACCTTGTAGCGGGCATAGCGCTCGGCAAGTTGGGCCGGGGTGTACTTGCTCGCCTCGTCACCGCTCAGACCCACCTCGTCAAAATACATCTTGTCTATTTGGCTCTGCGGCACCTGCAGAATACGCGACACACAGATTACTGCCTCGTGCGCCAGCTCCGCATCATCGCCGCAAGCGTCCATGATGCCTATCGCCGCATCGGTGATGCTCTGCGGGTTCACGCCGATACCCGACTGCACAAGGATGTTCGCTACATCGGTCAGCGCCTCGTCTTTCTTTCCGTTGCTCAACTTCCGCAGCACGCCCACGATGTCGCTGGCAAGCGGCATGTCCTTGCTCACGTTCGTGGGGTCTCCCTCGCCCGAAAGCAGCATGCCCCCGGCCTGGCTCAGCACATCGCCGCCGGTGAAGCCTTCCAGCCAACCGAAAGCGGTGTGGGTCCACACGTCCTCCCAGAACTCGTCCTTTGTCTCATCGTCATCACCAAACAACAGGTAGGGCAGGTATGCGCCAAGGTTCCATGCCAGCTGCATGATGTAGCCGAACGTCGCAACGCGCAGGGCGTCCTTCGCCATCTGTCTTCCGAACTTGCGCTCGGCACTGGCTGCAGCCGTAGCCTCGTCTATGCCGTCACGCACCATCTGCTTCTTCATGAACTCGATGCTCACCGCACGCTGGCCCGGAGTCAGGTTGCGCTTCAGATTGCGCACCGCGTCGTGCAGCTGGCGGGTATATGCCATGCTCGAGTTTCTGAACACCGTAAACAGCACCGACAACCATGAGCGGTCCACCTGCATCGTCGATGTAAACGGACCTTCGCTCGACTGCTGGGTCTGGTTATACAGTATCTCCGCATCCTGGTTCGCCTTGCGTTCGGCGTCATCCTGCTTATAGCCGTCACGCAGATACTGCGCCAGTCGCGTCCTGTACATCGAGTGCGCACCGATAGCCACCGTCACTGCATCCACAAAGGCATTCGGAGCCATACCCACACGCGAAGCCATCTCCATCACGCGCGAGCGCCACATCTTCCAGTCCATATCCGATTTCATCAGGCGTGGGTCACCTACTGCACGGCTCTTCACGCGTTCCGCAAATATAGGCAGGTTCGCCATGCACCACTTCCAGGCACCCACGGGATTCGCAATGTCGGCCAGCAGATAGTCGGCCCGCGCCTCCGGCACGTATGCCGGCATCGACAGAAACTGCTTCAGTGCCGTGAATACACGGAACGACACCTTCGCCGCAGTCACACCCTTGGCAAAGTTCACAGCCGCTTCGTCCAGCTTCGCACGCGGCGGACGGTACGTGCCGGCCATCATCTGGCACAAGTTGTTGAACTTCTTCCACAACTCCGTGCCGCTGCCGTATATCGTCGTCATGTTCTGCACCTTGTTGCGGAAATGCCTGTACGTGCGCAGCGTGTTCAAGTCACGGTTCAGCTCCACAAACGCATTCCAGTGCTCCATCTGTGCCACATGGTCCAGTATCACGTGCAGGGCGTCGGCTCCCGTGATGTCGAGCGCCAGCGCATTGCGTCTGCGCTTGATTATGCTGCCAGTCGACGTGCTTATGCCGTCACTCTTCTCGGGATTGTCAAGGTCTTCAGCCTTGTCTGCACGCGCGTTGGCGAGTATCTTCAGCGGGAAATAGTTCTCTATCGCAGCCATCGAAGCGCCGAACACACGCTTGTGCGTCTCGTTGTATTCGTTCCTCGTCTCCACCAGAAACTCGTCCTGCAGCCAGTCGGCCAGCTCCACAAGTCTCGGGTCGAGCGCAGCCTCTATATCGTCAACGTCGTTCTCGCTTATGCCCATCTTCCGCAGCTTCATGCGGCCGTCAAGCATCTTGTTCACCATATATATATACATCAGGTTGCCCTGCGACAACTCGCGCTCCTGCATCTCGCCGCCGTTCCAGAACTTCACCGTCGCCTTCGGCAGACTGCCCACCTTGCGGATGAGGTCGCCCCAAGTCTTCACCTTGCCGCCGAACAATTCTGCAGCCTTCGCGTCAAGCGCCGCATACTTGCTGCGCACACCCGTTATCTCCTTCTGGCGGGCATCAACCCAGCCGCGCATGAACCTGTTGTACAGGTAGCCCTCGCCGTTCGCGCTCTTGTTGCCAAACAACCGCAGCATCTGGTCAAACGTCGCAAGCGGAGCAAACACAAGCTGCACAAACGAGTTGTTCACAAACTTGTCCATAGCCTTCGGCTGGTAGTGCTCGTCACTCGGTCTGCCCTCCATGTCACTGTTGGCATTGTGTTGTATCTCGCGCACGCGCTCTTTCTCCGCATCCCTGAATGCCTTCGCGTTCGCCATGCTCTCCCTCATGCCGTCCGACATGCGGGCCACAAGGTCATAGTAGGCCTGCGCACGGTCTATCCTGTTCTGGCGGATACCCTCGCGCATCATGTCCATATACTGGCGGTACGCATCCGTGTTGCGGTCGCGCTCATCGGTATCGTCGTGGGTCTGCTTCATCTCCTTGCGCATGTTCGCCTCCTCGGTCTTGCTGCCGGTTATGTTCTCCACATAGTCCAGCGCCAGTTGAAGGCCAGCATAGTCCAGCGCGGCCTCGTCAGCCACCGCAGCATCGGCGCTTCCCATACGTTGCTGCGCGTCAGCCATCGCTTCCTCAATGTCGGTGCGCTCCCAGCCGCGTGTCTTCTTGAACACCTTCATCGTGTGCGCGCCGTCCGCGTCAAGGTATCCCTGCACCTCCACGCCGCGGGCGTCCACCTTCGTGCCCCTTATGCTTTCAAGCGAGTGCAGAGTGGCCTCGGCATTCTTCAGCTGGTTGTCCACCATTATGTCCATCACCTTCTGCACGTCCGCCTCAATGTCGTTGTGTCCCGTGCTGTTCTTCACCGCCGCAAGCAATCGCTTCACTTCCTGTTGGCTCAGGTTGTTCAGATAACCGCCGTTCATCAGCACCCTCGCAAGGTCAGCCACACGCTTCACCGTCGTCACGTCAAACTTCCGCTGCAGGCTCATCGCCTTGCGCAGGTCAGTCAGGTTCCCGCCAATGGCACGCATCGCGTCATTGCGCAGCGTCTTGTTGTCCCTGTGGTTGTTCGCCAGCCGGGTTGCCGCAGCCGTGATGCGCTCCTGCAGGCCCAGGCTGCCGTCCTTCCAAATGTCCTCCGTCTCGTCATCGTCACGATACATCGACGTGTCTTCGTCGTTTTTTTTGCTCTCGGCGAGAAGATTCTTGCCAGCATCGTATGCTTTTTCAACATTTTGCAGTAACTTTGCACCGCTCACGAATACATCAGAAACGTTTGAGCGACCATTAGAAGTGCTGGGCGTTTCGCTCAGCACTTCTATTTTTGTCACCTCATAGGTGTAATGGCCGTTCGCGATTTCCGGATTCTTGTATTCTTTCATTGTTGTCTTCACACGATACACTTCTCCGGCAATACGCACTGCACCAACAAAGCGGTGCATCAGCACATCTTGATTGAAGCCGTTCTCCAATTTGCGTTCACCATCCTTTTTCAAAACATCGGGATGTTCTTCAACTTCAATGCTGTTATTGATAACTTCATGCAGATTATCCATAACGGCAATATGCACACCGATATTGTCACTGTTCCCCACATGGTTCGCAGCCTCTTTTACAGATTTTGGACTTATCACATAATCGAACTCGGTTCCATTATTGTCGTAATGTTGCAACTTTAGTTCGCGGTCTTTCTTACCGTCGATCTTCTCGGAATATCTGTCTATTGCAGCATTGCAAGCCTGCGTTATAACGTCACGGCCTTTGTATTGATGTCTCTGTACATCTGCCACTTTCACCTTTGCATCATTAAGACCGGGCATAACGGTTCCTTTGTTTTCCACCGCACGCTTCTGACGTGCCGTGAATGTCTCGGGGGCATCGCCCATCTTGTAACGTGCCGATTCGCCCAGCCCCAGTTCCTCACGCTTCACGATGTCGCGTGCCATGTCGATGATGTCTTCCTTGCCGCGCTCCAGGCGTTCCTTGCTGCGCCAAAGCATATAGCGCAGCTCGTTGTCGCCCAGCTTCACCCACTTGGGCAACTTCAGCGACTCCAGGAATTTGTCAATGGCTTTCACCACCTTCTCTTTCAGCCACTGCCACATGCTCCGTTCCTCGCGGTCAAAGTCCTCGAAACCCTTCTCAGCCAGTCCCGACAGATACTCGTCAGTAGCCTTCTCAAAATCCCAGCCATGCTTGGCCGCAATCTTCGCTATACGGCGGCGCACATCAGCCTTCGCGTGCTCATACACCTCGCGCAGGAAGTCGCCGTAGCCCTTCTCACCGATAAGCTCACGCAATCCCTTGTGGCCCACCGTCTCATGGAATACCGTCTCTGCCACGTCCTCCACATTCATGTTGTTCGGCAACACAACAGTCACCTCACCCGTCCTGGTGTCATACCAGCCCTTGGCCTTCCGTCTCCGCGCCTGCACCTTCGGGTCATCATGCACAATGGCATTCGTGTCCTCTATGATGTTCATCGGAGTATTCAGTTTCTTGCCCAAACGCTCAGCCTCCGTCCGCTTCGCTTCCGGTGTCATCGGCATGCCCCGCTTCGCCTTCTCGTTCATCTCGGCAATCATTTTGTCCGTTACATACTCCGCCTTGCCATACGATGCATCCTCGCCGACACTGCCGCTGGCCTCGTCGCTTATCTCCACGCCGAGTTTCTCCAGCTCGTCGCGCAGCTGCGGCCACACCACATTATAAGGTATGGCAATGTCGGTACCCTCCAGTTGCTTGGCAATCATCTTTGCCACCTCTGCATTGGGCACAATCTCCATCGGCTTGTCGTAGCGAGAGAGTATCACCCTACGGGGCTTGCCCAGCTCGGCCAACCGTCCGCTCACCGTGCCGCTGTGCCACGACATCTCGCCCACGGCATCCTTCGCATACTGCGCCCTGTACCCACTCGTCAACTCGCTCTTCGGCACAAGCGTGCGCACCACCACGAGGTTCGGACGCACATGCGCCGACGTGAACTGGTCATTCAGCGCCGTGCGCGACGTATGCCAGTACGGATTGTACGCGGCCTTCAGCGAACCTTTGCCCTGTCCCTTGTTCAGCAGGAATTGTGGCTTGCCGTTCTCGTCAAACGTGATGAGTTCCGGATGCTCCTCGGCCTGTTCCACAAGACCCAGCTTGATGGGCGTCACAAGGTCACCCTCGCGCACGGCAGCCATCGGCGGATACAATTCGCCGTCTATCACCTGCATCACACGGTAGGCATCCTCCCATCCGCCGTCTTCAAGCTCGTTCAGCAACGCCGCATCATCCACAATGCGGTATGAGGCGGTGTCATCCACATCATTTCTCGTCACTTCGTTTGCAGTTTCGGATTTTCTTCCTACCTTTGCAGCATCAGAAGCATCGGATAGACTGGCGTGTGCGCTTAACTGCGTGTAAGACA
>CAVFUK010000137.1:0-26706 GCA_963625535.1 Anaerovoracaceae bacterium | reverse complement strand
TGTAGCTGCCTCCCTCCTTGCTTGACAGGAAGGAAACCTTCTGTCTGCCTACCTCACGAACAATGATGATTTCATTGTTCGCACTTCTCACTGCATTAACTTCATCACTCATAATTCTCTTGCTTTAATAATTGATACTTCACTTTATATTTACTTTTCAATCTTACACTCTCAAATCTTCCCTTGATATAGAAGTATTTGAAGAATGAAGGACAATACTCCTTGATAACTTTTCTTTTAATAGCATAGGTGTGTTTTCTTGCCATGAACCCGAAATAGCTATTTATGCTTGAAAGGTAGTGTTCCATCTTATAGGTATTCTCTACGTTATAGTTTGTAATGTTGGATATATATTCCTGTAGCTTCCTTAGGGTATTCACCATACCTCCCACTGTTCTATTTGAGAGATACAACCTGTTCATCTTGATTACACTCCCAACAAAATATACACCCTTGGTCACATCTTGGATATAGACCTTATTATGGTGCATACTTAGATTCAGTTTTTCTTGCAGAAACTTCCCAGCCTTGTCTTTTAGCATTAGCGCATCCTCCTTGGTGTCACATACCACTGCAAAGTCATCCACAAACCTTTCATACCTAGCACCTACAGACTTACACAGACTTACCATATATTCATCCAAAAATGACATATAGAAGTTAGCGAGTAATTGTGAGGTGATATTACCTATTGGCATACCCCGATACTTTTCAGCGTAGAACAGAGACTTGTTTCTAGGCATCTTATTCCATAAGGTAACGTCTCCACGCTTAGTACAATTACTCTGCGGCCTGTGTCTAATGGTCATTGTCAACAGATATACCAGCAGTTCAATGTCGTCTCCCCTGTAGGTGTCACGAATAAAGGTCACAGCCCTTTCCTCTAATATCCGTATATCTATACTCATAAAGAAAGACTGGACATCAAACCTGCCTATCCATGCTTTCTTGGAGTAGTTCTTGCTTACTTCAAGTATGTCATTTCTCAATGCCAGCACAGCCCTCTGAGTACCCTTGCCTTTACGACAATTCCATGATACATCACCCTGACTAATGAACCTTTCCTCAAATAGAGGTTCTATTCTCATGCATATCCAATGTTGGACTATCCTATCCCTAAAACTGGCTGCAAAGATTTCCCTCAGCTTAGGTTTGGTAACAATAAAGCAAGTACTTGTACTTGGAATATATCTCCTCTCCTCGCACTCCGCCATTAGTTCCAAGAGGTCTGTATCATGTATTCTATACATGGTGCATTGTTCACTGGTCATCTTGTTTGAAATACACTGATTGAAGGCTTCAACCCATCCTCTTACCCTCTCCTTACTTAGTGCGACGACTGCCCTAACCTGATTACCGTTGTACTTGTTGTTGTTGTTGAACTGACCACTAGTAGGATTGATATTCCATGCGTTGTTCTGGGAGTTCTCTGAGGACAGCTTAATGCGTACTACCTTATTCCTAACGAGTGGTTGCCCACCTGTGACGCACCCATTCAATATTAAAGAGGATGTATTAGTCATATTGCAATCATGATCACTTCTGACTATCATCAACCCTTATGATGAACTTCTCCATCACGCTTGGTTAATGACGACTTATACCAAGCCCCAATCTCCCTCTCTATATCACTAAACATCTTGAGGAAGTTAGGGTACTGCCCATTGCTGATTATCCTGCCATATTTGGGAATTGGAACTATCTTCTCACTTCCGTTGGTATCCACAATCACTCCCATGCTCTCCTTTCTGCTATAGCTGTGAAGTTCCCTAATGATAGTTTTCATCACGGTCACTGAATGGATAAGGGTGGCAATGTAGGCAATACGCTGATTGATGTCGTAAGAAGTAAGAGCATACTCACAGACCGCCAAGGCATCAATGGTTTCATTGACGCACCTAGCCATAGCTGTCTGCAAACCTAAGGCACTCTTGGGAACTCTCTCCGCCACTGCCATGAGTTGTCCGAGCATATTCTCCAACTTACGATATATTGAGGATTGTCTAGCCTTCATCAGTGTAATTTCTTTTTATTGTTTATTTTAAAAATTCTATTAACGGGGCAGACAAAAGCTGCCCCTATGAAAGTTCAAGCCTACAGCTTGAATGCGACGACTGCCCTAACCTGATTACCGTTGTACTTGAAGTCGCCGTAGAACTGACCACTAGTAGGATAGATAAACCATGCGATGCCCTGGGAGCCCTCTGAGGACGTCCAGTGCCAATTAGATTCAAACTTATCCATATTGTAGTCAGCAACAGCCTGTGCGAAGATATTGTAGTCAGCACCTATGGTATATCCCTTCATGGCATACCATAATATTCTAGCCCACTCTCCAGAAGACGGCAGGAACCAATGGCCTTCAGTGAACTGCTCATCAAATTCCTCATTGGTTAGAGTTACAGGCACATAGGCTTGACAATAACTTGCAGCAGGATAGTAGTACTGCTGGTACTTGGAGGCATACTTGGACTGAATGTTCTTGATACACTCGGCAAGGTTCTCCTGCAAGGTCTGCGTGCTTGAAGCCTTCGGTACAGGCTGGTTCACATTGCTGTCCTGCAAGATATAGTCCCTGTGCGCGATGATTTTCAAGGTATTCAACTGGCCACGTGAAATCATGTCTCCTACACCCAGTCCTACAGCATCAAGGTATTCTCCCAAGATGGTATCACCCGCCGTAAGGTTGTAGATGCTGTCCGTGATTTCCTCAAAGCCAATGTCACTGATAGTATTGAGGGTATCTCCGTAGTCCTTGAAGCCGTCATTGTCAACATTGCTTTCGTCACGCATACTGTTATCTGAAACATTTACACCTGAAGTATAGTTGGCGATAGTAAGTACATCATACACGTCATAGTTGGCACTTCCCGCCAGCTTAATGCCTGCCATACCATTATTGGCATCCGTAGAGTTCCACAGCCCCCAAACGTAGCTACCGATACTCTTGAATGCAACAGCAATGGCATACTTCCTCTGCTTAGGCTCAATGTAGAAGATGACACCTATAGGAGTAGATGAAGTGTCCTTCATGTCCCCTCCATAGGTTCCGTCTGCAAACACATAGTCACCCACCTTGGCTTCATAGGGATAGAAGTACACATCTGTGCTTACTTCCAATGTCTTGCCACTGGAGAGTTCAAGTACTGCCGTCACGGTAGCCTTGTCATCATTGGCCTTAGTGCCGAGTTCCTTGACTGTAATGACACCTGTCTTTGTGTCTATGGTTGCAAAGGCATTGTCGGTCATGCTCCAATAGATACCCGTGATGTCATTACCCTTTGCGGGAACAGTGGAAAGGCTCAGTGAATAGGTCTTCTCAGCCTCCTTGAAATACCTAGTACCTTTAAGGGTAGCACTCTTTATCTGAGTGACCGTGTAGGTGACATAGAGGCTGTTGGTTTCATCATCCACATTGCCCCACATACCCACCATCCTCATCTTCAAGGTGGCATTGACTGTCACACTCTCCGACAGGGTAATCTTGCCAGTCAACTTGGCATTGTGGTCAAGCAGCCATGAGAGGGTGTCACTGTCCACATCAGTCCAGTCTATGCCAAGGATGGTGACTGTGGAGAGGTTGGTACATCCCTTCAGGTTGGCAATAATGTCAAGGGCACTTATCTTAGGGCAAGTGCTCTGGTTGAAGTAGATGGTCTGCATCTTGCTCCAGTCTTCAAGGGTAAGCTCACTCAGTTCTGTCTGCCCGTCAAGTGACAATGTGGTGATTGTCGAAGGCAGCTTCACTGAAGTGAGGAACTCCTGCTCTGGAAGTGTGACACCTGTCAATGATGTCCCCCTTGCATCAAGAGTTTCAAGACGTGTGTTCTTGGAACAGTCCAATGTACCTGTAAGGGTTGAGAGGTTATGCACATCAATGCTTCTCAAAGACACCATAGAGCCAAGAGTGAGGGCTGTAGCCTTCAAGTTGATGTCACTCTTGTTGTCAGTACCGGCAACCAGTTTTTTCACTCGGCTACCATTGAGTGCAAGGGTCTCATTGGCTGGCTTGTCATACCATGTGCCAATATCGCTCATGTAGTTCACACCACATACAATGTTCTGAGTGTTGCTGTCGGTAACTCCCGACACACTGACTGTCTCTCCAGCCTTCATTCTCTGACCACTGAGGATGGTACTCTGACCAATGGTCACTACAGGATAGAGCCATCTTGCAACAGTGAGGTCAAACCTGACTGTCATCTGCTTGATGGAGCGGTAGTTGATGTTTCCTCCCGACGGGCTTGTTGGGTTGAACTCTCCATACAAGCCATAGCTGCTCATGTAGATGGTTCTGTCCTTGCACCACTGTCTCTCACCTTCCTCCTGACTACCAAGACTCTGTGTGATAGGGTCTGTATCATTGGAGTAGTTGCCAAGGGTCATCTGATACTTGGCATACTCGTAGCCAATCCTTGCAAACTCATTGTAAGCCACGGCAGGGAAGTACTGGCATGTGGACATGAAGTACTTCTCCCAACAGCCATCAACACTGCCGCCAAGGGAAGCCATAGCACCAAGTATACTCTTCATGGTTTCCCTGAGGTCTGTCGCAAAACATTCCTCCATCATGTTGTAGAGCACATTGTCTTCACCGTTCCAGTAGTTCTTCTCCAAGGTCTCGTCATAGTCATGTTCCTCAACATAGTAAGGCTTGGTCAGCTTGCCTTGGTTGTCAATAGGCAGGATAGAGTCAAGGTCATCTTGGAATGCACGTATCTTTGATGTTGTATCGAATACCCACAGATAGGTGTTCTTGGCTCTGTTGTCACAGGCAGCAAAGAGCTTCATCATAGCCATTGAGAACAGAATATCCGTCTTGTGGAAGTAGTTATCAGCCTTGGCAGTAAACACTTGCTTGCGTGCAGCAATGAAATCATCATTCACCTTGTCCCATTCCAAGTAGGTCTCATGGTTGGTGAAGTCAGAACCAAGGTAGGATGCAAGCTGTTCCTTGACATTGAGGGTAGCGTATGTGCCATCCTCTGCCTTGGTAGTGCCAGCAGGAACCCACGTCTTCGAGTTTTCCTCATATCTGTAGAGGTCATACCTTGCAGAACCGTCTTCCACCTTGGATACCCAGTACTGATAACTGATGTCAAGAGACTCACTTGCAGCCTTCAGTTGGGTGTATGTACCATTGTAAGCCTTGATTCTGTTGCCATAGGAATACACGAAGTTGAAGGCTTCAATGAACCTTGGCAGGGTATTCTGATTGCCCATGTCAAAGTCCCATGAGGTAGTGCCAGCATACACATAGCCCTCTTCCTCCTCATCGTAATAGACATCACCTTCAATCCAAGGCACTTGGTGTTTGGTCAAGCGAGGGTTGTTGTCCGAGCCTTCTATCATCATGAGGTTAGGGGTCTTGGTCTTGTCATAGCCGAATGTAGGCTTGTCTGCCTTGCCGCTGCCGAAAGTACCCATACCGATGAATGTAGGTGTATCATCGTCAGTCTCCTGCTGGAATACCAAGAAAGGCTCTTCATACACACATACACGGCAGTTCTCAAAGCCTTCTATTGAGGTGATTTCATTTGTACCGACAACCTTTTGGTAGAGGTCATTGTACAGCTTGGTAGCACCCATCTTGTGGGACTGCATGGAAGAAGCCCAGTTGCGCTTGTCAACAAGTTTCTTAGCCATAGGCAAGCCATCGGCATTCTGATAGCACTGACCATGGTTCACACCATTCTCATCTTCCCAATAGTTGGTAGCCGCGTCACCCTTGAAATCACTCTGTATGTTCCAAGTCCAGTACTTCTTTGATGTAGAACCCTGTCCCTTTCTGGTCATGCCATAGAGAGTGCCGCTGTGTGAAGGGTCCCCCGGCTTGTGGATGACAACATCACCTGTTGTGTTTTCGGGTGACTTCAAGCTAGGGATAGAGCCTTTGTAAAGCAAGGTGTTGTAGGTGTCGTATGCCTTGGTATAGCTTATCAGACCACTCTCACCAAGGATGTCATTGGCGTTCTTGAAAGCCTTCTTCTCATCAATGGTGGCAAAAGAGGCCATTCTGTTCTGACGTATCTGTGAGGCGGACATGGAAGTCTTGTAGATGCGCAAACCATAGATGTCAAGGTCAGCACCCTCGGGAGCAATGACAATGCCACCTGTCTTCTTAGTACCGCTTACAGACTGCCAGAAGCTGTCACTGTCTGCATAGACAAACTCACGGCTGATGATGCCATTGATGAACACACGCACATAGTTGGTTCCCTGGTTGTAGAGGTTAGGAACAATGTTGATAGCAACATGGGTTCTCGTCTCCTTGGAATATATCCAGTTCTGCGAGCCTTCAGTACGCTTGCCCACAGTCATGAAGCAGCTCTCCTGTGCCTTCAGCCAAAAGCCTACAAGGTACTCGTCTGTAGTGGATGCAGTACCCATCTTGAAAAGGGTCTTGTCCTCATCAGTGACATTCCTTGTGGCGAAGTCTATCTCAATGGTAAGACCCTCGGAAGGAGTATCGTCAGAGTAAGCATCATAGGTAATGTTCACCTTCTCCCCGTCAAGCACTCTCAGACATCGGGAATTGGTATTGCTGTCCTTCACCCAGCCGTCACTCACAAAGGAGAAGCCTTCAAAGGTAGCCTTCACAGTACTGCCCGTCATGGCATTGACAATGGTTGCAGGGTCTGCCTCTGTGTTGTTTCTGAGCTTTGGGTTGAGGAAGAAGTCAGCACCGCTTGTAGGGGCGAAGTTCTCGCTGTTGTCAATGACTACACGCAATGCACTTCTCAGTTCAGTTTTTCCCGACATGAAGGTCATGCTTGCAGGGAAGTTCACGTTATCCTCAGTCTCCACCTCCAAGTCGAACACAAGGGACTGCTCCTCACCATTCTTCACGCCAAACACTTCCTCACTGAACAGCACTGACTCTGTCTCCAAGTTGGTAAGGGTGAATGACACATCGGTAGTCTCATTGTTTGGATTGTAGATGGCATAGGAGAATGCCGTCACATTACTCCAGTTCTGGAATGTGCCTATGTTGTTCACTACCAAGAGAGGGGCAGTGCTCTCTGCCAAGGTGCACATGATATACTGGGTTACAGATGATGTAGTCACTGCATCTCCCGATGTAATCCAAGCCTCTATGGAATAGATACCATGTGCCTTCGGGTGGTCAATGGTAGCACTGTAGGGGGTCTCTGTGTAGGTAGCTGTTCCAAGGCTGTACTCATAGCTGCGTGAGTAGGTAGTGCCGTCAAGGGATGTCACCTTCAAGTTCAATGTCTTGGAGATAGTACCCGTCACCAATACAGGAACAGTGATGGTAGGTGCTTTCGGCTTGTACTCAAAAGGCTTCTGCCAACTGGTCTGAAAGGTAATGGTGATGTTGGTGAGGGTCACTGTCATGGCTACATAGGATGTCTTTTTCTCGGACAGCTCACCTGTAGCAAGCAATCTCACACTCTGTGTACCGTCATTGATGTATGGGGAGAGGTCTATCTCTGTGTAGGATGTGGCATCCTCAGAGGACTGTGACTGTATCTGTATAGTTCCAGCCACCTTCCAGTCAGAAGCACTCTGCATACGTGTCTCTATCTGCAAGGTTGCATTCTCGTTGGTATCTGTGAGGCTCTTGTCAGAAGGGTCATAGAGCTGTGATGTGAAGCGTATCTTGGCAATGAGGTCTGCCTTCTTGGTTGCCGTGATACTCTTGCTGCCCTTGTTGACCAACTTCACGATGTAGGATGCCTCGGTGGAACTGCTGCCACTGCCCATAGGTATCTCCACACTAGACAGGAGCAGGTCTGCATAGCTCTCCTTGTCTGCCGCATATTTGGCATAAGATGCAGCATCAGCGAATATTCCTACCGTTGCCATGTTGGTTGCCTCGTCAGTACCCAACAATGCGAGATAGCTTCCTTTGGCTACGTCAAGGCTGGAGAGCTGTTTCTTGATGAACTCCTCAACCTTCTCGCCACTGTAGTTTTCCCATGATGTATCTATATCGGGAATTGTTGTGTTGATTATTGTTGCCATATTATGAATTATTTTTTATATTTCCAACATTCCTTGCCCAGCCAAGGTTTCTTGCCTACCCAAACACCACTTCCGAAGCAGCTCCTTACAGCCTGCCACACAAGTGTAGCACCATGATAGATTGCCTGTATAGCCCTTGCACCAAGATATACGGCTGATATTTCCTTTCCGCTCTTGTATATCATAGCTATTCCTCCGTAGTCATGTAGTAGGTGTCGGTATCCTTCAGCTCCAAGGCTTCGTATTCTGCTTCTGTGAGGGTCACTATCTTGGGGATAACCAACCCGCTGACGGTTGTCTCGATATCATCTATCCTTGTGTTGGCGGCTGCAATGGCTTCCTTGTTGGTTGCCGCTGCATCCGTTGCTGTCTGCGCACTGGTTACGGCTGTGTTCGCTTTCGCCAAGGCATTCTTGGCATTGATTGATGCCGTATCAACGGATGACTGGATGGATGAAATCGTGCTTGAAAGGTCGAGCGTGTGCTTGGCCCATGCGCTGCCGTCATAGTAGAGAAATGCCACCTCATTGGCACTTACAGATATACTGCCGAAATTGGTGTATGTTCCCGCCTCGGTAGGCAAGTAGAATATCTTCGTCTTGGGCGTACCGGGGTTGGTGATTGTTGTTGCCATACCTCCGTAGATAGCACCAAGCATGAGGGTATCCACTTCATCGCTCACCGCTTGCAAGGCTTCCTTGGTGGCGAACGTTGACAGGTCTATCGTGATGTCAATCGTGAAGGTCTCGTCTGTTTTCGTCCAAGTTCCTCCGCTGGTACATCTATAGACGATGTAGTCCGTACCGCTGCCCACGTAAGCCATCATACCTAATTCCGGGTTAGGGTAGGCGGTCTTCAGTGCCGTCTCTGAGGAATAAAAGCCGCAATTCAAGTCCTTGTGGCTTTCCTCCAGTTCCAGCATCTTCGACACAATCAACCCGAAGTTGGTGTCGAGTACCTTGGCTACGTCTCCAAATTTCCCCGATGTAGGGGTCTTGTTCAACTGTTCCATAGTCTTATCTTAATTATGATTTGTAACGCATTTCTGACATCAGTTTGATTTCGATAAAGAAAGAACCGTCATTGTTGGTTTCATCATCCGATGTGGTGACTTCTATATACGCCTCAGAGGAATTGCAGGTGATGGCCGTTACTGTTGCCTTGATAGCAAGCCCGGTATCACTGTCCTTCTTCTCCAAGGATTGTCCTAATCCCGTAAGACTGATTACCAATTCATCCTTGTGCCCGTAGAAATAGGTCACGAATGAACTCGGGAATGCAATGCGATAGACACCTTGCGCCTGTCTCGTTACCGTGCAGTAAGAACCATCGAACATCTTGACGTTGCCACTGGCCTCTATCGTGCCATCTGACAACTTGTTGGTCTCGACCCGCCCGATAGCAATGGATGGTATCTGCTGTCCGTGCAACAGGTGGTAGAGGTACGTCCGATTGACTACAGCCCATCCCTTGAAGTTCTCACCGTCACCAATTCCCAGCAACTCCACAAGCTCGTTCTCGGCAATATATAGAGAGATGTATTCCTTGCCGTAGTACATGAAGCAGTACCCGTCCGGGGCATTTATCTGGGCGTATCCGCTTGACGCATATCCGTCCCATGAATAGTTGCAGAGACGAAGAAGCCTACCACTCTGACTCACATCCCACAATAGCTTGTATCTGTTCAGTATCCCATTCGAGCCTTGCAGGAAGATGTTGTCATTGTAAGGCAGTTCGCTCTCACTCATCTGTGCGAACTGGCTTCTGAACGAGCCTTGCACGGATATATTGGTGGCCGACACATTATGAAACGAGCCATTCTCGAATGTACCACCTTGGGCATAGATGATGCCCCTCAGCACAATGTCATTGAGGATAGCCCGGCCGCCGTGCGTTACCACAAACTTGGCCATGTTCGCAATCTCATCCTCGGTGGCTTGGTAGGACGGGTTGTCCTTGTACTTCTGAATGGTGTAGATAGCTTGTTCCAACGTGCCGCCACCCCACAGAAAGGCAGAGTTGTCATCATTGTAGTAGCCACTCATGCCACCCGTTTCCTTGGTCATCTTGCCGTCCCGATAATTTCCCACGCGGAACTGTTGCGACATGACCAGACCGCCGTCAACGGTAGTACTGCCTTCGGTAATGGCATCGGTCAGAAACTTCAGACTCTGAAATTCCGCAAGCGACTTGTCGTTGTCGGAATATGCCGGGGACCATGCCGGGGTGATATTGCCGTAGGACAGCATGATTTCACCGATGGTGCAATCCTCCCCGCTCATCTTGAACACGAGCGAGGAATTGTCCGTGCAAGAGAAATGCATCTCGTAGTGTTGTATATCCGTACCCATCTCTTGGGTAATCGTATTGCCGCCTACCTCTATGGTAACGGTTGTACCCTTGCCCTTGAATGACAGAGTGTATTCCCCGTCCTTCAGCAAGGCTTGCGCCATTGTCTGCGAGATAGAACCGCTTGAAATAACGATTGCCTTTCCGCTCTCAACATCGGTATTGTCGGCTACCGACCCGTTCTCAATATCCCAATAGAGCAGCTTGTCGGAATATGTCTCTGTATCTTCAGACACATCCGTATCCTCACTAA
The DNA here is from genome assembly GCA_963625535.1 of Anaerovoracaceae bacterium. Taxonomy (GTDB): domain Bacteria; phylum Bacteroidota; class Bacteroidia; order Bacteroidales; family Bacteroidaceae; genus Phocaeicola_A. The sequence continues at coordinate 16,115 of CAVFUK010000137.1, read as the reverse complement.
TATCCACACTCTCATAGTTGCCCGTGAAAGATGTATTCCGCAGGATGTTGCCGCTCTTGATATTCAGATTCTGAAGGTCGCTCTTGGTGGCAATCACATCCTCGCCAACTTTGGAGTCAGAGTCGAAGTGAGCCGTGCCCTTGAAGGTCATGGTCTTGGACGTGGAGTCGTATTGCAGATAACCATTGCCGTCCTTGTCGCCGACAAAACTGTCACCATAGACATTCGAGTGGAATGTGCCGGACGATACATTGTACCCTTCGTCCTTGACTACATGGTCGAGGGAGAAATCATTGATACCCTGATAATACTTCTGGCTTGGCGCATCGTTGGCAGCAGCAGAGAGGATAATAGCCGCCTGTCTGCTTGGTATGTTCGTAGTTCCACGATAGCCCAACTGCACGATATTGTCGTTCACGTCAGGCTCAGATGTAGAACCTTCGTCCTTCACGCTGTTGGAGAGCATTATATAGTTCGTACCAACCTCGGTAACGAGCATCCAATAGTACTTGGTCTTGACGTAGCCGTGGGTTCCTTCTTGAATACCGAACTGCTGACATCTGGCTTGGTCTCCGGCAATGAACTCTTGGTAAACCTTCTTCTTGCCATCCGAACCTGTTGTCTCAAAGTAACACTTGAAGAAGGAAGGTTCAGTGCTGTCTGTAATGACGTTCTTGTCAGCATCGAGCCGTTCCACCTTGCTCACCTCCATAGCTGCCGGGGTGATTGCCAGCTCTCCGCCAATGTGCTTCAGTTCACGGATAGTAATCTCACGGAAATCAGCAGCCCGGCGGATGGTCAGATAGTCAGCCTCGATGTATGATGTTCCGTTGCTGTCAACCTTGACCGATGCACCCGCACTGTCGGCTACATAGTTGCCGAATGTGGTCTGTGTGCCATTCTCCCCCAATTTGGCATTCCCCTTCGCCTCCACGTCTTGCAGCGATGTGTCGCCGGAGACGGTGAGGGAGGAAGAGGCGGTGATGTCTGAGCCGAAGGTGACTGGACCCTGCACGGTCTGCATCTCCTCGGTCTCTCCCTTGTAGAGATAATCTTCAAGTACTTCTGCATCGGCTGCCAGGTTGCCCGCCTTTGAAGCGTATGCGGCATTCTGCGCCGTGCCGCTACGGTCAGCATAGGTGGCGCGGTCAGCATTCTCTGCACGCGTCGCCTTGTTAGCGGTCGTAGCATGCTCCGCATCACTTACTGTCGTGTTGATGTAGGTGGTGCTGGAGGATGAGCCTGACGTGCCCGTGCTACTCTTGGGCTTGGCGAAAACTTTGACTTCTATCATAATTAGAATATCGTTATAATGTCATTCTTCCAATATTTTAATCTTTTCATATCTCAATCTTTCCATATCTCCTTCATCGTCACCTCTGCCGTACATTCGATAAGGTTGCGAGTGATACCCTGGATGAAGAATGTCTTGTTGATGGCAGGCGAGTGCCACAGGTCGAACATCGAGATATTCGTACCCTCATCATCTCCTTTGGCAGTCGTGTCGATGAAGTGCTGCTCCATGATCACGCGCGGATCGTGCCATTCCTGCCAATAAGCATCTACATAGAGCTGCTCGGGCTTGGCGGATGTCGCGGTCGCCTGGTTGTATATTGCAAGCAGTGCATCTCCCGTGCTCTCATTCTGAGGGGAAGACATCTTCACGCTGTTGTTCACACCCAACTGGGCGCACTCTGCCGATGTAAGGGCTGTGGTAATCTTGAATTCGAGATCATCCTTCTTGTTGACATAGGTCTCCTTGGTGTCACTCATGTAGATGATGTTGTTCTCGTCACTGATTTCTCCCACCTTGCCATTGTCTGATACAACCTTGATCTCGAGATCGCGCACCATAATACTGCTTACATAGTCGAGCAGCTGCACGCTCTTGTCGAAGTACTTGGTATGACGGAAGAATGTATGGTGGCGCTTGGTCACATTGTTCCATTCCTCATTGACCGCGCCCAGGATCGAGAACCGTACCTTGCCGGACACCTTGTCTGACTTCTTGATAGGTATCATCGTACCGCCCACATCCACACCAATGGTGTAGGCTGCATTCTTCTGGATATCGAACTCTGTACCTATCAACTTGTCTTTCAGTTTCGGGTTGAAACCGATAGCAAAGCTCTGTGCATAGTATTCATCGCCGTCGGCGCACTCGCTCCGCTCCTTGAAGGTCTGCCAGGTGAAATCATCGGGCGAACCGTCACCCGACCCGCCTTTGTCCGGCAAGGTCTCCACCACGCACTTGTCACCGATAACGAGCATACACTGAAGTACACCCACCTTACTCACGGTATCCTTCGCCTCATGCGCCTCGTTGTAGTCGAACTCCATAGCCTGCGGTCCCGTACTGGTGAATGGGAATACACCTCGACTCGTCTTGGTGGCGTTGGCTGTAGAGTCATCTTCTGGATCATCCTTCCATGTCTCTGCCTTGTAGAATCGCTGTGTGTAGTATCGGCCGTCTGTATTGTTACGGCTTGCCTCTGTATGGTGCCAGTAGGTATCACCCTTATCCCACCCCGTATGATTGACGGCATCGTTGTAGCTGCACGTCTCTCCCATAAGGGGATTGAGAATGAGTTTGCCCGATATCTGGATATAGTTGGTGGTATCTTCATCACTTGGTGAGAATGTGCCGCCTGCTTTATTGCCGATGTACTCTGCAACAGGAATGGCGGCCTCCAGCTTGGTGCCGTCTTCCAGATATGTAGATTTCGGCACGGTATTCCCGGTCATGATATTAATCCAACTCGTTGCATCGGGATAGGTAGCTGTGGCTGTCGTATGCAGACCCACCACCAGATAATCCTTCATGTCGGGTGCCGATGCCGGGCTATTGTCTGAGCCGCCATTCTTCTTCTCCACGCTGCCAAATGCCACGAGGGCTGCGCCCACACCACCGGCAAGGCACTTCGACAGTATCTCGTGCTGGTTGGTCTGACCGTCGCAATAGGTATCATACACATTCACAGTATTGCCGTCAGGGGCCGTGCAGTAGAAATTCCACAAAGAATTCTTCTTCACCCACATGTACCAGTCCACCTGCGAGGCATCCTCCCAGTCTGTACCCGTACCGTTCACCATGCCGCCAAAAGCCTTAATGGCGGTCTTGCCCTCGCCTTCGGCTATGTATTCGGTCATGTACTTCTGATAATTGCCGTAGGCATTCTCCAGACTATCACTATCCATCGGGTCCTCAATGATGTTCTCTATCTCGGTCACGTTGTCGGTCAACTGCAACTGGTTGTAGGTATCACCGATGGATATCTGACAGTCGCAATCCGCCGCCAATTCATTCACCACCTCGCGGCTCATGGCGGAGATAGTAGTGGTACCCTGGCCGTTGAGAATATCCTTCCACTCATGCGAGCCTTCCGTGCGGATAGTACTCCAGTCGAACAGGTAGAACTTCAGTCCGTCCTGCACGATGTGGACATTCAGGTATTTCAGAATTTCAGTCAACACATCCTCCTGAGTCCAGACGTCATCTTCTTCATCACCAAGGAACAGCAGTTCATTGATACTGATATTGTTCATGATGTCGTAGGACGCGGTCTCATCAAGCGTCTTGGAGCCGTCGTAATAGAGAGGGATGGCCGTATTGCCAAGGATATCCACATCGGATGTCGCGCCCTTGACAATCTCGCTCACGATATCGTAGAATGTGCGCTGCTCTGCTTTCGCTTTGACAGTCGAATAACTGACACCCGATGCCCCGATATTCTTATAGTTCGAATATTGCAGGGCCGACAGACAGTCGATGCAGTTGAGCTCCAGTTCGTCATACACTTCATTATATGGCTGAGAGTAGGTTCGTGGTTCAATGTACCCGGCGAACACGCACACATCCTCCCGGTAGATATTCACCACCGCGTCGCGGCAGGAATTACAGAAGAGGGAGGACTGGTAGTTGGCAACTTGTATATTGATAGTGGCAGAGCTGCATAGCAGATGGTCAAATGTGTCGTTCACTTCACTGCTAATCTCCACAGGATCATCGGTAAAGAGAATGCCGTCATTCTCATTACCAATCTCCAATTCCTCTGTCTTGTCAGAATTCGTCACGATATACACCGTGATGGTTTCTGCGTTTCTATTGAGAAAGCTCCCATGTATATACATATCTACCTCCTATATCTGAATGTTCGTTCTTCTGCCACTACGACTACTAATACGAGTCTCGTTAGCTAACACACCAACCAGTCTGCGACCTCTAACAGACAACTCCACCTTCTGCCCGGTCTGCGATGAAGCCGATAACTGCATCATAGCCGCTGGATTAACATTGATTTCTTGACGTTGATATTCCGGCAATGATATATTCTGTAATCTCTGTTTACCATCAGCGATGGAGAATAATCGTGCTTGCTGTTGGCGGTTGAGAATCATCTCACCACTATTCACCCTAACAGGTATCTTATCTCCGGATGTAGATGTGCCACCAACAATACCACCAGTTGCGAAGCCGCTAATCGTGTTAACCATACTTATCAACTGGGCAGTACCTGATATACCGAACGCAAGCCAGGTGATCCACGATTGACGCGCCGCATCATTCATTGCCGTCGCGAGGGATAGGGCTAATTGACCAAGCGCCGCCATAATCAGACCGGCCTTCGCGGCTTCAGAGTCAGAACCAAGCTGTTGCATGGTTGAGCCAAGAGCAGCGCATGCTGTTCCGGCTCCAGCCAGACCCTGTGTTGTAGGGTCTGCTATCTTGGATATCGTTGCCAATGAGTTCGCTACACTATCATAACTAGACAGATCGACGTTGCCAAGGCTCTGAACCTTTTCAAAGTCTTCATATTTCCGCTTAGCCTCATCAATCTGGGTTGCATCGAATTCTACACGAATAGGCTCTGTTTCCAGATCTTTCTGCATATCCTCGAACCCCTTCTCGACTTCTTCCTTGAGAGTATCGGTCTTTTTCTGTACCTCTATGGCCGGAGCAGTCTCCACACCAATACGAATCTTCAAGAAGTACAGCGATCGTTGGAGCCCTTCCATTTCAGCGTTCAGCGCCTTGGCAGTTTCCTCATTAGCAGTCTCTTCAATTTCCTTACGTTTCTTCTCGATCTGCTCAGAATACCATTTCATAGAACCTTCTACCGCCGGCTTCTCATCGGTAGTGTTGGCGGCAGTGGTCTTCGGCGTGGAACCCACTGATGTCGTTGTAGTGACAGATGGGTTTATGTCTGCACCCTTATGAATTTTCGCGATTATCTTATCGCGTTTTTTTTCAAGCTCAGATATCTCACCTGTAAGCGTATTAATACCTTTCTCTGCATCGTGATATCCCTTCGTCTGTTCTCCCGTCCACGTCTTCGTGTGGGTCTGTAGCTTCGTGATACGGGTTGCCTTGCGCCCATGCTCATCAATATAATCCTGGCTGATACCGCCTGTATAGGTAGTCTTGCGGTATGTTCGCTTGTTTCCTTTCTCATCATGAGTGAGATCATACTGCTTCTGCGCTAATTGTTTGATCTTCGATTTTCGCGCCTCAACCTGCGCTTCTAGCTCTATCTGTGCACAATAGCTCTTAGAATCCGCAATGAGGGCTTGATACCATTGGCTCACAGTCGAGTAGTAACCGAATGACTGACCGTAAGTCTCATTCATCTCTGCCACGAGCTTCTTCTCTTCTGTTTTCGTGCCGTGAAAATCCTTCAGCTTAGCTATATTCGTCTCCAGAGCAGACGTAGCACTTGATATCTGCTGTTGCATCTGTTGCTGGACCTGCTGCGACTGCATCTCTGCCTCCGATAGCTGTTTCACGCTTCCAGATGCCTGTTCTGACCGATTCATCAGATATTCGACACCCATTGCAAGACCTGCGATAGCGATACCAACACCTGAGGTAATGAGTAATCCTCTAATGGCTACTTTCAGTGTAGTCGCACCAATAGTCGCACCCGTAAATGCTGCCTGTAATATATGCCCGGTCGCAGCAAGACCAACGTAAGCAACCCTTGCGGTACTGGCCACGAAAGCAGATGCTTTGATTACGACATTCATACTCGTAAATGTCATCCACAATGCACACACACCCTTGCCAAGAGTCATCAGGGATGTTGCAAGATTGAGAGACTGGGCTGCAAAAGCTACGAATGGCAATCCTTGCTGTGCAATCTCACCAATCTTCACCTTGATGGCAGCGAATTGGTTCTCTAACTGTTTCTGCTTGCCCATTTCAGTCTTACCTAATTCAGCATTCATCTCTCCGACATTGTTGGTGATAATCTGGGCAAGCATGGCGGCGCGTTCCTGCTCTGTACCGAACTGCATCACCTTGGCTTCAGCATCAGTAAACGTGATGCCCACACGTTTCAATGCGGATGTCTGGCCCTGCATGGCTTTGCCCATAAGGTTGGCAACGCCATAGGCATCTTCCTGGGTAGCGTTCAGACCCTTCTGTTGTGCCAGCAGATTGTTCATTGCCGGTATCAATGTATTCAGAGTCTGTTTTTCAGACAAAAAGGTAGCTATCTGTTGCGCACCCCTCATCTGAACCACACCACCGATAACGCCAAGTTGTTTCTGCGCCGATATGGTTTCTTTCACCTTGGCTATATCCTCATCGGTAGCGAGCATGCGCTGTCTCATTACGGTGGTGAGCTGAGTATTGGCTTGTACACTTGCTTGATAGCTGCCAGCCAGACCCTGCATCATACCCTGTAGCTTATTGACAGAATCGCCAAGGGCGAATACGGCAATACCAAACTGGCTGAATTCCTTGACGGCTTTTTTCGCCGCCGATTGCCCACCCTCGACAGCCGCTTTCAAATCCTTTACGTTAGCAGTGGCCGATGCGAGCTGTTCCTTCCCGTCAACCTGCAATTTAATGCTGAAATTGATAGTCTTTGCCATATCCTTTTGATTATTTTTTCTTGATCTTATCCAATATCGCCGTCAATCGGCGCTTGCCCTCTTCCTTATTCACGACTTCTGCGTGATGCTGTTCTTCATCCCACGGGAGACGCAATACTTTCTTGGGAGAAAGGCTTCTCTTGCTGTAAGGCTGTATGCAGATCGTTGCGACCATCCGCGCTCGTTCCCAGGCATCGCGGTCCTTTCGCTCTTCCGCATCTTTCCACGCATTATAGATAGCATGGAATTCCGGCACTTCGAGCCGGAGAAAATCATCCAAGAGCATCCCTATATTACCGATGGCGATACCCATCAGCTCATGAATGCTCAGACTGCGTTTTTTGAGTCGGTTCCTTCCTGGTTCTGACCTTCTACACCGAACAGACTGAACAGTACGCGAGTGATGCCGTCTATTTCATCTACATCGATGTTGTCAACGAAATCCATGAGGGAATAGTCGAATGCTTTCTTCTCACGGTTACATGCAGACTTGATGCAGCACCAGATGAGGGTCGCATTATCAACAGATCCTTCTGCCTCTGCAAGTTCCTTACCCGTTTCCTGCTTGAATCTGACGATTGCACCCATTGTCAAGCGAATAGGATATACTTCGTCATCTATATTGACTGTAAGATTATTTTTTGTCTGTGCCATAATGATGATTGATTTTTACGCGAAAAATGATTGAAAACGCCGCCCGTACAGTAAGCCGCACAAGCGGCGAAATCAATCATTAGCACACTTTAATTAACAAAAGAAAAGCACCTGCCTTTACTCGGTCGAATCCTTGCCGGGATATACATCCGGCTCACCGTCATTCTCCAGGTTGATGGTATATGTGGCATCGTCTTGTGCAGGCGATGTCTCCTCGATGGAGGAGATAACAAACTTGCCTTTCAGGTATGGAGAGTCATCACTACCACGCTGGAAGCCGATGACCTCAACACTCTGACCCTTGCCCCACAATGCTGCGAGCTGTTCGTAGCCATTCTCTGTTTCATTGTAGAAACGAAGACCTTCAGCGCTCACACTGATGCTCATGCTGGTTACGCCCTTCTCTTTCCACAGACCTGCGGTCTTAGCCTTGCTGGACAATGGCTTCACAGCGCGATCCTTGGTCTCACTGTTGAATGTGAGTGTGTGGGTAGTACAGTGACCGATAGCCTTGCTACCTACAGAAAGAAGGAGGTCGCTACCATTAACGTAATTACTTGTATCTGCCATAACATTTCTATTAAACTGTTAAACTAAATTCTGATTGTGAATAACATCTGCTGCACGAATGCATCATCCTGCCAGTCCTCCGAGCCATCAGAAAGGTAACATGACCGCATCGACAGACCGCAATCAAGAGTAGATTGCTTCCCGTCAAGGGCTGCACGTACAGCCTCAGCGAGTTCCACACTTTCAGCATAGGTCTGCGTGAAGCAGTTCACCTCAACTTCAACGGTATCTGCACCCGGCATTCCGAACTTATTCGGCTGTTGTTGCATTCTGGTCCTACGATATGAGATATAGGGTAGGGTAGCCTCATCCACCGAAATGGGGAATATCCGTGTAGTGATAGCTTTCACCCCGTCATCCTCGCTCAATATCTCACGAATAAATGCGCCTGCATTGATTGATGTATCTTTTGCCATAATATTCTACAATATTCTACAATATTCTACAATATTCTACAATAAACCATTCTTACGCGCCGCTTTCTCGATATTCTTCTGGAAGTTATCAAAAAGTCGGTTCTCTATCCCTTCACTACATTCACGCTCGGTTTTCTCCATGAAGCCGTACTTAGGCATCGCACCAGTAGAGTGACCACTACGGCGGTATCTCTTGGTATCTCTGCCCATAATGCTGCTCCATTTCTTATATGAACCCTTACGCTTACCCACGTGGCGCACCCCGGTACCCGTTTCAGCCCACATCAAGATAGGTTTTTCCAATCCTTGCCGGTTGATATGATAGCCTTTCTTCTCGTGTGGTTTTACGGTCACGAGAAATCCTGCTCCATATCTGTCAGGGTAAGTCCGCGTGAAGATGCCTTTCGTGACATCCCGCTTCGTGCCCTTGCCAAGTCCGGACGCGATTGCATTCTGCTGCGCCGCCTTCTTGACGGTGTTGGCTTCTTTCCTGGACGCACTCCGCATAGCCTTGCGCTGGTCTTTCATGTCGAACGTATTATAGACGGACTGGAAGGCCTCTGTAATCTGTAGTTCAGTCGTTGGCATATTGTAGAATTATCTATTTTGTCTACTCATTAACCCGTTCGCACACCAGTGTTTTCATCTGCCGGTCACGGTTGGGAATGATGCTTGTTATCTCATACAGGTAGCCGCCCATGGGCTGCAACCTCCAATGCTCATCAGCCTCTATCGGGTAGCGGATATTGAACTCCGTCACGTAGGACGGAAAACGCTCATCCACTTCACCCGACATCGAGCCGCTCATCTTCACCCTCTCGGCATGTACCGTCTGCATCTGCTGATATACCGTTTTTTCAGCACCGAACTTATCGGTGATTCGTTCCGGTTTCATCAACGTTATGCGCTCGTTCCTCAGTCCTGCTGCTCTCATGATAATGGATACCTCCTTTCTATTTTTCCAGCTGTGGAGGGTCTGCGAGCTTGCGGTACTGCTTGATCATGGTGGTTACACCGAACGGCACCTCATGCGCCTGCTGGGTACTTTCACCCTCAGGCAATGCATACCGGGATGCCGCCACCATGAGAGTAGCGAGGGCTAGTTGGGGAGGGAGCGTTCCGCCGCCAAGCTCCACCAACTCATCCATCGTCCTCCCAGTAGCCCGCACCACATAGCTCTCAGAAGATTCCAAGATTACCTGAAGTATCTCATCGTCATCATCGAATTCTGTGGCGTGAACATACTGTTTGAACGTTTCGAGACTGGTTACTGCCATGAATATGAAGTCCTATTAAGCCTTGCCCTTTGTGAGGATAGCGAATGCCTCCTTACGAAGTACGGTGATAGCGTAATCTGCATTGAGCACGAAGTCGATGGCGTTTGCGCGAGCCTTCGTGTAGGGGTCGATGACAAGATTCATGTCACCAAAGAGACCCTGAGGTGCATATTTGAACGAACCGAAGAGGATATCACCCTCATTCACATAGCTTGATGTGAATACAGGCACACCATTGATCTTGCCATTGTCATCGACGATAGCAGCGGCTGCACCTGACCACTTAGGTGTGGACTCCAACATGCTCTTAGTTGTCTCAGTCATTACGTAGCAGAGACCCTCTGGCATGATGTTCTCACCCAATACCAAACCTTTCAATGCAAGGAGGTCTGAGAGTGCTGGAGCATCAGTTGTATATGTCTTCTTGTGTGAAGCCTTCATATCAACGAATGGTCCTATCAGATTGGTAGCGCCGGACACCTTCGACTGGCTGAACATGATCTTGTTCATCAGCGCAGAAGCAGCTACAGGAATGTACTGTGTGCAGATTGTCTGCAAGAGGTCATCTGTTTCAGTCAATGCCTCACGGGTGACAGGTACAGCCACACCGATGCGCTCTGGCTTGGCGATCAGCTTGTTCAAAGGAATCTTGGTGTCGCCAAGCTCTACGCCCTCATCGTTGATTGTAGCGTCGAATGTCTCGACTACTGGCCACTGGTAGTTGCCCTTCAAACCTGTGAGCAAGGGCGAACCGATTGCGCTCAGGATGTTGTTGGCATATAGTGGCTTTACGATGTCACCCATAGTGATGCCGTATGGGTTGGTGCTTGCTGTGGGGTCACCATAGCCGGAAACGTTTCCGCCAAACTCACGGCTGATAGAACGGCTTACCTTCAACTCAAAGCGTTTGCCCTGCGAGAGGTACTCGCGCATCTTCTTGTTGGCATCCTCGATGTCCTCACGGTTGTTCACCACGATAGACTGGGTGTTGGCTTTGATCTTCATTTCAAGAATTTCGTTCTCACGTACAAGCTGCTTCATTTCGCCCTTCTCGGCTTCTGTGAAGTCCTCACGCTGCTTGTCATTCTCCAACTTGTCAGTAATCTCACGCAAGCGGTCTTTGTTGGCCTCGATGGTCTCGTAAGCCTGTCTGAAATTGAACTTTGTCTTTTCCATAACTAATGAAAATTGAATTAATTAATACAACTAAAAAAAAGAAAGATTTATAGAATGGAACTATCAGCTATCTGCTGCCTTGTCTCTCGTATCAGCTTTGCCTTTGCCTTACGCCGGGCTATTGCCTCACGTTCTGGCTTTTTATCGTCTTCTTCACCCTCTGTATCATTATTACCACCATCGGAGCCGGTAGGGTCTTCGGTCGGCTCTTGCTTGCCGTCTTCTTTGTCGGGGTCTTCCTCTTTTGGTTCTTCCTTACCTTCGAGCGGCTTGCCCATGTTTTCCTCTACCTCGCGGCGGCTCACCTCTGTCTGCTCGTAGGCTGGATCGGCTGCGAGGGTGAAGTCATAGACATTGTCGATACGCTTGACATGGCGGACGAGGATGTCATCACCGCTCTCAGTCTTCTCATTGATACGCTCATAGCTTACGGCGTTCATGCTGTCCTCCTCGTCGGTGGAGTAGCAGAAGGAACACCCGGCGATATCGCCACGCTGAACCAATTCAAGAGCCTTGTCACCGTCGGCTGTGTGGGGCATTTCTGCCCAGAACTTCACGCCTACTTCGTCCACCTCGTAGTGAAGCGTTCCCGTGCCGTGGTTAGAGCGTGCGAGAATGAGCTGGCGGTCATGGAACATGGTGAGCTTGATGTCCTGGTCGTTCAGCACCTCCATCGAGAGGCAGCCCGGCTCCAATACTTCATAGTAGTCGTTCCACCAGTCGCAGAGCAAGCGTGACCGCACGCCGAACTTCAAGGCATAGCCTTCTATCGTCCGGCCATCCTGTCCTTCACCTGCTTCCCTCACATGGAGGGACTCGACGATGGCAACGTTTCTCTTTATCATCTTAGCCATAATATTTTGTTTTTTAAAAAATAACTCTAATTCTATATATCGCGGTTTTTGCTTCCTTTATAAGACACTCCATAATTACTCATTCTGCAATGTTGTTTTTTAGAGGGTCAATCCTTTTGTCTCCGCCTCTGTATTGATGCCCTTCGCTTCCCGTATGGTATCGAGTGGAAGGAGGTTGGCTGAAACCAATGCAGTGTCACCACCATCAACAGATATGAGGTTTTCGCGCTCGCGTATCTCATTCACAGTAAGCGCACCGATTTCCATCATCTTCTTGTAGTATTCCGCCTTGCTCTGCTGGTCCATAGCATAGATGCCACTGCGGTCGAATCTGAAAATACGGCGGCAACACATCTTGCGGGGCACCAGCTTACGGTTGAGCTCTGTCTCGATACGGCGAAGGTACGGGTTGAGCGTGAATGTAAGGAAGTTTGTGTAAGCCTGCTCTGCATCCTTGTAGTTGGAGGAACTGCTTGAGAATGCGAATGTAGGGTTCACACCGAAGAACCGGCATATCTCATCAATCTGGAACTTGCGGCTCTCGAGGAACTGCATGTCAGTCGATGACATAGACACCTGCTTGAAGTCGCTGTCACCAGGAAGGCTGCATATCTTGTGGCCGCTCCCGAACTGATCATCGAGTGATACTGCCAGATTCTGGAGTTCTTCATCCTGAACCTGACCAAATCCGGTCACACCTTTATCATTGGTTACAAATCCGCGCACATTACCGCCATTGACGAATCGGTTCTCCGTCTCGACATCACCCGCATGGGTGGTGGATATGGCAAGCCAGGCATCAACGACAATACCGTGAGAGTACAGGCCGTCTTTGGAGTTGGTCATGATGTGTATCACCTCGCTTTCACCGAATGTGCCGCTCACTCCATTGAATGAGTCGTTGATGGTGTATGTACGGTTGAGCACATCATGAGCTACCGTGCGCCGTCCGCACAGCACCAACTCTGAAAGTTCACCGAATAAATCATAGCGTGGGAATATATATGCGTTGCCATAGAACAACAGCTGCCTTACAAGACCGTACCAGAAATCATGTGCATTCATATTCATGCACGGCTCGACGGTCATCATGTAATGGATCGGGTCATGTCTATCTTCAACATAGATACCGTTAGATATCTTCATGTATTGCATAGGCAGAGATGCGATGCTCTCGCAGATGATATGTACACACCTACTTACAGCAGCCACAGACATCTCTTCAAATGCTCCGAGATACTGATACGCCGAAGCCCCACCGCCGCGTGGCGATGGGGTTGAAGTCAGAGAAGACCTCTTATCATAGGTCTCACGGAAGAAATATCCTATCTTGTTGAATAAATGCCTAGACCAGCAATCCTCCTTTATTGTTTCTAAAACAAGGGACGGCCAGAATATTATAGTTTGCGATATAATGGTGTTGTGCCGTCCCTTCCAACTAAGTTATCGTTGCCGGGGCAGGATTCGAATCTGCGACCTCCTGAAGTCCATTCAGGCGAGCTCACCCGCTGCTCTACCCGGCGATCATTTTCGAGCGCAAAATTACAAAATATTTCCGCTCCTTGCAAATGTTTTCAATGAAAAATTGCGCTCATTTGGATAAAAGTTTTCAAAATATCCAAAATAAGCCACAGAAAGCCGCTTTTTACGCATTTTCTCCCCAAGATGGTACACCTTACCTCGTAATAGAAAAAAAACGATTAAAACCACCTTTATCGTTCATAGCTATAGAGCAACCCGATAGTCATCAGCATGGTAATAGCCCCGTCTATCTTTCGGTAACGTGAAATCTTCAACGGCTTCTTATTATCAAGCCTATCGGTATCTATTACGCAATTGAGCAGGCAGAAAGCGTTAATGGGGTTGTGGTTGATAGTAATGCCGGGCGGGTCTGCATAAGCAAGCATTTCCAAGGCTTCTACTGGGAGGTTGAATGATCCGTAAGTCTGGCTGTATGGCGATAGAACTCCCTTGGCACCGATGGATGACAGAATGTTCACCAACTCCTGGCTCTTGTACGCGTCATACCCGATACGGATGATACGCACCACCTGCGACCGCCGGAGAATATCGTCTGCAATCTGCTTCACGTCTATGCGATTACCCTTGCAGAGATTGAGCCATCCGCGGCTGTACCATTCCCGGTATAGCTGTTCGTTGGGGTGTCCACCGAGTGCTCCTTCCGGGAAATAGTAGTCTGTATGTGTATAGAACCGCTTCGTTTCCTTCGAATATAGCGTATAGGATACAGCAGAGAAATCGTCGTGTACCGAAAGGTCGAAGGCAACAGCACATTCAGGGTGCCCCTTCACGTGGTCTATATCGAAGTCACCCATAAGTTCCTGTACCTTATCGTAGCCAAACCACGCCGTTCCCTCGTTCACTGCAAACACATTCAGCATCTTAGTTCGGAAAGCCATCATATTCTCTGCCGATAGTTTCGCCGCCTGATATTCTCTTTCGTAAAAATCCGGCTGAACAGTAATACCTAGATGTGGCTGTACTTTCGCCCATGTGCGCGGGTCATCCTCCCTGTCATCCGCATCCGGCATGAATAGAGATGCGAATATCGTATCATTCTCCTGTTCGCCCCTCAATACCTTCTTCACACCATCCAGTTCATGAGCGAACGGCCCGTCAACCACCTCGCTGGCGGTCGTAATGATGACGGTAAGAGGTTCTGTCCTCGCGCCCATGGACGATGTGAGTACATTCTTCAAGTCTGCTCCATTCTTGCCGGATGTATTCCGAGCCTGCGAGTACTCATCCATGATTACGAGCGAAGCATTCAAACCATCCTTCGTCTTAGCGTTGGCCGTCAAACACTCGATGAAGGAGTCGTGCCCCTTATCGAGAAAACTAATCTTTTCACGGTTCACACGGAAATGGCGCTCTGAAGGGTCGATACCTCGCACAATGGCACGTATTTCATCGAAACATATCTTCGCCTGATTGTAGGAATTCGCACCCACATACGCCTGAGCATTGTTGTCACCAAAAAGCATATCATAGACTGCCAATGATGCTGCTGATGTTGTCTTACTGAATTTACGCGGAACAAATATGTAGGCCGTGCGAATGAGCCGCCGCCCTTGCTTGTCCAGGAAACCGAACATATTGGCGAACTGGAAGCACTGAATAGGAGTGAGCCTATACCGTTGCCGTCCGTTGTGGCCATTGAACTTCAATGCCTCATAGAACCGGATGAAGTTCTGTACTCTCCGCTTCGACCATTCGTACTTATCAAGCATACTGAAGAACCGGCGAACGGCCAACAGCTCATAGATGTTATGATCATCAGGATGATCAATTACTTTCGCCGCGTACTCTCCCAGGCGCTTGTCAGTGTCAACGAGCGCCTTACCGTAACGCACAAGCATAGTACTACGGATAGACATCAATTCATCCGCAATACCATGCTTATATTCTATTTCCTTCTGTATTTCCTGGTCCGTCATAGACTATCATTATTTTTCGTTCTTAAACTGGGCCATGAAGTCATCGAAGCCATCAGAGCCTCCCTTACTTGGATTTTTCGAATCAGTATTCATGCCAAGAGCGCGGAGGGCTGACTGGCACTTCGTGGTATAGTCCAGATACAGACGTTCGCGCGGGCTGATGCTTTCGCGCACATTGCCCTCGCGGCTGGTCTCAATGTTCACACAGCTGTGCTCCTTATCGAATATTTCCTGTTTCAGCATATCACGACGCACAATCAACTCGGCAGCCGCATCTATCTGAAAGTTCATATCCGCAGTGTACTTCCCGGCTTTCTTCATAGCGCGAATAAGTGAAGACTTCACACCTGCAATGCGCTTCATGGTGATACCGTCAGCTTTCGGCTTGTGCTGTTTTTTCTCGTCATCCAACTTGTCCGACATCTCTACGTTGCCGTAACCATTATTCTGACCTTTGCTTTTCAGATAGAATATCATAGCCGTGGTGTCGCCCTTCTGAATATTCTCCAGAAGCTGGCTCTCCACCATATCACATTGATCGGCCATTATCACATCAACAGCGTCTGAAAACTCTTGGTCTGTCTTCTTCCAGGAATAGAATGTCGTTCTACTCATGCCCAGTCGTCTGCATGCCAGACTAACGATACCATTGCGCAGAGATAACTCTGTCAAGAAATCTTTTTTCTCCTTATTCATATATATTTTTTTTATTGTTAAAAATGTACACTTGCATTTTCTTCCTTTTCTTGACTTCGTTAATTCCGCTTTATTATTTCCCGGTACAAACCTGTGGGTTATCAAGACCTCATTACCCCAGGGCCCAAAAGTTTGGAC
>CAVFUK010000136.1:0-7834 GCA_963625535.1 Anaerovoracaceae bacterium | reverse complement strand
ATAATATAATAATAGAAGAGTAAAGAAAGAGAAAAACCCAAGAAAAGATAGTATACCCTAAAAATATAACTGATATCTGATATTTGATATTCCGACTGTTAACATTTTCATCCCATATACACTTAACCACCTATAAAGCAGCACATTACATCGTTAACAATCGAAGAATGGACCCCCTTCAGCAATATCAGATGCTGCGGTTAACACCCTAAAAGGCCAAATATCGAGCCAAATGAACCCTCCAAAAGCCCCGAAATGCCATCGTAAATGTCACCTACACGTCAGACACCCCCTTCTGAGGACCGGATTTATACTATGTTAAAATCGAGGGTTAACGGTGCGTTTTAGCGTCTCAAGAGGCGAAATCAACGCCTATTTCATCAAATCGGAAGGAGAAGAAGCGGATTCAACGCTCGCCCCTCACCTCCTCTACAAGGCTCGCGATGAAAGCCTTTGCCCGCTTGGCGAACTCCGGCAAATACTTGAACGAAACCTCCATCGCTCAGCGGATTATTTGATCACAAGGCAAAGGTAAATAAAGTTTTGGAAGGCAGAGGCTCTTCCTACGAAATTCACCCCACGGCGTTGAAAATCACCCGGAATCTCTTGGCGGTATGAAATGGAATACGTATCTTCGCACAATAGATTAAATAAACGGGCCGAGCGCTACGTTCGGCAAAACACACAGACAAATGAAGAATTCAATAGCTTCCACAAAATCGTGGGCCATCGGCGCACTGCTGGCACTGACGGCCGCAGGCTGCTCCAACAACGAGAACTCATCGGACTTCGTGGCCGAAGGCACACCCATCCGCGTGAACACCTTAGTGGCCGGACTTTCCACCAAAGCGGGCTACGACAGCGACAACAAGCCCACCGAGTTTTACCTGCAGATAACGAACCCGAAGAACGACAAATATAGCTACTTCGCGCAGATGAAGAGCAACAGCGGCACATGGGAATCGTTCGACCCCAAGGACGCCACCGGAGCCACGGCACTGCCCATGTACTGGGCTGGCGACGGCAACGACGTGAAGGTGACCGCCGCCACGTTCGACTTCCGCAGCCCAACGTCCGGCAAGGCTGAGACCTCCGCCGACGTGACCATCAGCGCCGACCAAAGCGACGCCGACAAGCTGAAAGCCTGCGACCACCTGATGCAGCTGACCACCGACACCAAGCCATCGACCGACGGCATTACGGTGAGCCTCATCCACCTCACAGCCAAGATACGCGTGGTGGTGGACCTGGGCAAGGACAACACCGACACCCAGAGCCCGCTCACGAAGCTAGAGGTGAGCGGAACGAAGCTCACACGCACGTGCACCTTCTCCGACCCCAACGCCTCCACCGCCCTCACTACCCCCACATGGGCGGACGCCGCCAACACTGACGCCACGGTCATCACCGCCTGCCCGGCAGGTTTCACACAGGCCGACGCCGCTGCCGGCAAAGCCGCCACGGCTGAGTATGAGGCCCTAGTAATGCCGCAGGAGATAGCCCTAGGCGAGCTCGGCATAGGCTTCGAGACATCGGACGGCAAGGTCTACAACTGGAAGTCGGTGAGAGTGGAGACGCTCGTCTCCAACACGCAATACACGCTGAACCTAAGGCTGCACGGCGACGCGCTGACGCTGACCTCCGTGAGCGTGGACGACTGGGGCACACGGGAAAGCCACAACTGTGGAGTGATGACCGAAATCCACACAGGCACACTCACCGTCACAGCCGGCGGCCAAGTGACGGAGGCCTCCATAGCCGAAGCCCTCAGCAGCGACGGGAAGCTGAAGATTGCGGGACCGATAAACGCCAGCGACATCACCACCCTGGTGAACAACAAGACCGTGAAGACACTGGACCTGACAAACGCCTATGCGGCGGAAGGTTACGACCTCAACAACATAGCGTTCAGATATGAGGACAATAATACGACCATCTGCAACACCACGTTGGAAGAGATCATCATGCCCCAAAAACAGACCTCTGTCGCCGGCGACTGCTTCGCAAGTTGCACCGCGCTGAAGAGCGTCACCCTGCAATATGGTGTCACCCAAATAGGAACATACGCATTCGCCTGGTGCTCCTCGCTCACGAGCGTCACGCTGCCCGAGAGTTTGACATATATAGATGGGTACGCCTTCGTCCAATGCACCTCGCTGAAGAGCATCACGCTGCCCAATAGTCTGACGGGCTTTGGCAATCGACCCTTCGAAGGCTGCACAGGACTCACGGCAATCACGATACCCGCAGGCGTAGGGACACTGTCAGAACTCCTCTTTAACGATTGCACCAACCTGAAAACGGTATACTACTTGGGAAATTCCTTGACCATCAAAGGTAGTGCATTCGCCGGCTGCAGCAGTCTGACAGACCTCTATCTGACCGCCTGCACCGACCTGCCGAGCCCGATCAATGAAGAGCTTACCGCAGGAAATGTTTTCAGCGTCAGCGCCCTCACCGTGCACTTGAGCACTACGCTCTACACCACGGTGGATGCTCAAAAGACCGCTGCCACACTGACGGGCTTCTGGAGCGACACAAGGTTCACCTTCACAGCGGCAGAGTGACAAACCGATGCGGACAAACAAACAAGCGAATAAACTAAAACCTAAATACAAGACGAACAAATGAACAAATCACTCATTCCTTTCGCAGCCCTGGCCCTCACGCTGGCAAGCTGCTCCAACGAAGAGGGGGGGGGCAGAGACTCCTTCGTGGCTGAAGGCACTCCCATCACGGTGAACACGATGGTGGGCGAACTCTCCACCAAAGCGGGCTACGGTCCCGAAAACGCGCCCACAGAGTTTTATCTGCGGATAAAGAACGAGGACAACAGCAAGTATAGCTACTACGCCAAGATGAAGGACGTAAGCAGCACGTGGAAATCCTTCGACCCCACGGACGGCACCACCGCGCTGCCCATGTATTGGGCGGGCGACGACAACGACGTGCTGGTGACAGCCGCCACGTTCGACTTCCGCGACGCTAGCACCCTGGAGCCCACCACCTCTGCCGAGGTGACCATCGCCGGCGACCAAAGCGACAACACGAAGTTGGAGAGCTGCGACCATCTGTTGCAACTGACCACAACCACCGAGCCCAACACCAGCGGCATTACCGTGACCCTCAACCACATCATGGCGAAGCTCTGCATCGTGATAAACCTGGGTAAGGACAACACCGACGCCAAGAATCCGCTGACGAATGTGAAGGTGAGCGGAACAAACCTCACCCGTAAATACAACTTCACCGACCTGAATAGCCCCGCTTGGGAGGACGCCGCCACCACAACGAACGTGGCGGACATCACCCCCTGCCCGGGAGACTTCACAGCGGCCAACACCACCGCCACCACACCTACGAGCGCCTCTATGAAGTTCGAGGCCATCGTCGTGCCGCAGACCGTCGCCCAGGGCGAGTTGGGTATCAGCTTCGAGATGGGAGGCAAGGCCTACACCTGGAAATCGGGCGAGCTCGTGCAGTTCGAACCCAACAAACGGTACACGCTGAACCTTAAGATGAACGGCGGTGCCTTGGCCCTCTCCTCCGTCAAAGCGACCGATTGGGGCACCGATGTTCCCCTCACCAGCGGAACGATGAGTGAAGAGGACACCAAAGGCACACTCACCATCACCAGCCAGACCGGCGGTGAAGTGACGGAAGAGGCCATCGCCGCAGCCAAAGACGGCGTGAAGCTGAAGATAAAGGGAGCGATAAACGCCAGCGACATCGAAGTACTGGCGAAGAACACCACCATCGAGGAGCTCGATTTGTCAGATGCTACTATATACAGCGGCACCTTAGCTTTCACTTATGATGACCCAAATGCAAGTTACCCTAGCAAACTAAGCAATGAAAAATTGAGAAAGGTCGTACTGCCCACGAGCTTGACTGAAGTACCTTCAATGTGCTTCAACAAATGTAGTTCGCTGACAGACGTTACGTTACCTAACAACATAACAACAATCAATTACTCGGCATTCGGATACTGTACTTCGCTTAAAAGCATTGAGCTACCAAGCGGAGTGACAAAGATAGATGAGTATGCTTTTTGCAACACAGCGCTTGAAAGCATCGAACTGCCGAGTGGGTTGATTACATTGGGCTCTAACGCTTTTAGCCAATGCACATCACTCAAAGAAATTACGATTCCCGCTGGCGTAAAGTGTGAGAATAGTGAGTGTAATACATTCTACAATTGCAAAAGCTTAACAAAGGTGACATATCTATCGACCTCTCCGTCAATAAATAACTGTGATTTTGACGGATCTGGAGTCCAAAGCATCTACTTGCCAAACTGCGAATCGCTGCCGACGACTGCAAATGAATATGCCTTTGGCTATTCCTCTCCCACTTCAAACGTCAAGGTGTATGTGACATCCGATTTGCTCCAAAAAATCGAAAACGGGACACAAACCAAGTCGGGGCTTTGGAGTCAATCATACATCATCTTCGAGAATATAACCACCAATAACTGATGATCTCCACAGCCGCTTCGAGGAACGCAAGAAGCTCCCGAAGCCAGTGGCAACTATAGACAGCGTGTCCGCAATGCCGACTCAACACCGGCGTTGCGGACACTTGCTTTTTAATTATTTGGTATTTTCAACCTAAATGTGTACTTTTGCAGCACAAGAACTCGCCAAGCCTCTTAGCAATGCTTAAATCGGCGGGTCGTTTTATTTATATAGGTGTACGGCGACAAGAATTCCGTTCGTAAAAACATATTCCACGCCCAAGGATTTAGCGCACCTTCTAAATACAACAGGTCCAAAATGAGGCGATTCCCGCCGCAAAGATCCGCTGCCGAAGCGACGCGCGAACCAGCGGTGTAACATTCGGGACAAAAAATGTAACAACACGCGGCGGCGTGTAACGTTCCCTATAAACCCTGTATCGTAAATGTTCGGCGGGCTTGGAAAGCTTGTCTACCTTTGCTTCCGTAAAAATGTAACATAAGACAAACATGAAAACAAGACACAACCTCTGGACGGCCCTGCTGGCGATGGCCACCCTGTCCGCACTCTCCTGCCCCACAGCCTCGGCGAAGGGCGACGCGACGGACGAGGTGAAGCACGCCGCACTGTTCGACAACTTTACCTATAAGGGCAACGACACCTACTACAACCAGCACCCGCTGGCCGACGACGAGACGTTCTACAACCCCATCCTGCCCGGATGGTACTCCGACCCCAGCGTCTGCACCAACGGCCAGGGCGACTACTTCATGGTGTGCTCCACCTTCTCCTACTTCCCCGGAGTGCCCATCTTCCACAGCCGCGACCTGGTGAACTGGACCCAGATAGGACACGTGCTGAGCCGCACATCGCAGCTCGTCAACCTGCAACGACAACACGTGAGCGGAGGCATCTTCGCCCCCGACATTAAATACAACCCCCACAACAAGACCTACTACATGGTCACCACCAACGTGGGAGCCGGCAACTTCTTCGTGAAGACCACCGACCCCTTCGGTGAATGGTCCGACCCCATCATGCTGCCCGAGGTGGGAGGCATCGACCCCTCGTTCTTCTTCGACGAGGACGGCCGTGCCTACATCGTCAACAACGACGACGCACCGGACGGCAAGCCGGAGTACAGCGGCCACCGCACCATCCGCGTGCAGGAGTTCGACGTGAAGGCCGACCGCACCATAGGTCCGCGCAAGATATTGGTGAACAAGGGCGTTCACCCCGAGGAGAAACCCATCTGGATAGAAGGTCCGCACATGTACAAAATTAACGGCAAATACTTCCTGATGGACGCCGAGGGAGGCACAGGCACGTGGCACTCCGAGGTCATCTTCCGCGCCGACTCGCCCATGGGACCCTTCACCCCGTGGAAGAAGAACCCCATCCTCACGCAACGCCAGCTGGACCCCAAGCGGCCCGATCCCGTGACCTGCGCAGGCCACGCCGACCTGCTGCAGACCAAGGAGGGCGACTGGTGGGCAGTGTTCCTGGCTTGCCGCCCTATCGACAACGACTTCGAGAATCTGGGCCGCGAGACATTCCTAATGCCTGTCCGCTGGAGCGACGACGGCTTCCCCTACATGACCCAAGGCGACGAGACCGTGCCTCTGACGCTGAAGCGTCCCGGAGTGAAGCGCGCCGCTGAGGTGACCTTCGGCAACTTCGAGGAGACCGTGGAGTTCGACACCCCCAAGCTGGGCCTGCAGTGGCTCACACTGCGCGCTCCGGGCACCGACCTCTACTCGCTCACATCGAACCCAGGCTACCTCACCCTGCAGTGCGCCGACCTCAGCGCCAAGGACCGTTGCACGCCCGCCTTCGTGGCACGACGCATGCAGCACCACCAGTTCGAGTGCACCACACGTATGAAGTTCACCCCCGCGGACGACCAAGAGTCGGCAGGCCTGCTGCTCTTCAAGGACGAGACGCACCAATACTACCTCTGCGTGGCCCAGAAAGGCAAGGCGAAGAGCATCTCGCTCCGTAAGATAGGCACGGGAGCCGACGAGGTGGTGGCCGAGAACACGCTGAAAGCCAAGCAGAAGGAGCTGGAGCTGAAGGTGGTGTCGCGCGGCAAGGTCTACGACTTCTACTACCGCACCGCAGGCAGCAAGAAGTGGACACAGCTCTGCGCCGACGTGGACGCTGGCTACCTCTCCACCCGCACGGCAGGAGGCTTCACTGGCACCGTCATCGGCCCCTACGCCACCCGCAAATGAAAACGTATTATCAAATCCCTTTAATCCAATAGATTATGAAACAACGAACATCTATTCTTTTTTGCCTCGCTGCCCTCATCGCGGCGGCCTGTGCAGGTAACAAATCCGTCACCGAAGAACCCTCGCTGAAGTCTGCCCTGGGCGACAAGTTCCTCGTAGGCGTGGCCATCAACACCGCCCAGTCCTCTGGTCAGGACACCAACGGCGTGAAGGCGATAAAGAAACACTTCAACTCCATCGTGGCGGAGAACTGCATGAAAAACGAGGTGGTGCACCCCGCTGAGGACCGTTACAACTTCGACAAGGCCGACGAGTTCATCCAGTTCGGCGAGGACAACCACATGGCCATCATCGGCCACTGCCTCATCTGGCACTCGCAGTGCGCCCCCTGGTTCTGCGTGGACAAGGACGGCAACAACGTCACCCCCGAGGTGCTGAAGCAGCGCATGAAGGACAACATCTACACCATAGCCGGCCGCTACAAAGGACGCGTGAAAGGCTGGGACGTGGTGAACGAGGCCATCCTGGAGAACGGTACCTACCGCAAGAGCAAGTTCTACGAGATACTGGGCGAGGAGTTCATCCCCCTGGCGTTCCAATACGCCCACGAGGCCGACCCCGACGCTGAGCTCTACCTCAACGACTACAACATGCACTGCCCCGACAAGCGCGCCACGGTGGTGAAGATCATCCGCGACCTGAAGGCACGCGGCCTGCGCATCGACGGCATTGGAATGCAGGGCCACATCGGCATGGACTATCCCGAGCTCTCCGAGTTCGAGGCCAGCATGGAGGCCTACGCCGCCGAGGGCATGAAGGTGATGGTCACCGAGTTCGACATGAGCGCCCTGCCCACCGTCAACCAAACGGCCAACGTCTCCGACCGCGTGGAGTTCCAAAAGAAGATGAACCCCTACGTGGACGGTCTGCCCGACAGCGTCTCCGTGGCGTGGAACAACCGTCTGGGTCAGTTCCTCGACCTCTTCATCAAACACGCCGACTACGTGGACCGCGTCACCGTGTGGGGTGTGAGCGACGGCGACTCGTGGCGCAACAACTTCCCGATGCCAGGCCGCACGGACTATCCCACGTTCCTCGACCGCAAGTATCAGCTGAAGCCCGCCCTCCAGAAACTGGTGGACG
>CAVFUK010000135.1:0-14615 GCA_963625535.1 Anaerovoracaceae bacterium | reverse complement strand
ACCTTCTGTGGGCTACACGGGATTGTTTTCTGTTTATGTGGTCTTCGTCTACCTATTGTCTTACTTCACCTCTTCGAAATCGGCGTCCTGGATGTTGTCACCTTGGTTGCCGTTCTGAGAGTTGTTGCCAGACTGCTGTTGGTTTGCACCGCCGTTGTTAGGTTGTGCACCGCCTTGAGCACCGCTCTGGGCGTACATCTCTGCACTGGCAGCCTGGAAGGCTGTGTTCAACTCGGCCATGGCCGCGTCGCAAGCGGCTACGTCCTGTGCCTTGTGAGCGTCTTTCAGTTTCTGCAAAGCAGCCTCGATAGGAGCCTTCTTGTCGGCAGGAATCTTGTCGCCAAGGTCCTTCAACTGATTCTCGGTCTGGAAGATCATGCTGTCGGCCTGGTTCATCTTGTCCACTTTCTCACGCTCTTTCTTGTCGGCCTCGGCGTTGGCTTCTGCCTCTGCCTTCATCTTCTCGATTTCTTCCTTGCTCAAGCCGGAAGAAGCCTCGATACGGATGGCCTGTTCCTTACCAGTGGCCTTATCCTTGGCAGATACCTTCAGGATACCGTTGGCATCAATATCGAAGGTCACCTCAATCTGAGGCACTCCACGACGGGCGGGAGCGATACCTGTCAAGTTGAACTGACCGATGGACTTGTTCTGAGCCGCCATAGGACGCTCGCCCTGCAGCACGTGGATGGTCACCTCCGTCTGGTTGTCGGCAGCGGTAGAGAACACCTCGCTCTTCTTGCACGGAATGGTCGTGTTGGCGTCGATCAACTTGGTCATCACACCACCCATGGTCTCGATACCCATTGACAGCGGAGTTACATCCAACAGCACCACACCCTTGATCTCGTCAGTCAGCACGGCACCCTGTACGGCAGCACCTACGGCCACCACCTCATCGGGGTTCACACCCTTCGAAGGAACTTTACCGAAGAAGTCCTCAACCAGCTTCTGCACGGCAGGTATACGTGACGAACCACCTACGAGGATTACCTCGTCGATATCGGAGTTGCTCAGTCCGGCATCAGCCATAGCCTTCTTACACGGCTCCAAGCAAGCCTGAATCAAGCTGTGAGCCAAAGACTCGAATTTAGCACGTGTCAAGGTCTTCACCAAGTGCTTAGGCACACCGGCAACCGGCATGATGTACGGCAAGTTAATCTCGGTAGAGGTAGAAGAGGAAAGTTCTATCTTCGCCTTCTCGGCAGCCTCTTTCAGACGTTGCATTGCCATCGGGTCGGTGGTCAAGTCGGCACCTTCGTCGTTCTTGAATTCCTGAACCAACCAATCGATGATCACTTGGTCGAAGTCATCACCACCAAGGTGAGTATCACCGTTGGTAGAGAGCACCTCGAACACGCCGCCACCGAACTCCAGGATGGAGATATCGAATGTACCACCACCCAAGTCGAACACAGCGACCTTCATATCCTTGTTGGCCTTGTCGATACCGTAAGCCAAGGCGGCTGCGGTAGGCTCGTTGACGATACGTTTCACGTCCAGTCCGGCAATCTGTCCGGCCTCTTTAGTGGCCTGACGCTGTGAGTCGGAGAAGTAGGCCGGCACGGTGATAACTGCCTCGGTCACTTCCTGACCCAGATAGTCCTCAGCGGTCTTCTTCATCTTCTGCAGAATCATTGCGGAGATTTCCTGCGGGGTGTAGAGACGTCCGTCGATGTCCACACGCGGAGTGTTGTTGTCGCCACGCACTACCGAGTAAGGCACACGGGCCACCTCTTTCTGCACCTGGTCAAAAGTCTCACCCATGAAACGTTTGATGGAGAACACCGTACGCTTCGGGTTGGTGATGGCCTGACGTTTTGCAGGGTCACCTATCTTACGCTCGCCACCGTCGACGAATGCCACGATGGACGGAGTGGTACGTTTACCCTCGCTGTTGGCGATCACTACCGGTTCGTTACCTTCGAACACTGCTACGCAGGAGTTTGTAGTTCCTAAGTCTATTCCAATAATCTTTCCCATAATTGTATGTTTTTTATTTGTTATTATTCTTGTGATTTATTTCTCTGTGCCCTCAGCTTCGGTCCCCTACCCTCTTCGGTAGGTTTCCTATGCTTGCGGCACGCTAACTGGTAAACAAATCCCGTGCCAAACCTTTTGGGGATTCTTGGAAAGGAAATCCGCGTATATATATAATAAGGTATAGGAATGCCTTTCGGAACGAGCGCAGATGCCCCTGCGGCGGACTTGACAGGGAAAGACGTGGCAAACCCTGCTCTACATCTGACTATTTGTCATATTCTGGAGGCTTTATGGCCGTGGCCCTCCGCATTCTTGGCGGAAGAGTTGCTCGAAGAGGGTGTGCAGCTGGGCTTCGTCGGCAATGATGGCACGCAAGCGGGCAAGGCGGTCGGCGTTCTTCGACTGCGGGAGCCAAAGCCGCAGATAGCCGCCCTCGGCGTATTTCTCATGAAGATGCCCCACGAAGCGTTCGTAGTGCGCCTGCCTGTCCAACTCGGGATAGTGCTTGAGGCCGAACTGCACGGTGCGCAGCAGCACGATCATCGGGTCGAGCTGTCGGTCGGCTTCGGCCACGATGCGGCCGTAGAGCGTGCGTGGCGCATGGTCGGCACTGGCACGATGGTCCTCCACGGCTTCCTTCATCACGGTGATCTCCATCGGCGTAAACCACTGCAGCAGGTTGCGGTCGGCTTGCAGCAGTTCGCCGGAGACCAGGTGATGAGTGTCGCGGTCGCGGCAAAGCCCCACATCGTGGTAGGCGGCGATGGTGTAGACCATCCGCGGGTCGGCCTCTGGATAGAGTGCGGCCAGTTCCATGCTGTCCTGCACGACGGTGCGGACGTGGCTCAGGTTGTGGGCCTTGTCGAAGGCGGTGTAGCGGGGCACTATTTCCCGTTCGATGTAGTCTCTCAGCGAGGCCGGAATGGTTTGTTGCGTCATAGTCAGAGCGGTTTCCATGTTGTGCGAATCGTTTCCGGCTGCAAATATCGTCAATTAAAGAACGCCCAATGAGCCTAGGCTCATTTTATTCACTACACTGCGGGCAATTTTCCATAGGCAATGCAGTGGGAATCATCGGTCGCACGCAACCGTTCGCGCGTCCCCACGGACATCGGGCGGTGAAATAAAAAGTCCGGGTGAAATCACTTCAGCCGGACCTTCTCAATAAACTTGGCAGAGTTTATTCTAACTTACACTTACGGTATGAAAGCGAACGGAAGAGTCCATCCCCTTTCACCGGTTCAAGATTCATATTCACCCAAAGCGGCAGTCTGCAGTGAGGCCTTACGGCCATACTCGTTCCACTTGGGTTTTCAACTACAAAAGCACTCTAAAAAAAGTTTCGCGGCAACGGCTCTTTCCTCGAGAGCCGATCCCCCATCAACGTAAGGCAGGTCTTCTGACTTGTTTCCATAGAAACGCCTTCCCGAACCTGTGTTCAGTGGCAAGAGTGTTGTTCCTATGTCTGTACGAAACATACAGCAGCGGGACTGTTCAGGATTCGCACCTGATTCCCTTTTAATCATCCACCCCGAATGTCGTGTGGGGAGGATGAACCTTAACGCCGCAAATATACACCTTATTTATAATAGTAGCAAACCTATCGACAATTTTTATGGCCTTGCGAGGTTCCCGCATCGGCTTTTTGCCTACATTTGCGGCAAACAAACTATTAGCATTATGTTGGAAACAGGACTCACACACACCAGTGTGACCGTAGTATCGGAGAAGAATTGGGCGCTCACCCTCGGGTCGGGCGACATGGAGGTGTTGGCCACTCCCGCCATGGTGGCCTTGATGGAGAATGCCGCCATGCTGGCGGTGGCGAATGAGCTGCCCGAAGGTAGCTCCACGGTAGGTAGCATGATTGAGACCTCGCACCTGAGACCCTCTGCCACGGGGGCAACCATCGAGGCAAAGGCCACGCTCACCGAGGTGGACGGACGCAAGCTGACCTTCAAGGTGGAGGCACACGACGGCGAGACGCTCATCGGCGAGGGAACCCACATCCGCTTCATCGTGGACCGGGCGAAGTTCCTCTCGAAGCTGAAATAATTCAAGTTCTAAACGAGCATATACTCTAAGCCCCGAGAGTATATACTCATGGGCCCACGAGTATATACTCGTTTGGAAAGCAGACCTCGTTCGTTAGAAAGCCGGTTTCTGTTTGAAAGTTGAGAAAGCGAACATAAACCAATCGTCTTAGGACTTACGAAACTTTGAATGAAACAAGCCGTCACCGCTAGGCCACAGCACCTAAAACAACGATTCCCCGTGAAATCACTTCAAGGGGAATCGTTGCATTTTATCGTACTAATAATAAAATTGTGGTTACGTAATTTATGTATGACTAACTAACTTATTCTTCATTTATCACGATGCAAAGATAGAGGGTTCACGGCTCCCGGGCAATCCCCATATCGGGGTATTTTACCCGCGACGGTCTACCAACGAGTAGGTAATCTCTCTGGTTACAGCTTTATCTCGTTCACATCCACCAGTTTGTTGACGATGGCGTAGATGGTGAGGCCGGCGGGAGAGTGAATCTGCAGCTTGCGGGAGATGTTGCGGCGGTGGGTGATGACGGTGTGGATGGAGATGTTCAGCTGGTCGGCAATCTCCTTGTTGATCATGCCCTTCACCACGCAGACGATAATCTCCTTCTCGCGCTGGCTGAGCGACTCCTGCTCGGGCTCTTCGTCCTCTTCCTCACTACCTTGGTGCAACAGGCGGTCCACCATGCCGCCGATGGTCTGCGGGTCGTCGAGGATGGTGATCTTGTCGTCGTAGTCCTTCAGCAGAGCCGGGTCGGTGAGGGTGGAGAGCAGTGCCACTATCTTCACGGCGGAGGCGCCGTAGGTGCTCTTGAAAGTTTCGATGTTGAACCATCCGCCGAAGGCGGGGCTGACGATGAGGATGTCGGGCACGTGTGCCTGCATGCAGTCGTGAAGCCCCTCGGGGGAGGTTATCTCCACGGGCTGAACACTGACGTCGGGCAGGTGACGCAGCACCACCACTACCCCACTGCGCACGATGACGGACGCGTCGGCCACTGCTATTCGGACAACTTCATTTTTCATTTTCCGTTCCTCTCTTTCTCCAGATGCCTCACAGCCGGCACGAACAGGAGGTCTTCCACACGGCAGTGCGACGAGAGGTCCTGCTCGCAGCTGAAGATGTCGAACAGCACGGCGTTCAGCAGGTGGTTGTTTCCCTTCTCGGGATAATATTTGATGATGATGTTCTTCAGTTCGGTAAGCTTCGCCTCTATCTGGTTATGCTTGCGGGCGAATACGTTGATGGTGAAACCCTCCTTGGTGGGCGCTCCGCTGAGCATGGCACGCACGTAGGTGAACACGTTCTGGTCCTCATACTCCATGTGCTTGCGCACCTCGCCCTCGTATTCGTCGAAGAACTTGAGGATGAGGAAGGCAATCTCGTTGCGCGACGAGCAGTCGATGGCCTCTATCAGCTTGCGGCGGATGGTGGGCAGCTGGAAGTCGAGGAAATAGCTGTGCGCCTGTTGCAGGTAGTCCATCAGCGAGGCCACGGAGAGTCCATGCAGCTCCTCGCCCATAATGTCGGTCTCCTCCTGCATGAAGTTTGCCACGGCCAGGAAGGTGGAGGTGTCCACGCCCTGTTCCTCGCAAACTTCCTTCACAGTCTTGTCGCCAAAGCCGAGTGACAAGCCGAATCGGCTCATCACCAGCAGCAGTTTATAGTCGTTGCTGATGAGGTCGCTCATCTTGTCCACCGACCGGTATTTCATTCCTAAAGTCATAGTCTTCGATTGGGGTTCTAAGTTGTTTCTATGGCGGCAAAGGTACTGCTTTCCCCGCAATGCGCCAATCATCATTTATAGGTATTTCGGTTTTTTTTTGGGGGGGGTACAAGAAAAGCCACCCTCCGCCCATGCGGAATGTCCGCACCGACGGAGGGTGGCCTGTGATATGTTCTAGTCAGTGCGCGGCAACTCGTCGCCGCACACCGACGATTGTTACTTGCGAGCGGCTGCGATGTAACCCAGGGCTTCCTTGCACTTGTCGGTCACGTAAGCCCAGTCCTCAGCAGCAACCTTGTCCTTCGGGAAGAGCTTCGAGCCCATTCCTACGCAGAACACGCCGGCTTTGATCCATGAGGTGAGGTTCTCCTCGGTCGGCTCCACGCCGCCGGTAACCATCAGTTTCGACCAAGGCATCGGAGCCAACAGACCCTTCACGAGTTTCGGGCCGAGCACATCGCCCGGGAATATCTTGCACAGGTCGCATCCGGCCTCCTGAGCGAAGCCAACCTCAGACACGCTGCCGCAACCCGGTGTGTAAGCCACGAGACGACGGTTGCAGATCTTGGCGATTTCGGGGTTGAACAGCGGACCAACCACGAAGTTGGCACCCAGCTGCAGGTAGAGGGCGGCTGTTGCAGGGTCAACTACAGAGCCTACACCGAGAGCCATCTCGGGGCACTCCTTGGCAGCGAATTTCACTACTTCAGCAAACACCTCGTGAGCGAAGTCGCCACGGTTAGTGAACTCGAAGGCACGCACGCCACCTTCGTAGCAGGCCTTCACCACCTTCTTTGCTATTTCTGCGTCTTTGTGGTAGAACACAGGTACCATACCGGTTGAACCAATCTTGTTCAGCACGGCCAGTTTATCGAATCTTGCCATATTCTTCTTTTACGAATTGGAGTAAGGCGGAGCGTCAGCCACTCCCGGCGACGCTCCTCCCTACATTGATGTTTAGGTTATACTTTTCTTTAAAGGTTGAACAGTCACCATTAACGTTGTACACGACCGCTTGCGTCGCCGCCAGCCAGTGCCTCTACCTCCTCAACGGACACCATGTTGAAGTCACCGTTGATGGTGTGCTTCAGAGCCGAAGCGGCCACAGCGAACTCGAGGGCAGCGCCCTGGTTAGGTTTCGTCAGCAAGCCGTGGATGATACCACCTGAGAATGAGTCGCCACCACCCACGCGGTCGATAATCGGGTTGATGTCGTAACGCTTCGACTCATAGAACTCCTCACCGTTGTAGATCATGGCCTTCCAGCCGTTGTGTGTAGCCGAGAAGCTCTCGCGCAGGGTGGAGATCACATATTTGAATCCGAACTCCTTGGCCATGGCCTTGAAGATGCCCTTGTAGCCTTCGGCGTCGGTCTTGCCGCCTTCCACGTCAGCGTCGGGTTTGAAGCCCAGGCAGAGCTCAGCGTCTTCCTCGTTACCGATGCAGACGTCCACATATTTCATCAGAGGTTTCATGATGGACTGTGCCTTCTCCTTCGTCCACAGTTTCTTGCGGAAGTTGAGGTCTACCGACACGGTCACACCGTTGCGTTTAGCGGCCTCGCAAGCCAAGCGTGTCAGCTCGGCAGCCTTGTCGCTGATGGCGGGAGTGATGCCCGACCAGTGGAACCAGTCAGCGCCCTTCATGATGGCGTCGAAATCGAAATCAGAAGGATCGGCCTCGGCGATGGCGGAGTGTGCGCGGTCGTAGATCACCTTGCTCGGACGCATCGAAGCGCCTGTCTCCAGGTAGTAGATACCCACACGGTCGCCGCCGCGTGCGATGTAGTCGGTCTTCACACCGAAGCGTCTCAGCGCGTTCACCGCAGACTGTCCGATCTCGTGCTTCGGCAATTTCGTCACGAAGTAAGCCTCGTGGCCATAGTTGGCGCAGCTCACTGCCACGTTGGCCTCACCGCCGCCATACACTACATCGAACACGTCAGACTGCACGAAACGCTTCTGTCCCGGAGTCGACAATCTCAACATGATTTCTCCTAAAGTTACGACTTTTCCCATAATTCTTTTGTCTTTTAGTTATTAGTATTCTAAGCTATTATTCTCTTTATGCGAACCACTTAGCCGTTCGCCGGACAGATTGCACCCGGCCCCGGCTCCGCAGTTTTGCGGCAAATATAAATATTATATATGAATGCACAATAGATTTCCCGTGAATTTTAAGAAAATTGTGTCCGAACACACTCCGCGTGCATTTTTTCCGCTCAAAGTGTGTATGGTACCGAAATAATGCCTATATTCGTAGCCCGATTTACTGCGTGACACAACATAACTTATTATAAAACAATAGCATGGAAACAAAGTATCTGAAGATTAACGTGGCCGACAACGTGGCCGTGGCCATCTCGGACCTGAAGGCCGGGCAGACCATCACCGTGGACGGAGTGGACATCCACGTCAACCAGGACGTGCCCGCCGGACACAAGGTTGCCCTCAAGGACTTCGCCGAGGGAGAGAACATCATCAAGTACGGCTACCCCATCGGACATGCCAAAGAGGCTATCCGCCAGGGTGACTGGATCAACGAGCACAAGGTGAAGACCAACCTTGCCGGACTGCTCAGCTACACCTACAATCCGGTGACCGTCAACCTCGACATCCCCCACAAGGACCTCACCTTCAAAGGCTACCGCCGCAAGAACGGCGACGTGGGCGTGCGCAACGAGATTTGGATCATCCCTACCGTGGGTTGTGTGAACGGCATCGCCAACCAGCTGGCCGAGAAGCTTCGCCAGGAGACTCAGTCCCGGGGCGTGGACGCCATCGTGTCCTTCCCCCACAACTACGGCTGCTCGCAGCTGGGCGACGACCACGAGAACACGAAGAAGATTCTGCGCGACATGGTGAAGCACCCCAACGCCGGAGCCGTGTTGGTGGTGAGCCTGGGTTGTGAGAACAACCAGCCGGACGTGTTCAAGGAGTTCGTGGGCGAGGTGGACCCCGAGCGTGTGCAGTACATGACCACCCAGAAGGTGCACGACGAGATCGAGGAGGGCATGGCCATCCTGCGTCGTCTCTACGCCGTGGCCAGCAAGGATGTGCGCGAGGATGTCCCCCTGTCGGAGCTGCGCGTGGGTCTGAAGTGTGGTGGCTCCGACGGATTCTCGGGCATCACCGCCAACCCGTTGCTGGGCATGTTCTCCGACTTCCTCATCGCACAGGGCGGCACGTCGGTGCTGACCGAGGTACCCGAGATGTTCGGCGCGGAGACCATCCTGATGAACCGTTGCAAGACACCGGAGCTGTTCGAGCAGACCGTCAGCCTCATCAACGACTTCAAGTCCTATTTCCTCTCCCACGGCGAGCCTGTCGGCGAGAATCCCTCACCGGGCAACAAGGCGGGCGGCATCTCCACGCTGGAGGAGAAGGCGCTGGGCTGCACACAGAAGTGCGGCAAGAGCTACGTGATGGGTGTGATGCCTTACGGCGACCGCCTGAGTGTGAAGGGACTCAACCTGCTCTCCGCTCCGGGCAACGACCTGGTAGCCTCCACGGCACTGGCTTCGTGCGGATGTCACATGGTGCTCTTCACCACAGGCCGCGGCACGCCTTTCGGCACCTACGTACCTACGATGAAGATCTCCACCAACTCCAACCTCGCCGCCAACAAGCCGACGTGGATCGACTTCAATGCCGGAGTGATTGTGGAGAACGAGCCGATGGAGAAGACCTGCGAGCGTTTCATCGACTACATCATCCGCGTAGCGAGCGGTGAATTGGTGAACAACGAGAAGAAAGGTTACCGCGAGATCGCCATCTTCAAGAATGGCGTGACGCTGTAGCGCATAAGTTCTTCGGCGTTTCCCACCGACTACACCTTATTATATATAGTGAGCTCCCCGTTGCCGGGGAGCTCACTTTTATTTGTCCCACAACTTGTGGGACTTCTCCTTCGCCCCCTCACAACTTCATTCTCTCTATCCTGCAGGTGTGCGTCTTCGAGGTTTTGTCGTAATTGATGCCGACCAGTATCACGTCACCCGCATAGCGCTGCAACGACTTCACATATTCCCGCCGTTTAATCTGTCCGATGGCCGTGTCGGCATCCTTGTCGCATTTCAACTCCAGGACGATAGCCGGAGCGTCCACCCCGCGATGCGGCAACAGCACCAGGTCAGCGAAGCCCTTGCCCGTTGGGAACTCGCGCACCATCTCATATCGGCTCCTTGCAGTGTAGAACGCCAATGAGAGCACGCAAGCGAGTGAATTCTCGTCATTATATTTCAGGATACTGGTATTCTGGCTATGCACCTCCGCCACGCAGTTCGCCACCTCGTCGGCATCTCCGCCGAGCAGACATGCCATCAGCCGGTCCGACATCCGCAGGGCGCTCGTCACCTCCTGCCAGCTGGTGTCCCCCACCGCCATCTCAAACTCCTGGCGCACCTCGTAGTTCGGGATGCTGGCGCACTTCGTCTCGCCGTTGTACGACAGATAGCCCAGATGGCACAACAGCGTCAGCACGTCATCCTTGCAGCCTACCTTGTGCATGTCGTTGCTGAAGCGCAGCGCGTTCACCCGCACGGGGATGTCGTTCAGGGCATGCACGATGTCGTCCTTCAGTCCGTCGAAGTTCATCGTCACGTAACGCTTCAGGTCCTCAAAGGTGTTGGTGCCGGTCCAGAAGCTCTCGTACGACCTGCGCTTCAGCGCCCTCATCACGGCGTAGGGGTTATACATCGACTTCTCCGCCCCCAACTCATATCCGTCATACCAACGTTTCATCTCGTCGGCGTCCATCCCGGCGTCGGCACAGAGTCGCTTCACCTCCCCTTCCGTGAATCCAAAGTAAGGCGCTAGCTGGGCGGGACTCAGCATCGTGTACTCATCGAAATTGTTCAGTGCCGACTGTGTGTTGTAGCGTTTTATGGGTAGTATCCCCGTCATGTAGGCGCAGGCGAACACATATTCCGACTTGCTGCCCTTGAAGAGTCGCCTCAACAGGTCCACATACTCGTCCGTCTGTCGTTCGCGCCCCTCGCGGCAGAGCGCGTCCCACTCGTCTATCAGGCACACGAACTTCTCCCCCGTATGGTCCACGATGCTCGAGAGCAGGTCCATCACGTCGTCGTTGGGTTTCATCGTCACCCCCTCATACAGGCTCGTCAGCTCGTCGCAGATGTCCCGCTTCACGTACTCCACGATGTGCTCGTCCCGGCCGTATTTCGTCACGAAGTCCGTCATGTCCAGGTAGAGCACGGGGTATCGGTTCAGGTGCCTCTCGAAGTCCTCCGCCCTGCTTATCTCCAGATTCTCGAACAACTTGCGCGAGTCGCACGACCGGTCGTAGTACGCGTTCAGCATCTTCACTGCTACCGACTTTCCGAACCTGCGTGCCCGTGTCACACAGAGGAATCTGTTCTCCGTCATCATCGCGGAGTTCACCTCCTCTATCAGCATGCTCTTGTCCACAAACGTCGAGTTGCGGAGCGATGCGAATCCATCATTGCCTTTGTGAAGATAATTTCCCATCCACGTATTTTTTAGAGTTCACTACCATCGTTTTCTTTTTTCGTCAGGTGCAAAGTTACGAAACCCTTGCCAAACGAGCAAAACCGTCTCCTCATAAATATTCGCTCTCTTATTTTGGATGGTACGGTATTAACCTTTATCTTTGCGTCGTTGATTCCCGGTAAGTACCGGTATGCTTTTAATCTCCAATGCCATAGTCAATCTTTTGTTTTTACTAGAACCAATTCGTCAACAATATGGAGACCAGTCCCGAGGCCACTGCGCTCCATCGCCATGCCTTAGATTTTCGCCAGTCGGCGGTCAATGTTGTTCCGTGTCATCAGTCGGTTAAAGAACGGATATGTCGAGCCTCGGTTCACCATGCTTTTCATCACGCAATTCTGGCAAGGAAGTCGGAGTTCAGAGGCGAATCATCTGACTGCTCAGGATTTCAGCTTGGCTTGTCGCTCTCACTATTATCTGATGCTCCGCCCAGGCCTCGTGTATCAGATTCCGGTCAAACCATGCGTTGAAATTCTCCAGCATGGGGAAAGAGACGATGGCGTACACCACCTTGTCCGCCCTCAATATCTCCTTGCTCCGGAAGTACTCCACAGTAGCCTCTATCTGGGCCACCATCTTCCTTGGATAGTCATTCCTCGCGTCACGGGCTTTGGTCTCGTCCTTGGCATACTTCGTCTCCACGAACAGCACCCACATGTCGTCCGCACCGTTCTCCTCCGCGGGGAACAAGGCACACTCACATTGCTGCGAGAAGCTCCCCTTCTTCACGGGCAAAGCATTCTCTGGGAACTTGTCACACCAAACGGACAGTCCCTTAGGGTTCAGCAGCTTCACGGCGGCCCTTCCCGTGTCGTAGTCCGTAAATGAGATGCCGCCACCGGTCTCATCCTTCCAGTCCACCACGTAAAGGACATCCCCTCGGAGCCTATCGAGGCAATCCCGGTGCTTTGGCAAGGCTTTCAGCAGTCTCTCTATCATCGCTTCGCTATTTTCACGTAAGGCAACATCAGATAGTAGTCGTCCAGCATTTCGTTCATCACGTCGTTGAAGTAATGCTTGCCTATCGTGTTCGTCCGGGCGTCCTTGATGTCCACCAGCGCGCCGTCAGCTATCTGCCACACACTCACGAGGTCCGGGTCTATCGCGGCGTCCTTGCAGTCCAGTTCCGACCTCAGGTCGCCAGGAGCCTCTCCCTGCACCTGTCCCCACACCATGCCGTTGTTGAAGGCGTGCAGGATGTAAGGGCTGTGTGTGGTCACCACCAGCCGATGTTTCCTTCCGTGGTTGATTGTCTTCAGCAGATAATATATCAAGTCCCGCTGCGTCGTGGGGAACAGGTTCTGCTCCGGCTCCTCTATGACGAACTGCGTGTGTGTGTAGATCTTGCCGCTCACGATGCCTGCCAACCGTTCCTTCAGCCTGTCGTTGTCGGCCAGCGACAGGTCTTTCCCCACCTCGTCCAGCAGGTGCCTTATCTTCTCCATCTCCTCGTAAGAGTAAGGTTTGTTCTCCTGATAGATGCCATTGGCCAGCCAGTCTATCAACGTGATCAGTGGGACGACGCTTTGCAGACCGCTCGACGCCGCCTCCAGGGCCACCGCCCCGCCTTGCGGGAGCGACACCAGGTTCGACACCCCTTCCTGGGAGTAGAAGTCCATCCCCAGGTTCAGCAGGGCGAGTTTGTGCGTCGTGGAGTACTTTTTCCTCGCCTCCTGCCAGCTCAGCAGGAAGTCCATCAGGCAGTCATCGTTCTCCGCGTACTTTTGCAGGTTAGGCACCACGGCGACGAAGTTTCGTTCAGCGGGTATATAGATGACCTTTGGATTTATCACCTTCGACGCCGGGTACGCTATAAACTCTTTCTCCGAGAGATGCTCCGTCTGCGCCGCTTCCCATCCGGGGTCTGGCAAAGGCTCTCCGTCCGGCCAGTTATAGGCATAGGCCACATTCTCGCCCAGATAGCCGATGACGGAATCCTCCCTGAAGTATGTCTGGATGTGGTGATAAGCCTGCAGGCGTCTGTAAGCCTCCCGGCCCTCGTAAAAGAGCGTATCCTCCTTGTTCACCGTTTTTTCCAGCCACCAGCAGAAGCTGATGATCTTGGCTATTGTGCTTTTTCCGCTGCTTTGCACCCCGATGAAGACATTGACCTTGTTCAGTTCAATATCCACGTTCCTTATGGGTCCTATGTTCCTTATAATCAGTCTGGCCATACCTATAATCCTTTTTGGGGGTTGTAAAATTTGTTTTGATATACGATGCAAAGATAATCTAAATCGAACACAAAAGCATCAAGCTCGCTTGAATGTTTTGTTGAGATGCAGCTTATCCTATCCAAAGATACATACATTTTCCGAACTCCGCAACCCCGTGCGGTTGAAAACGCCGGGCGGGCCATCGGAGCACCTGTGTCCCCCTATGACCCGCCCGCTGCGTCATGCCGTCTCGTAACGTTCAACGTAAAACATAAAACCTTCAACGTCTTTTAGACGTTTAGTCTCTTTGTCTTTTAGTCTCTTGCCCCCCCGCAAATGCGATTTTTATCATTTATGCGTGATGAAATCGCCTCACCGATGAATTAATTGTAGGGGCACTAGGCCCCCTCTTTCCGAACCGGGTCGGCCCGTCTCAAGACTTTCTACGCACCCTCGTGCACAGGGATAGTCACCAGGATTTGCATCAGATTCGTGCAGGATTTGCCAAAAATTGCACGAACTTCGTGCAATTGAGGAGTTTTTCTCATAAAAGGCGACGGACGAGTATTCGTGTGCGGAACCCTACAGAAATGATGGCATCCAGGTTGTAGAACTGCGTTCTGTATACCTTCCCATCAGCGGCAGTTCGTTCCAAAATGGAACATACTGAATTTTGATCCAATTCACCGCTTTTGAATATATTGTTCAGATGTTTCGTAATCGCCGGCCGTTTTGTCCCGAACAAATCCGCTATCTGCTGTTGTGTGAGCCACACCGTGTTATGTTCGGTGTCCAACTTCACATATAGCGATATACTCTCGTCCGGTTGGTAGAGCACTATTTGCGATTCACTGTCCTCAGACGTGGGCGATATGTTGTTTCTATCCGTTTCCATACAATCTCCGATTGATGTTGCTGCAAAGATACATACATTTCCCGAGCCCCGCAACCCCGTGCGGCTGAAAACGCCGGGCGGGCCATCGGAGCACCTGTGTCCCCCTATGACCCGCCCGCTGCGTCATGCCGTCTCGTAACGTTCAACGTAAAACGTAAAACGTCTTTAGACCTTCAACGTCTCTTAGACCCTTAGTCTTTTAGTCTTCCAAGAGGTCTTTTAGTCTCTTTGTCTCTATCTGAAGAACTGCGGCACCTTCCACATCATCT